>CBDLTN010000013.1:0-33018 GCA_965306065.1 uncultured Sulfurospirillum sp. | reverse complement strand
ACTCTCTATAGATAATACCATCTTGAAAGATAGGTGACTCTAAAAGAGCAAGGTCTATTTTTTTATCGATTAATTCTTCTGTTATTTTTTCTGAATCATCTACTTTTATCATTACATCGTTTTTTATTGCATCTTGAATCTCTGTTAAAAAATCAGGTAAGATATAGTTACCTATCATAAAGGATGCACCAAGGATAAAAATCAACTCTTTGTTGATGATTTTGATAACTTCTTTTTCTGCATTTGATATGCTTTTTTCAAGTTTAGTAACTACTTTATAAAACTGTTCTCCTGCTTTAGTAAGTTTGATTCCATTTTTCTTTCTATCTACTATTTTTGTATCCAAATAGTCTTCTAAAATCTTCATTTGTTGAGTAACTGCAGGCTGACTAATACCTAGTTTTTTTGAAGCTTTTGAAAAACTTTTTTCTTTTACTACTGTCAAAAATGTTTCTACTTTGTTAAAGTCTCTTAGCACACGGCATCCTTCTGAATTTTACAGTATTATAACCAATTATAATAATAATTACAAGGCGATATTTCATTAAACTTTATATCAAATTTTTTTAGATATAATCTATACTATTATATTTATAAACTAAAGAAGAGAAGATGGAAAAGATACTAGAATCACTTAATAACGCGCAGCAAGAGGCAGTTAAAACCATAGATGGACCAGTTCTAATACTAGCAGGTGCAGGAAGTGGTAAGACAAAAACAATCACTTCAAGACTTGCATATCTTCTTGCTCAAGGTATTCCAGCTTCTAGCATCTTGACTCTTACTTTTACAAATAAAGCAGCAACAGAGATGCGTGATCGTGCTTTGAGCTTGATTGATGATAAAACTTACCCACCACTTCTTTGTACCTTTCACAAGTTTGGATTGTTGTTTTTAAAATTCAATATGGAAAAAATTGGTAGAAGAAACAGTTTTGTTGTCATAGATACTGATGATAAAAAAAGAATCATAAAGAGTTTTGGTATAGATATGCCTGTAGGTTTAATTGCAAACGAGATTTCAAGATACAAAAACTCTTTGATTGACCCAAGTCTTGCTTGGGAACAAGCTGAACTTCCAAATTATAAAAAAATAGCTCAAATATATGAGCAGTATGAGAAGTATATAGTGGATAACAACTTAGTTGATTTTGATGACTTGTTGGTTCTTCCATATAAAATCTTAGACCAAAACGAAGATTTGTGTAAAGAGACGAGTCAGAGATATCAATACATCATGGTTGATGAGTACCAAGATACAAATGACCTTCAATATAGACTTATTCGTAAAATTTGTTCTACTCATGAAAACATATGTGTTGTTGGCGATGATGACCAAAGTATTTACGGTTGGCGTGGAGCAAATATAAAAAATATTTTAGATTTCAAAGAAGAGTTTAATAACACTAAAATAATAAAACTAGAAAACAATTATCGCTCTACAACAAACATATTAAAAGCAGCAAATGAGCTGATAGAGCACAATCGTTCACGTTTAGGAAAAGTTTTAAAAAGTACAAAAGGTGAGGGAACTACTATAGCTACTATAGAGTCTCATGATGAAAAAAATGAATCTACTATCATAGCCAAAAGGATAAAAGTACTTATCGATAAAGGAGTAAGTCCTAAAGATATAGCTGTACTTTACCGTATAAATGCACTGAGTCGTTCACTTGAAGAGGGATTAAATCGTGTAGGTATTCCATATAATATGGTTGGTGGTGTAAAGTTCTATGAAAGAACTGAGATAAAAGATTTAACCTCTTATCTTAGGAGGTAAAGTGACTATTGATAAGATATTAAAGGGTGCATACGAAAATCAGCTATCGATTTACGGATATATTACAAAAAAACGTGATGAACTCAAAGAGATGGTAAGTAAAAAATGCTATAACGCACTTGTAGACTTTAGTGAAAACCTAGAACAACTTATAAAAATATCAAATGAAGCTACATATAACATAATAGATGAGTTAGAAAATCTTTTTGGTATTAAAAAGTACTATGACCAGCTTCCAGATTCACTAGAACGTGTTTCAAATATAGATGAATTTTATGGTCTTTTTAGAGACCTTGTAAAACAAAATCCTGAGATGAGTATAGATGAATTTTTAAATGATTTAGCACTTCAAAGTGAACAAGATGGTATAGATGCTGAAAACATCTCAATCATGAGTATTCATGCTAGTAAGGGGTTGGAATTTGATTATCTATTTGTTATCGGTATGGAAGAGGGTTTTTTACCTCTTGTCGGAGATGGAAGTGACATCGAAGAAGAGAGAAGACTAGGTTACGTTGCAATCACAAGAGCCAAAGAGGAATTAACCCTTAGTTACTCTGAGAGCAGGTTTTACAAAGGAAGAAGAACAGAGCTTTCTAAAAGTAGATTTTTAAAAGAATCAGGAGTTTGTCAAGGCTCACTTGTGTTGGAGAAAACAACATCTTATAGAAAAGGTGACTTAGTAAAACATAAGATATTTGGTATAGGACGTATTTTCGAGATAAGCAAGGTTAAACGTGAATTTAAGCTCAAGATAAATTTTTCAGGCACTAAAAGAGATATTCTTGCTTCTTTTGTTGAGAAGATTTAATGAATAGGCTTTTTGTAACAAATAAACCAACAGGTATGTCATCAAATAGGTTTCTAGGAAGAATCAAACGCAAGTACGGGGTAAAAAAAGCTGGCTTTTCAGGGACACTTGACCCTTTTGCAAAGGGGGCTCTTATAGTCGCTTTTGGACAGTATACAAAACTGTTTCGTTTTTTAAATAAAAAGAAAAAATCATACCGTGCAACATTGTGGCTAGGAGCCTCAAGTCCTACACTTGATATTGAAAAAGTTGAAAAAGTAGTAGAAATGATACCTTTTGCTCCAAGTTCATTGAAGATTATTGAAGAGAGTATGAGTGGTGAAATCGAGTATCTTCCTCCAAAATATTGTGCTAAGAAGGTTGATGGTAAACGTGCTTATGCCTTAGCTCGTGAAAACAAAGAGTTTGAATTAAATGCTATTAAAAGTACTATATATGATTTTAAAATCCTCCACTATATGCATCCATTTTTAACTTTTGAGATAACTATCAGCGAAGGTGGTTATATAAGAAGTATGGGGCAAATCATAGCTAACAAATTTGGTTTTGATGGTTGTTTGAGTGCATTGGAGCGTTTAAGTGAGGGAGAGTTTGTTTATGAAGATGAGAGAGCTCTAAATCCACTTGATTTTATAGAAATAGAAGATAATGAGTATTTGGGCGATATAGAAGATATAGAACTAGGAAGAAAAGTCTTTGTAAAAGATTTTAAGAACAAAGAAGCGGGTCTTTATAAAATAGTCTTAAAAGACGAGTTGAGTTTGGTTGAAATAACAAAAGATGAAGAAAGAGTACAATACATACTAAATAAGGTTAAATTATGTTAATACTATCAAGGAAGATAGGTGAGGCAGTTGTTTTGGATGAGAAGATAACAGTAAGAGTTATAGATATATCCAAAGGTGTAGTTCGTATAGGATTTGATGCACCAAATGACATGCTAATACTTCGTGAAGAGTTAGAAGAAGAGATAAAAAAAGCCAACATTGAAGCACAAAGCATTGAACAAGATATAACAGCTATCAAAGGTTTGAGTAAAAAGATAAAGAAAAAATGATATACAACGCTTATGCTAAAGTCAATATCTTTTTAAAGATAGTTGGCAAACGAGATAATTATCATGAGCTTCTTTCTCGTTTTATTTTGGTAAAAAATCTTTATGATGAGATGGAGTTTAAGACCAAAGAAACAAACGATGAGTTTGAACTTCATGGGAAGTTTGGATGTGATTTAAGCTCAAATACAATCTACAAAGCATACCTATCTACATGTAAAGCAGGTTATGAAAAAGAGTTAAAAGAGTTCTTTACATGTAAAGCTTTACATGTAAAGAAAAACATCCCTTCTTTTGCTGGTCTTGGCGGTGGTAGTAGTGACGCGGCAACCTTTTTGCATATGATAAATAAAGAAGCAAATCTAGGCTTGTCAAATGAACAGTTAGCAGATATAGGTTTAGAAGTTGGAGCTGATGTTCCGTTTTTTGTCTATGGCTACAATAGCGCAAATGTAAGCGGCATAGGTGAAGTTGTAAAAGAGTTCACTGAAGTTCCTTTATATGTAAAGACTTATACACCTAATGTTAAGTGTGATACAGGAGCTGTTTATAGAGCTTTTAGAGATAACTACAAGGTTGATATAGACTTAGCCACAAAGATGTCCAAAATGAGCTCACAGGAGCTTTTAAACACTTATGATGACATAACCCTAAACGATCTTTTTGGAGCATCTTTGAGTGTTTATAGCAAGTTAGAAGAGTATAGAAAAAAAGATTGGTACTTTAGTGGTAGTGGAAGTAGTTTTTTTAAAGTAGAAAATAGCTAAATATGGAATTTGTTTATCTTTGGATAGAAAAATATAAGAATATAGAAAACCAAGGTTTTAACTTCTCTCCAAGGTTTACATGTAAATATGATGAAAATTCAAAAAAACTTAATATTAATGAAAATAAAGATTATGTTAGTATCTTTCCAAAGAATATAAATGTAACTGCTATTGTTGGTGAAAATGGGAGTGGAAAGAGTAGTGTTATACTATTTCTAATGAAAAAAGTTTTTAATAAAGACTATAATAAATCAGCAGACGTAGCATTTTTTTTTATTGTAGATATAAAAGGACAGTTAGTTTTATATAAAGACAATATTCATAAAATTGAAAATCCCATAAGACAGTATTATTTATATGAAAATGATAATAAAAAGATTGTAAATGATGCTATGTTTTTTCAATTTACAGATTTTTCTTTAACTAATAATATTTTGAATTCATATGAAAATTATAAAAAAAATTTTGCTATAGAACCTTCTGTAGAATATCGTGGTAGTGGACCAGGATTTATTTCTAAAATCTCTTCAATATCATTTGAATCAATTATGATGGGTAAGTCAGTTTTTTTATATAAGTACATTGACAATAAAATTTTAAATAATTTGAAGTTAGAAAAATTTGATGAAATAAAACTGAGTGATACAAGATATAAGAAAAATAGTAAATATGAAAATTTTGAAAAAGAAATTAAAATACTAAAAGAATTTTATAATAAAAATCAAAATAAAACACTATTGAAAACTTTCGATAAAGAAAATTTTGAAAAATGTTTAAAAAATAAAAATTTTAATGGACAGAATAGAAAAATAAAAATATCCGAACTTAATGAAGAAGATTTACTATATTTGCCTATATTTGAACGCCTTGTTACAATCGATCTTACTAATGAAAAAAATATTTCATATAGAGATTTAAGTGGAGGACATAAAATATTTATAGGTTATTTTGCTTTAATATATAAACAATTAATATCTATAATAAGAGAAAATAAAAAAAAGACTTTTAATATAATCATTGATGAAATTGAAACTGCATTGCATCCAAAATGGCAAAAGAATATAATGAATTTCTTAATCAAAAGTTTGGAAAATATTATAAAAGGTAAAGAAATTCTTGTTCATTTTCTACCAATTACACATTCCCCATTTGTAATATCAGATTTACCAAAAGAAAATATTATTTTTTTGGAAAGATTAAACAATGGAAAATGCAAAAATATAAGCAATAGCATTTAAATAGAACAAATATTTGGAGCAAACATAAATAATTTTCTTTTTCATGGTTTTTTTATGGAAGATGGACTTATGGGTGAGTTTGCAAAGGGTAAGATAAACAAAATTAAAGAATTTTATGAGAAAGTAAAAAAAAGTGAAAATCCTAAAGATGAATTTCTGGAAGAATATGATAAACAAATAGAAAACTTTAAATATATTCAAAAGATTATAGGAGAACCTTTTTTAAAGACTATTATAAAAAATTATTTAGATGAATTAGAGATTATATTTTATGGCAAAAATCAATTTTTAGATAACGAGATAAAAAGACTTCAAGACTTAAAAAAGAACCTTTAGTGGTAAATTTAAAATATAATGTTTCTAAAAAAGAGTTAGAATGCAAATATGCAAGAGCTTTATTTTCTACTAAATTTGGAAATGGTAAAAGTGCTAAAACCGTAAAAAAAGAATTTGATAATTTAAAACAAACATATCCTTATAATGTTATATTTTATGATGTATCTTTTAGTGAAATTGTTTTTGTTCCCCCTGAGAATCTTAAGTGTTTAATAAATAAAATAGAACAAAGAATCATTGAACAATCTAGTATCAAATTTAACACTAATGATGACAAAAAGAAGTTTATATATGAAGCTAAAGAGAAACTAAAAGACGTTTTTAAATATGAAAACAAATTTCAAAAGCCAATTTCAAGATTTTTTGAAAACAGTCTTCAAACTAGAACTTGCTACTTTTGTAATATTCATTTTGTAAATGAATATAAAGTAAGTGAAATAGAATATAAAAATGAATTTACATTAGACCATTATTATGACAAAGGAAGTTATCCATATTTAGCATTATCTATATATAATTTAATTCCTAGTTGTTATACATGTAACTCTAAGTTAAAAAAAGTAGAGAAGATTGATTTATTTCCACCAAACAGTGAAAGTTTTGATTTTGATAAAAAAGTAAAATTTAAACTATATTTAGACAAGTCGTGTAATGATTTACATGTAAACAGTAAAGAAGATATAGACATTGAATTAAAAGAGTATTATACAAATAAGTATGATAAGTACGTTGAAGTATTTAAACTAAACGAACGATATAAAGCACATAAAGATATAGTTTACGAGATGATACAAAAAGCAGAACTTTATCCTGAGAGTAGACTAAAAGAGTTAGAAGGCTTAACAGGCATACCTTTTAGTCAAATTAAAAAAGATATTTTTAATCTTATTGATGAAAATGAAGACTTGTCTAAGAAGCCATTTTCAAAGCTTATCAAAGACTTATCCAAAGAATTAGGATTGGTTTGATATAATAGAACTATAAAAATAAAGTTGGAAAATTAACATGGGTGAAACAATAGCAAAAAACAAAAAAGCGTATCATGATTATGAGATATTAGATTCTTATGAAGCTGGTTTGGTTTTAAAAGGTAGTGAAGTAAAAGCAATAAGAATGGGAAGAGTCAATCTAAAAGACTCTTTTGTGAAGATTATCAAGGGTGAGGCATTTTTGTTTAATATGCACATCTCAAACCTAGAAACTACACATTCTCACTATAGACCAGATGAGAGACGTGATAGAAAGCTTCTTTTACATGACAAAGAGATAGCAAAGTTGTTTGAAAAAACAACAAAAGATGGACTAAGTATAGTGCCAACAAGTTTATATTTTAATCACAAAAACTTTGTGAAGGTAAAGATAGCTTTGGCACGTGGTAAAAAGCTTCATGATAAAAGAGAAGATCTTAAAAAAAGAACAGCAAACCGTGAAGCACAAAGTGCGATGAAAAATCATTTTTACAAGTAAGTATTTAGCTAATATTTACTATATATTGATAGAATTTAATAGAAAGATAATATAAAGGATATTCATGAGTTATTGGAAAGTTTTAGTTAGTTTGGCTTTGGTTTTTATTTTTGTAGGTTGTGGTGTAGAAGATGGAAGTGCCGAGAAACCTGTTTATAAAGATGGAGACAGATTAGAGCTTAAAAGTGTTGTAGGGAGTAAAGTAACTCTTCTTCGTAAAAATGGTGGCTTTGTTTTAGAAGGTGATGAGAGTAAAATACTTATACTTGATATCTTTGGAACATTTTGTGTACCATGTCAAAAAGAAGCTGCAAATCTTATGGACTTTCAACTGCAAAATGATAAAGATGTTCTTTTGATAGGTTTTACTTATCTAGAATCTGTAACAGACCAATATGTAGTAGATAATTTTGCTTCAAAATTCAATGCTTATTATTTTATAGTGAACTCTCCTGATAATGATAAGATAGTAAATACTGTAACTCAAGACATAGGTTATAGACAAGCAGTACAAGTTCCATTTAAAGTGGTTTTAAAAGATGGTAAGTATCAAAAAGTAACTGATATTTATGAGTCAAATCCAGATAATATGTATTATATTGGTGAGATAGCAACTGATATTATCAAAAAAGACATTGAGAAGATAAAAGCAAAATGATAGAACATGAGTTGGAAAGTGAATTAAGTGAAGAGATAGAACTAAAAAAGCCAAAGATGTATAAGGTTATGCTTTTAAATGACGATTATACTAGTATGGAGTTTGTAGTAAGTACTCTTATGGGGATATTTCATAAGAGTGAAGAGGATGCGTATGCGATTATGCTTCGTATCCATAACAACGGAAGTGGACTCTGCGGAGTTTATACATATGAGATAGCTGAGACAAAAGTAGCTCATGTATCTAACTCAGCAAAAAAGAGTAAATTTCCTTTAAGAGCTGTGATGGAGGAAGAGTGATGGTAAGTTCAGAATTAAATTCAATATTTAGCGATGCTATTAGCTTTGCTAAAGAGAACAAACATGAATATATAACAGTCGAACATATCTTTTTTGCACTTATACACAACAAAAATATTGTTGATATCCTTGGAGAATGTGGGATTGATGTTGAGATATTAAAACAAAACTTGTTAGCTTATTTTGTTCAAAATGTAGAAAAAATTACACAAGCAGATAACTTTGAACCATTTGAAACTGTATCACTTACAAGAGTAATAGAGAGCATGATGATGCACGTAAGAGGAGCAGGAAAAAGTGAAGCAAATCTGACAGATATGCTTGTGGCTATGTTTGATGAAGAGCACTCATATAGTATTATGCTTTTAAAACAATATGGTGTTGAGAAGTTAGACATATTAGAAGTCATAACAAAGTATGAAGATCCTTCTGTAAAAGAGGAACAAACTGGTGGGGATAAAAAAAGTGCATTAGAGATGTATACCATAAACTTGGTCGAGCTTGCTAAAAAAGACAAGATAGACCCACTTGTCGGTAGAGCTGATGAAGTTCAACGTCTTATGCAAGTTTTATGTCGCCGCAAAAAGAACAACCCTATCTTAGTAGGAGAAGCAGGAGTTGGAAAGACTGCTATAGTTGAAGGACTTGCTCTTAAAATTGCACAAGGTGAGACTCCAAAGATACTTGAAGATGCAAAGCTTTATGCACTAGATATTGGTGCGCTTCTTAGTGGAGCGAAGTATAGAGGTGATTTTGAAAAGAGACTCAAAGATGTATTAAATGAGCTCAAAGCTAAACCAAATGCTATATTTTTTATAGATGAAATACATACTATAGTTGGAGCAGGAGCTACTAGTGGAGGCTCTATGGACCTTTCAAACTTGTTAAAGCCTTCATTGGCAACAGGTGAGATAAAGTGTATTGGTGCTACAACTTATAGTGAGTTTAGAAACTTTTTTGACAAAGATAGAGCTCTTAGTAGACGTTTTTCAAAGCTTGATATAAGTGAGCCAAGTATGGAAGATGCATATGAAATCTTACTTGGATTAAAGAGTCGTTATGAAGAGCATCATGGGGTTAAATATCCTCAAAAAGTTTTAAAAAGCTCAGTAGAACTTGCAAAAAAATATATAAATGATAAGTTTTTACCAGATTCTGCGATAGACCTTATAGATGAGGTAGGGGCTTCTTTTCACCTTCAAAAAAGAAGAAGAAAAGCAGTTAGTGTTAACGATATAGAATCTATTTTAGCGCGTGTTGCTAATATACCAAGTAGAACTGTTAGCAGTGATGAGACTGAATTGATGAGAGATTTAGAATCAAAACTAAAAGCAAAAGTATTTGGACAAGATGAAGCTATAGAAAATTTAGTAACATCTATAAAAAGAAGTAGAGCTGGACTTTCAAATCCAGAGAGTCCTGTAGGTTCATTTTTGTTTAGCGGTCCTACAGGCGTTGGTAAAACAGAAGTTGCAAAACAGCTTGCACAAGAACTTGGTATCCATTTTGAACGATATGACATGAGTGAGTATATGGAGAAACATACAGTAAGCAGGCTTATTGGTGCTCCTCCAGGGTATGTTGGATACGAAGAGGGTGGACAGCTTACAGAGAGTATAAAAAAGCATCCGTATAGTGTTCTTTTACTTGATGAGATAGAAAAAGCTCATCCAGATTTGCTTAACATTCTTCTTCAAGTGTTTGACAGTGCAACTTTGACTGATAATGATGGAAACAAAACAGATTTTAGAAACGTAATCATTATCATGACTTCAAACCTTGGTACAAAAGAGGCAGCACAAGTTGGTTTTACTAAGGAAGAAACACACCAAAGCAGTAATGCAATAAAAGATTTCTTTGCTCCTGAATTTAGAAATAGACTTGATGCCATAGTTCATTTTTCAGCTTTAAAAACAGAAGTTATGGTTTTTGTTGTTGTGAAGCTTTTAGCTCAGCTTGAAGAGCAGTTAAAAGAGAAAAACATTAAAATCGAGGCTACAAATAGAGCTAAAAAATATTTAGCCGAAAAAGGTTACTCTAAAGAACTTGGTGCAAGAGTTATGCAAAGAGTTATAAGTGATGAAATAAAAACAACATTAAGTGATGAGATACTTTTTGGTAAACTCAAAAATGGTGGAACTGTTAAAATCGACTATAAGAAAAAAGCGTTAGAGTTTGAGTATAGAAGTCAAGATTCCTAAACTCTTAGACAATGAGTATATCTTCCCTGACCCATATAAAGCCACTGATGAAGGGCTTTTGGCTTGGGGAGGAGATTTGTGTGAAAAAAGACTTTTGAGTGCTTATAAGAGTGGAATATTTCCTTGGTATTCTTCTTATGACCCATTGCTATGGTGGTCACCAAATCCAAGACTTCTTCTTTTCCCTGATGAGTTAAAAATTACAAAATCATTAAAAAAATCAAGAAAAAAATTCACTATAAAATATAATACAAACTTTGAAGAAGTTATCTCTACATGTAAAGATTTAAGAAGCGATACTTGGATAAGCCAAGAGATGAAAGAAGCTTATATATCTTTACATGTAAAAGGATATGCAAAGAGTATTGAGTGTTACCAAGAAGAAGAACTTGTTGGTGGGCTATATGGTGTTCAAATAGGCTCTATCTTTTGTGGTGAGTCTATGTTTAGTAAAGTTAGTGATGCTTCTAAAGTAGCTCTTTGGGAATTATGTGAGATAATGCAGAAAAATGGAGGCGACTTTATTGATTGCCAGATGCCAACAGAACATCTTATAAGCTTAGGTGCGCAGGTGGCAAATAGAGAAGATTTTTTAAATCTACTCTTTACATGTAAAGATAAAAAGGTGGAGTTGTTTTGATAGCTGACATAATGCCAGTATTTATATTTGTGGCACTTGGATATGGTTTTAAGATGATTAAACATGATATATCTGAGTCCTTAATCGAGTTTGTTATTTACTTCTCACTTCCCGCTTTAGCCCTTGTTAAAATACGAGAACTTGAGTTTAATGAAATTATTTTAAATGTTATTTTTATTGCTTACCTCACTATGTTTGTTGCAGCTATAGTTTCTTATTTTATAGGAAAAGCACTAGGGTTAAAAAGAAAAGTGCTTGCAACCTTTATGGTAGTTTCTATTTTTGGCAATACCTCCTTTGTAGGGTTTTCTTATGTAGAGTCTATGTTTTCAGCTAAAGAGTTAGTTTATCCTTTGGTATATGATCAAATAGGGAGTTTTGTTGCACTTCTTACTATTGGAATGGTGCTTATTGCTTGGGGAAGTGGAAGAGAAGAAAAAACAACTATCAAGCAAAAATTCAAAATGATAATGACACCTCCTTTGATGGCCATTATAGCTGCTGTTTTACTTCATGGGGTTACTTTTCCTGCTTTTTTTGAAAATATATTGATAAAGTTAGAGTATACACTTATTCCTTTAGTGACTATGATAGTTGGTATGAAGTTAGAGATAAAAGCATTTAAAAACTTTTTTAAAGAGAGTATGGTTGCTCTTGGAATAAAGATGATTTTAGTACCTTTTATTATGTTACTTATACTCTATCCATTTTTTGATTTTAGTGCTACTTGGATGAGAGTTACTTTTATAGAGATTGCAATGCCTCCAATGACCATGGCAACTGTTTTGGCCATAAGAGGTGGTTTAAATAAAGATTTGGCAATAAACAGCCTAGGGCTGGGGATTCTGTTCTCCTTTTTAGTAATTCCGTTATGGAATGTTATTATAAGCTAAAAGGGAGTAAAATAATCTCTTATAAATTAGGTGGGCTTATTAGCTCTGGTTCAAACTTTTAAATTTTATTTTAACCTTTCAATTTATTGGAAAACAAAAATGGACAACAAAAGAATGGAAAACAAGTTTTCAGAGTTTATTATCTATTGCTTTTGCAATCAATAATAAAATTTTTGTGTAAACAAAAAGTTTCTGAGACAGGAAAACAAAGAAATGGAAAACAAATATGGAAAACAAAACTCAATACCTCTTTACTAGTGAAGTAGTAAGTGCAGGACACCCTGACAAATGTGCAGATATAATCTCAGATAGCATTGTAGATGCTCTTTTAATAAGTGATAAAGATTCACGTGTAGCAAGTGAAGTTTTTGTAGCTGGTAAGCACGTTATTGTTGGTGGTGAAGTAGCAAGTAAAAATCATCCAGATTATGTAGCTATAGTAAAACAAGCTCTAGTTAAAATTGGTTACGATGGAAAATCAGCTTTTACAAGAGAGCAGTGCCTTTATCCTGAAGATGTAGATGTTCAAGTACTTTTAAATCAACAAAGCCCAGATATCAACCAAGGTGTAGATCAAGAAACAGGTGAGATAGGTGCAGGTGACCAGGGAATTATGTTTGGCTTTGCTTCAAGTGAAACTAAAGAGCTGATGCCAGCAGCCATTATGTATGCTCGTATGCTAAGTGATAAAGTATATAGCTACGCACTAAAAAACAATCAAAAGCTTGGAGTTGATATAAAAACTCAAGTTACAGTTGATTATGGGTCTAAAGAGAATTTTGAAAATTGTAAGCCTCAAAAAATACATACTATAGTTGTTTCTGCTCCTTCAACGGAATCAATGCCAATTGAAGAAGTAAGAACACTTATAAAAAGTCTTATAGATGATGCAGGACTTCCAAGTGAATTATATAATCCAGAAGATACTATCATACACATCAATCCAACAGGAAGATATGTAAACCACAGTTCACTCCATGATTCAGGTCTTACAGGACGTAAACTAATCGTAGATAGCTTTGGTGGATACTCTCCTATAGGTGGTGGAGCACAATCAAGTAAAGATTACACAAAAGTAGATAGAAGTGGTCTTTATGCAGGACGTTGGATAGCTAAACATATTGTTGCATCTGGACTTGCTAAGAAGTGTTCAGTTCAACTTTCATATGCAATCGGTGTTGCTAAACCAGTTTCTGTAAGTGTAGATACTTTTGGAACATTTACAAGTGCGGATGATGATACTCTTTCAGCATTCGTGTTAAACACATTTAGTTTGACTCCAAAGTGGATTACTGAGAAGTTTGGTCTTGATAAACCTAGCGTTGATACTTTCCTATACGCTGATGTTGCAGCTCGTGGACAAGTAGGTCAGAGTGATTACCCTTGGGAAAAATTAGACTCTTTAGAAGTTTTTGAAGCTTTAAAAAAGTAGACATGCAATTTAATGGTTTTAGTAAAGAAGGCATAGAGTTTTTAAAACAACTCAGAGTTAACAATACTAAGGCTTGGTTTGAAAATAACCGCACAACGTGGGAGAAGCATATACTTCTCCCAAATACAAATTTTGTCCAAGAGATGGGTGAAACTCTTCAGATACTTGTTCCTACAATCCACTTCAAACCTAAAGTTTCGGGCTCACTCTTTAGAATCTATCGTGATGTTAGATTTAGCAAAGACAAGACTCCTATGAAAAGTAAAATTGGGCTTCTTTTTTGGCAAGGTCAAGCTCATCGTATGCAAAGCAGTAGTTTTTATATGCACTATGATTTTGAGAGTTACTTTGTAGCAACTGGAATAAGAGCATTTAAACCACCACTCTTAAAAGCATATAGAAAATACATCAAAAATAAAAAACATAGAGAAACTTTACATGTAATCCTTGAAGAGTTGAGAGCAAAAGGTTACAGTATTCCTGAACCAAAATATAAAAGAGTACCCTTGGATTTTGATAAAGATGAGGAATATATATATTTGACCAAGCAATCAGCTATGTTTGCATATAAAGAATTCAAAATTGATGATAGTTTTTTTAGTGATAAGATAGTTGATAAAGTCTTTAAAATATACAAAGATATGTCCAAACTACAAAAGTGGGTTTATAATATGAGCCTTACAAATAAAGAGTGAAAGGTAAAAATGTACTCAGTGATATTTGAGGTTCAAATAAATGAAGGTAAAAAAGAACAATATTTAGAAATAGCAAGTATGTTAAAAAAGCAACTTATACAAATGAAAGGATTTATTTCAATAGAGAGATTTGAATCGTTAGTCAATGAAGGAAAACTACTTTCTCTTTCTTTTTGGGAAGATGAAGAGTCTTTGTTAGAGTGGAAAAAAAATATCGATCATTTATCTGCTCAAAAAAAAGGAAGAGAGTCGATTTTTAAAGACTATAGAATTAGAATTGCAAAAGTACAAAGAGATTACACTATGGAGTCTAGTACATTTAAAAAATAAAGATATATTGTATTGTTATCATATATGGAATTTAAGATCAACGAATATTTTTTCATAAAAAAATGTAAATAATATTATTGTAAGTAAATTATGAGTACTATAAATTTTTAAAATTATTAGGAGTTTATATGAAAAAGATACAAAGTTTATTATTGGTTTTTATTGTTGGAGTGATTTTAACAGGCTGTGCCCCATCTTTTGATATTGACCCTAAGTATGATGAAAAAAATAAAATTGTTACTATTGATAATTATGTAATTAATGGTATTTCCTATTTTAATAAAAGAAAATCAAATATTGACATGGAGACAATGGGTAGTACAGGATATCTAATAAAAGAAGCAAGATCAAATTATGGTATTTGTGATTATATCTATACTATTGATCATGAAGCAACAGGAGATTGGTATTATACAAGTTCTGTATTAGATGATTTACGTATGCAATATAATAATAATTGCGAGGTTGAAAAAATTGGAAGAAACATTGATTTTGTTGATTGTAATAACAATTACTATGTAACAAGTTCAAGGCCAAGCGAATTTGGGTATAGTAAATTAATAAAAATCAAAATGGATTATGGCTGTTTTCAAGACATGAAAATTCATTTTAAGAACGTAGTGAATAACAATAGTAAAGCACCTATAAAAAAACAAGAATCTAAAGAAAAAAAAGAAATTAAAATAAAAAAAGAAATTAAAAAGGCATCATTTAAAAGTAGCTACTATACAGGTAAATTTTCATCTTTTTCAGACTCTAATAGTTGCCAGATGAACGGTGATCTTGATGCTTATGTTAAAGGTAATGATGTAGTATTAACATTTTATAATGATATTGATGGATATATTTCTGTTGATTTAATCAAAGGAAAAATTACTGGTAGAAAATTTAATATAGACTCAAATAACATCAAATCTAAGGGTGATATATACAGATGGACAGTAACAGGCACATATAAGTATAAAAATTGTGAAGGTTCATTTGAAGCTAATTTAGACGAGGATTAATAGTTTAGGATACTACTACTGTTTACAATAGGAATAGTATCCTTTTTTTATTTTCTTGGACTTAAATGAATTCCTGCTATCATACATCTTATAGAACCGCCTGCAAGCTCTATTGTAGGGACTTTAAGTGACAAAATTTTAGATTTTTCTTCTATTTTTTGTATCTGTTGTTTATTTAGCGAGTTTTTTGCACGCTCAGACATAACAAGATAACTTTTTTTATCTCCTGTTAATTCAATCGCATTTCCAGCAAAATTGTTTATCTGTTCAAAGTTTAAATTGATGATTTCAAGTCCACTCTCTTCTATCCTTTGTTTTACCGCTTCTCTTCTTTTTTCATCTACTATCATATCAAGGCAGATTAGGACATATTTAGAAGCTACACACATCATTACATTCGTATGATATATTGAGTTTCCATCTGCATCTGCAGTTTCAAATGCCATAGGTTCGTACTTAAAGATAGAGCAAAATCTCTCTAAAATCACTTCATTTGAGCGGTTTGACTTTGCAGTGTACGCGATTCTGTTTATGTGGTCGAGCACCATTGCTCCAGTGCCCTCAAGAAAAAGATTATCCCACTCTAAACCAGAAAAATCAATAACATCTTGTACTCTGTATTCTGATTTTAACATCTCTATGATATCACTACGACGTTCACGTCTTCTGTTTGGTGAAAACATTGGGTAGAGTGCTATATGACCTCCACTATGAGTAGAAAACCAGTTGTTTGGAAAGACAGAGTCTGGAGTCTCTTTTTCTCCATAGTCATCAAATACATGCACATTTATACCATGTTTGCTTAGAGTCTCGACTGCCACATCGAATTCATCTTTTGCTTTTATGGATATATTCTCTATAGATTCCGTATTTTGTCTTTGAAAGGCATTGTCATGAGCTGTCTGGGGATTTGATAAAAACTTCCATGGACGAACCATGACAATAGAGTTAGGTGCTTGGATTAGAGCCATCTTTTTTCCTATTTGTTTATTAGGGTGTTATTATACCACTTATGCCACTATTAGCACTATGATATATAATAGTCTTATATTTTTTTGCATAAAGCTTTAAAAGCAAGTTTTGCAAAGTAGGCTCAATTGAAGGTGTAAACCAAGAATTATTGCTTATTGCTATCATATATTTTGGGTTGTTTTCATAGAGCTTGTCAGTAGTTGCTTCATAACATATGGCATTTCTAAAACTAATGCCTTTTATATTAAAATCAAAAACATCGTTTGCATTTTTATAATCATCTGCCCCATTAAAAAAAGTATCGTTTATGAGTTTTACTGCCCATCTAGGAAGTGGAATTTTCTCTCCAAAAGGTACTAGTACAACTTTATCTGCTATTTGATACTCCCCATTTTTAAAAAGATATGACGAATTAAATACTCGGTTTTGCTTTACATGTAAGCCACCAGTTAGTATTACTGTCTCATGTGAGAGTTTTTCTAGTCTGTTTAATATGTTTTTATCAAGATTAAGATAAACGGGAAAAGCAGCCTCATTTAATATAATCAAATCTTTTTTTGCTTTTATAGCCTCTTTTATAAGTAAAAAGTTATTTTCTATTATTTCGCTTTTATACTCTTTTTTCCATTTTTTATCTTGAGCAAGATTTGTAATAGGAATTGCAATATCAAGTTGAGGAAGATTTACCTGTATAGGTTTGTTAAAATATGTCAAACTTATTAGAATTAAAATTCCAACGATTTTCCACCACCTTTTTAGTCTAATTGTGATAGTTAAAATAGTTAAAAATAGACCATAAAGATAAATATCAGTAGAAAAATAAGAGTTTATAAAAATGAGTTCTGGTTTAAACCAGTTAAAACCAAAGGGAGAAAAAAATGCAAAACCAAATATTAAGACGGCCCTAATTTCAGGGGTTTTTCCTAACCATCCAATAAGCCAGAAAAACAAAGCATATATAAGTCCAAAACCTAAAATAACAAGAGGAATAAAATAAGTTAAATCATAATATCTAAAACTAAAACTAATCCAATAAAACCAGAGTATTCCTATAAAAAAACCCACCCAAAGAAGAGTTTTTTTCTTACATGTAAGAATTGAATAAAATCCAAAAATAGCCAAAATAGAGTCAAAAATCTTTATATGTAAACCAAAATATGCAAGATATATAAATAAACTTAGACTTAGGGCTATAAAAAAGCCTTTTATTATAAAAAAAGTGCTAAAATAATTCCTTGAAAATTTTTTATCAAAGGATTCGTATGCAAGGTGGCTCAGATATATTTGCTTCTTTACTTCCATTAATCGTTCTTTTTGCGATTTTTTATTTCTTGGTTATTAGACCGCAACAAAAGCAGGCTAAGCAACACAAAGAGATGATAGGCGCTTTAAAAAAAGGCGACAAGGCTATCACTAACGGTGGTTTAATCGGTGAGGTTGTTAAACCTGAAGAGGATTTTATCAAAGTTAAACTTAATGATGACACAACGGTTAAAGTTTCTAGAGAGTATATAGCTAGAAAAATCGAAAAGAGTGCTGATGAGTAAAGGTGGATTAAATTACCGATTGGTGATTTTCTTCCTTGCGATTGTTTTTGGATTAGGTCTGTCGGCTCCGACATTCCTACAAACTGAAAAAGGCGCTAAGATATCCCTTGGACTTGATCTCCAAGGGGGTCTTTATATGCTTTTAGGCGTTAAAACAGACGAAGCGATAAAATCAAAAATCAAATCAATAGCATCTAGCGTTAAATTTTTTACAGATGATAGTGATATAATTATAGATAGTTTAAAAATACATCAAGAGAGTGTAACTTTGACTTTGGTTGACCCAGATGAAGAGACAAATCTCGATGAAATGATAAATAAAATTCCTGGTATGGTTCTTAAAAAAGATGGACTTAATTATAACCTTTCTTTAAATGAGCTTGAAAAAGAGGCTACAAAACAGTATGCGATTAATCAAGCAGTAGAAACTATAAGAAACAGACTTGACCAATTTGGTTTGGCTGAACCAAATGTTGCAAGACAGGGTGAAGATAAGATACTTGTAGAACTTCCTGGAATAAAAACAGGCGAAGATGAGCAAAGAGCTCGTGAACTTATTGCCAAAGCTGCACATCTTCAGATGATGACAGTTGATGAACTTAGAAGTGATAGAGCATATGATATGAGTGATGCAGAAGCTGCTGAGTATGGTGATGTGATTTTAGAAGATGCAAGAAGTAGTAAAATGAAGCATGTTTTAAAAGAAGTACCGATTCTTGATGGTAGCATGCTTACTGATGCTAAAGTTGGTTTTGATCAGATGAACCAACCTGTTATCAACTTTTCGCTTAACTCAGAAGGTGCAAAAATCTTTGGTGATTTTACCGGTAAAAATGTAGGTGCTCACTTAGCGATTGTTTTAGATAACAAAGTATACTCAGCTCCAGTAATCCGTGAGAGAATTGGTGGAGGAAGTGGACAGATAAGTGGTGGATTTACAGTTGAAGAGGCTAGTGATGTTGCAATTGCTCTTAGAAGTGGGGCTCTTTTAGCTCCCGTAAAACTACTTGAAAAAAGAAGCGTTGGACCAAGTCTTGGAGCTGATAGTATAAAAGCTAGTATGATTGCTCTTGCACTTGGATTTTTATTAGTTGTTGTTTTTATGGTTGTTTATTACGGTATTGCTGGCGTTATTGCTAATACTGCATTGATAGCAAACTTGTTTATTGTTTTAGCAGTCATGGCTCTTTTTGGAGCGACTCTTACACTTCCTGGTATGGCCGGGATTGTATTGACCGTAGGTATGGCAGTTGATGCCAATGTTATTATCAATGAGAGAATTAGAGAGATGTTTAGACTTGGTAACTCTGTATCTCGTGCAGTTGAAAAGGGTTATGATAATGCAATGAGCGCGATACTAGATGCAAATATAACTACACTTCTTGCAGCAATTGTACTTTATGCTTATGGAACAGGCCCTATAAAAGGATTTGCTGTTACTATGAGTATTGGTATTTTAGCTTCAATGTTAACTGCAATTTTAGGAACACATGGTATTTATCAATATTTTATGCCTCGTATCGAAAAGAGTAAAAACCTTACTTTATGGTTTGGTATAAAAGGGAGTGCTAAATAATGCAAATATTTTCTAAAGATAAAACATATAATTTTATGGGTAAAAGTTTACCTTTTATAATACTTTCTTTTATTGTGATTATGGCATCTTATGTGATTCTAGGTTCAAAAGGTCTAAACTATGGTATAGATTTTTCTGGTGGAACTATTGTTCAGGTTAAGTATGAAGGAAAAGCTCCTATTCAAAAGATGAGAGATCAAATCTCAGTTGATAAGATGTTTGCCAATGCTACAATCACAGAATTTGGTAGTCCTGATGAAGTAGTAATTAGATTTATGAGTAGTAGTGATTCTGTTCAAGAAGACTTAGGTGACATTATAGGTAACTTATTACAAGGAACTGGTACTTTTGAGATTAGAAGAGTAGATATCGTTGGACCAAAAGTTGGTGGTGAGCTTAGAGAAAAAGGTATTATGGCTATGGTTGTGTCTATCATTGCCATTCTTATATATATTACTATCAGATTTGAATGGAGATTTGCAGTTGCCTCTATATTTGCATTAATCCATGATATATCTATTGCAATTGGTGCATTAGTTCTTTTTCAAGTGGATATAAACCTTGATATTCTTGCAGCACTTTTAACCCTGCTTGGATACTCTTTGAATGATACTATTATTGTATTTGATAGAATTAGAGAAGAAGTTAAAAAATCAAAAAGTTTTGATCTGTTTGAAATTATAAATTTTTCAGTTTCAAAAACACTCTCTCGTACACTTCTAACATCACTTACAACATTCTTTGTTGTGTTGACATTGTGGATGTTTGGAGGAGAGATAATTCATGGTTTTGGTTTTACACTTTTAGTAGGTATTTTAGTAGGAACATACAGTTCGATTTTTGTAGCATCACCGATGTTAAAATGGTTGAAATTCAGTGTTCAAGACTATAAATCAAAAGAAGCAAAAAAAGAGATAGCAAGAATAGAAAAAGAGAAGATGAGAGCACAATACGAAAAAGGTATTGTATAAATTTTAGCTTTACATGTAGAGTTTACATGTAAAGCTAATTACAAGAACAAAAAAGTGAAATACTCTATGCAAAGCATAAGCTTTCTCGAAGAGGGAGCAAGCGCCGAGTGAGAGGAATTTTTGCTGGACTTGTTCAGTAAAAAGGAGAATGTAAAATGGATTGGGGAAAAGTAATATATATCTTTTTTGCTCTAATGAGTTTGACTACAACAGTAGGATTCCTTTATGAGCAAAACGAAGTTGCACTTTTTGTTGCAGCTAGTATTAACTTGATTTCGACACTACTTAAAATTGGTGTTAAAAATATACTTTCAGCAGAACTTTTTGCAAGTTCATTAGTAGCAGATCTTCATCTGATTCCTGCATTTTTATTTATGCAACTAGCGAACAATGTTCCTATGGCAATCTCACTGGCGATTGGTGCTATTGTAGCAAACATGTTCTCTTTAGCATTAGTGCTTATTGAAGCGCTTAAAGCACAAGAAGAATTTTAAAACGGAGTTTTAATGGACTATAATCCAACAAATATAGAAAAAAAGTGGCAAAACTATTGGAATGAAAATAGTTCTTTCGAGCCATCAAATGACTTTTCAAAAGATAAAAAATATATATTAAGTATGTTTCCATATCCAAGTGGACGTATTCACATGGGACATGTAAGAAATTATACTATTGGTGATGCGATAGCACGTAACTTTAGAAAGCAAGATTTTAATGTTCTTCACCCTATAGGGTGGGATAGTTTTGGTATGCCAGCTGAAAATGCAGCTATCAAGCATGGAACACATCCAAAAAAATGGACTTATGAAAATATAGATTATATGAGAAAAGAGTTAAACGCTCTTGGACTCTCTTTTTCAAAAACAAGAGAGTTTGCTACTAGTGATGAGCTTTACAGCAAACATGAACAACATATTTTTATTGAGATGTATAAAAAAGGGCTTGTTTATCAAAAAAGCTCAACTCTTAATTGGTGTGAAACTTGTCATACAGTTTTAGCAAATGAACAAGTAGAAGAGGGATGTTGCTGGAGATGTGATAATGAAGTAGAACAGCGTGAAATGCCAGGATACTATTTAAAGATAACTGACTATGCACAAGAGCTTTTAGATGATGTAAAAAAACTTGAAAAAGGGTGGCCAAACCAAGTTCTAACTATGCAAGAGAATTGGATAGGAAGAAGTGAAGGTTTGGAATTTGAATTTAGCCTAAGTGATGAAACAAAAATAAAACTAGATAATAAATTTGATAAATATAGCGTTTTTACAACTCGTCCAGATACTATATTTGGAGTTACTTATACTGCGCTTGCACCTGAGCATGCTATAGTTAAATATCTTTGTGAAAACAAGCTTTTAAGTGATGAAAAAACAACAAAAATCAAAGAAATGCAAGCAGTTGGTTCAAGAGAACGCGCACAAAATGATAAAGAAGGTTTGAGTTTAGAAATAGATGTTATTCATCCTTTAACAGGCAAAAAAGTTCCTATCTGGGTAGCTAATTTTGTATTGATTGAGTATGGTGGAGGTGCAGTTATGGCTGTTCCTGCTCATGATGAGAGAGATTTTGAGTTTGCTACTAAGTATGATTTACCTATCGTTCAATCAATAGAAAATGATAAAAACAGTTTTGATGGTACTAAAGCTACTACTGAATATGGTAAGTTAGTAAACTCTGATAAATATACAGGAATGACTTCTAAAAAAGCACAAAAATCAATCATATATGATTTTGAGCAAAATGAACTTGGTAAAAAAGTAATAAACTATAAATTAAGAGACTGGGGAATAAGCCGTCAGAGATACTGGGGTGCTCCAATTCCTATGATTCATTGTCCTAAATGTGGATTAGTTCATGAAGCAATTGAAAATTTACCAGTTGCACTTCCTGAAGATGTAGAGATAAGTGGAGAGGGTAATCCTCTTGATACTCATCCGACTTGGAAGTTTACAAAATGTCCTACATGTAAAGGTGATGCTGTTCGTGAAACTGATACAATGGATACTTTTTTCCAATCAAGTTGGTATTTTATGAGATACACAACTGATAAGTCTATGTGGGAAGAGACAATTTTTGATAAAAAAAGCAGTGACTACTGGATGAATGTAGATCAGTATGTAGGTGGAATCGAACATGCAATTTTACATCTACTTTACTCTAGATTTTTTACAAAAGTTCTAAGAGATATGGGTTACAGTTCAGTTGATGAGCCTTTTGAAAATCTACTTACACAAGGTATGGTTTTAAAAGATGGTGCCAAGATGAGTAAATCAAAAGGTAATACAGTTGACCCTGATGCAATCATACAACAGTATGGAGCAGATACAGCAAGACTTTTTATACTTTTTGCTGCTCCTCCACAAAAAGAGTTAGAGTGGAATGACAGTGCTGTAGAAGGTGCCTATAAATTTATAAAAAAATTCAGTGATAGAAGTGTAAATGTAAATAGTGTAAAAGACATACCAAAACTTGATCATGCAAAACTTTCTAAAGACTCACAACTTGCTAGAAAAAAAGTATATGAAGCACTTAAAAAATCAAATGATGTATTTGCAAATGGTTATGCTTTTAATACACTGATTGCAGCTTGTATGGAAGCATTAAATGCACTTAGTTCACAAGAAGATAAAGATGTATGGACTGAGGGTTATTTTGTTTTATCAAATGTATTAGAACCTATCATACCTCATACTTGTTGGGAACTTAGTGAAAACCTTTTTGGATTAAATAATTTCAAAAAACTTGAGGTCTTAGAAGAAGTTTTTCAAAGCTCTACAATGACTTTACCAATTACAATAAATGGTAAGAGAAGATGTGAGATAGAAGTAGCTAAAGATACTTCAAAAGAAGACATTTTAGTATTGGCAAAAGAGGCTGGTAGAAAATGGTTAGAAGAAAAGAGTATAATAAAAGAGATTTATGTTCCAAATAAACTAGTAAACTTGGTGGTAAAATAATATGAAATATATTGGGTCTTTACTAATAATAGTTTTCATAACTGCTTGTGGGTATAAACCAACAGCAAATTATGCTAAAGAGGTTTTAGGCGAGCGTATACATGTAGATGTTACTATAAGTAGAAAAGATCCCAAAAATAGTGTTTTAATAAAAGATGCAGTTAATGAATCAGTTATAACAAGATTAGGTGGAAAGTTAAGTCCAAAAGAGACAGCTGACACTAAGCTTTTTGTTAAAATTGGTTCAACTTCTTTTTCTGCTATATTGTATAATAAAAACGGTTATGTAACTTCTTATAAGGCGAAAGTAACTCTTAGTATAAAGTATATAACTAAAAATGGAAAAAATGAGAGCTTTTCAACAACAGGAGAGTATGATTTTCCTATAGCTGAAAATGCAGATGGAACAACTAATAGTGTTATCTCAGATAGTAAAAGATTTGAAGCTATTAAATTAGCATCATTAGATGCATTAAATGAATTTGTATCTAGGATTGCTATTAAAGGTATGAAGTAAAAAGGTGTAATTATGGCAAGTACTATAAATGAGATAATAAAAGAGAGTTTTGAAAAGTTAAAAGCAGAACATTTAACATTTACACCTGATAACTATAATAAAATTTTTTGCGAAGTAGCAAAGAAAAAAGGTGTTGTAGTTGAAGATTGTCAAAAAGTAACAAAGTATATAAAAAAACTAGATACAAACTTAGCAAATGAAGCAAAAAGAGTCAATGTTTCTACTATAGACCAGCTTCTTGCTTTTTTTGTAGCAAGGTTGAATAGAAGTAATACAGAACAGAGTGAACAGCTTATAACTTCTCTTGTTCTTCTATCAAAACGTACTCTTCAAGCCCTTTCTTTATTGCATAATAAAAAAGCCACAACACTTGCAAATGCCTCTTTAGATAGATTAGATATGAAACAAGATTTAAAATCAATCGAGACTATAAAAGATAAATGGTTTGATTTTGTATCTGGTTATGATGATGATTTTTTAAAAAAACTAGATAAATATGGAAAGATAAATAAAGAAGATGTAGAAAAAATGGTTTTTGATATATCTAAGATTCTTAGCCGTGATGATGATAGTGAGATATACAAAACAGTAGCTCCATTGATAGTAGCTACACTTACCCCTTCGATTGCTTCAAGTATGAATGATGACTTAGCTACTATTAGTTATGAGCTTAGAAATTCTCCTGAATCTCTCTCTTCAGTTGCAATGCAAGAAGAGATTAAACATTTTATCAAAAAAAGAATAGAGCTTGATAAAGAAGAAGTAAAGAGTAAGATTTCAACTCTTGATAAGATACTAAATGAGATAAATAAAAAAATATTTGACTTAATAGACAGTAGTAATATAAGTGGGGAACAAGTAAGAGATATTAAAAAAGATTTAACAAACATAAATTTAAAAGATGACAGCTTTGAATCAGTTCAAGAAAAACTTCTCCATATAGCAACTTCATTAGAATCAGAGACTAAAGGTCTGAGTATAAAAATGGTTGAAAATCAAAAAACTATTACAAAGCTTCACTCAAGAGTAAAAAAACTAGAAAACGCCTTAGTAGTTGCAAAAAAAGAGAGTAAAGAAGATTTTTTAACAAATGTTGCAACAAAAAGAGCATTAAATAGTGAAGTCAAAAGAGTAGAAGAGGGATATAAGAGGTATAAAATTGATTATACTTTATGCTTTTTAGATATTGACCATTTTAAAGTAGTAAATGATACATATGGACATGATGCAGGAGACGTTATACTCTCAACTCTTGGAAAAATTCTAAGAAGATATTTAAGGGAAGTAGATTTTGTTGGCAGATACGGTGGAGAAGAATTTTTAGCGATACTTCCAAATACAGACCTAGCACAAGGTGTACTTTTTGCAGAAAAAATCAGAAAAATAATAGAAAATTATAAGTTTGTTTACAAAAATGAACGAATAGACGTTAAGATTAGTTGTGGTGTTGCCCAACGTTCTCGAAATAAGTCAGAAAAAAGTACACTTACTAATGCAGATAAAATGCTATATAAAGCAAAGCAAAACGGTAGGAATCAGGTAGTACCAAAAATTAAATGATTTTAACAGAGTTTTTAAAAAGCAAGCCGCTTTATTATGCAAAGATTGATTATAATAGGTTTCCTAACGTATACAAAAAGATTCAAAGTAGTTTTAAACTTCCTAAAATAATACATATAGTTGGAACAAATGCAAAAGGTTCAACCGGAAGAGCTTTAGCCCATCTTTTACATGTAAAGGGTTTACATGTAGGACATTATAGTTCGCCTCATATAAGTAAATTTAATGAACGTATTTGGGTGGATGGTAAAGATGTAGATGATGTTTTATTAGAATCTACTCATCAAAAACTTCAAAAACTACTCTCATCTGATGATAGTAAAGCACTCTCATATTTTGAGTATACTACGCTTTTAGCCATGCTTATTTTTTGCAAAAGTTGTGACTATGTTGTTTTAGAAGCAGGTC
The DNA here is from genome assembly GCA_965306065.1 of uncultured Sulfurospirillum sp. Taxonomy (GTDB): domain Bacteria; phylum Campylobacterota; class Campylobacteria; order Campylobacterales; family Sulfurospirillaceae; genus Sulfurospirillum_A. The sequence goes on along the minus strand of CBDLTN010000013.1, from coordinate 6,903 downwards.
TTGGAGGCGAATTTGATGCAACTAATGTCTTTTCAAAGCAATTAAGTATAATCACTCCAATAGGATATGATCATGAATCTTTTCTGGGTAGTACTATTGAGCAAATTGCAACTACTAAACTCAGAAGTGTAAGTGGAAATCTACTTTTAGCAAAACAGTATGAGAAAAAGGTATATGAGTTAGCCCATGAAAGAGTTGAGCAAATAAGTAGTAATCTTTATTTGTCTGAGAGTTATTTAAGTGATGAGTTTTACGAAGATTTAGCTCTTTGGATTAAAGAAAAAAATTATCCTCATTTTTTTAAGGACAACTTTTCTACAGCTTTTTGTGCATTTGAGCTTTTGGGCTATAAATTAGACATAAATATGTTAGATAATTTAGTACTGTATGGAAGGTGTCAAAAAATATCTTCTAATGTCACTATTGATGTTGGACATAATCCTATGGCTGCAAAGGCTTTGCTAAATCACTTTAGAGAAAAAAAAGTTATTTTGGTTTATAATAGCTACAATGATAAAGAGTACAGTGTGATTTTGGATATTTTAAAGCCTATAATTAAAGAAGTTCAGATACTTAAGATAGAGAATGAACGAGAAGTTCTAAGAAGTAATCTTGAAGAAGTTTTAAATTCACTAGATATAAAATACTCTATATTTAAAAAAATCAAAGAAGATGAAGAGTATTTAGTTTTTGGCTCTTTTTCAGTCGTGGAGAGTTATGTCAGTAAGAAATAAATTTACCGTAACAATATCGGATGTTAACGGTTCAAAACACTATTTGCTTCATCAGATTATTAAACGATTTGTTCTGTATTTTACACTTTTTGTAGTTTTTCTTATAGTAACAGGTTCTTATTTAATATCGTTTTTAATGGATGAAGTAACAGATTTAGAAGTCAAAAAAAACAATATGATTGAACAACAAAAGATATTAAAAATCAATAATGATAAATTAATCAAAAATTTAAATGACAAAACAAAAACTTTAACTCAAAAGATAAGTAAAAAAAGTGAAGAGCTTGATAGTATTAAAGAGAAAATAACAGATATAGAAGCACTTGTCGGAATTACACCATCTTTAGAAACAGAAGTAGATGTAAGATTACAAAATATTCAGTTTACCTCTGCTCAACAAAAAATATTTTTTAACAATATACCAAATGGTGAAGTTATCCCTTTTGCAGGATACAGTGGTAAATTTGGTTGGAGAAAACACCCTATCTTAAAAACAAAAGAATTTCATAGGGGATTAGATTTAAGAGCTAAACTTATGACACCTGTTCGAGCACCTGCTGATGGAGTAGTTGAATATGCAGGATACCACAAAAGTAGTGGTTTTGGAAATTTAGTTATAATAGAACATAACTATGGTTTTAAAACAAGTTATGCACATCTTAGTAAAAAGTTTCCTGTTAAATCTGGTACATTTGTAAAAAAAGGTGACATTATAGCTTATACTGGTAATAGTGGCTTATCTACCGGTCCTCATCTTCATTATGAAGTAAGATTTATAACAAGACCTTTGAACCCTATAAATTTTATAAAATGGGATAGTTCAAATTTTGAGAAAATATTTAAAAAGGAGAAAAGAGTTTCATGGCAATCTTTGATAAAACTAATGCAGAATCACCTGCATCTAGCGAAACAACAATAATAGCAAGTGGTGCTAGGATAGATGGAGTTTTTAACTGTGCTTCACGTTTACATGTAGACGGAGAGGTAACTGGAGAAATTCATTCAAAAAGTATAGTAACTATAGGAAAAGGTGGAAAAATCAATGGTGATATAACTGCCAATAGACTTATAGTAAATGGTCTTTTTGAAGGCAATGCCCAGTGCGATGGTGTTGAAGTACTTGCTGGTGGAAAATTTTTGGGTAAAGTTATATCAAAAGAGCTAATGATCGAAGCTAAAGCTGAGTTTGAGGGTGAAAGTAAGATAAAAAGAGATAATGAAACTCCAATAAAAAAAGAACCTTTAAAAGATAAATAACCTTGCAATCAGCTATTTATGAATTTTTTAAAAATAATGGCAATACTGATGTTATCGGTGTTGCCAATGAAAAAGATGCTTTTTTAGTATCTCAAATAGTAGACTATGTAGGTAAAAAAGCATATTTATTACCAGATTTAAGAGCTAATTTTGGCGATGATTTACTCTCTTTTAGTGACGAACTCCAACAGCTTTTAAATACGCTAAAGTGCTTTTATGAAGATAATTCTACTAAAAAAGTTCTTGTATCTCCTGTAAGAACACTTTTTACTCCTCTTCCTCCAAAAAATCTTTTCAAAACTCAAATTATAGAGTTTGGTGGTTCATTAGAATTGAATGAATTTAAAGAGAGTATGTTAAATTGGGGTTATACTGTCGTCGATGTTGTAGAGAGCCAAGGTGAAGTCTCTTTTCGTGGTGATATTATAGATATATTCCCTATCAATTCAAAATTAGCACTTAGAATTTCTCTTTTTGATGAAGAAATTGAGAGCATTAGATATTTTGAATGTGAAACTCAAAAGAGTCAAAAAGAAGAGTTGGAATCTTATGAAGTAACTCCTGCTCTTTTTTCATTAAGTAGTGAAGAGTTTGATGAACTAAATGATAAAATAGAAAAAATACCAAGTGATAGTTTTGTAAAAGACATACACTCTTTGGGGCTTTGGGCTCTTAAAGATGTATGTAAGAATTATTTTGAAGAGTTTGACATACGTCTTATGCCAGATATGCAAAACGAGATAGAAGAGATTGGTTTGTTTGATGAAAAAGCAAAAAATCAGTTAAATTCTTTACAAGTAATACCGAATGCAAAAGAGTTTAAACCTCTTGAAATTGCTTCAATCAGTACATTTTTGGATTTTCATAAAAATAAAAAAGTAACTATTCTAGCAAAGAGTGAAATACTTCTTAGACAAGAAGAAATAGACCCTAGTTTTGGTTTTAAACAGAGTGACTTAATTGTAAATATTATAAGTAATAATGAAGTTATCATATCTTTAAATAAACAATCAAAAAAGAAAAGAAGAAAAAAAGCCTCAATAATCTTAGATGAGTTAAAGATTGGTGATTTGGTAGTTCATGAAAATTATGGAGTAGGACTTTTTAAAGGACTTCAAAATACTACAGTCTTAGGAAGTACAAGAGATTTTGTTGTTGTTGAGTATCAAGGAGAAGATAAACTTCTACTTCCTGTAGAAAATCTTGATGTAATTGATCGGTATATAAGTGATGGTGGTCACTTAGCAGTAGTTGATAAATTAGGAAAAGGAAGTTTTCAAAAACTTAAAGCAAAAACAAGAGCAAAACTTCTTGAAATAGCCAGTGAGATTATTGCAGTAGCTGCAAAAAGAGAGATGATAGAGGCTACAACTCTACATTCACAAGCTCGTATAAAAGATTTCCAAAGAGATGCTGGGTTTGAGTATACTGACGATCAGAAAAAATCTATTAATGAAATATTTAGTGATTTAAAATCTTCTAAGATGATGGATAGGCTTCTTAGTGGTGATGTAGGTTTTGGAAAAACTGAAGTTGCAATGAATGCTATGTTTTTAAGTGCCATAAACGGTTATCAAAGCGTTATGTTAGCCCCAACTACACTTCTTAGCTCACAACACTTTAAATCGCTTTATGAGAGGTTTAAAAAGTATGACATACGAGTTGAAAAATTAGATAGATTTACAACAGCTAAGGCAAAAAGTAAAATTCTAGCAGATTTAAAAAGTGGAGAGCTTAAAATTTGTGTAGGAACTCATTCTCTTTTAGGAGTTGAGCTTAAAAATCCAGCACTTATCATTTTAGATGAAGAACATAAGTTTGGGGTAAAGCAAAAAGAGAAACTAAAACAGATGAGAGAAGATGTTCATATTCTCTCTATGAGTGCAACCCCAATTCCAAGAAGTCTAAATATGGCTCTTAGTTCTATAAAACAATATTCTCAAATACTAACACCTCCAAGTGAGAGAGAAGATATAAGAACTTTTGTAAAAGAGTATGAAGATAAATCTTTAAAAGAGGCAATTAGTCGTGAGCTTAGACGTGGTGGACAGATATTTTTTGTCCATAACAGAATTGCAAGTATAGAAAATAAGAAAAAAGAGCTTGAAGAACTGCTTCCTGGGTTGAAAATCTTAGTTCTTCACTCAAAGATAAGTGCAACTGTAACAGAAAAAGAGATGATGAAATTTGAGAACAAAGAGTATGACTTACTGCTTTCTACTTCTATCATTGAATCTGGTATTCATATTCCAAATGTAAATACAATCATAATAGATGGAAGTGATAACTTTGGAATAGCAGACCTTCATCAGATGAGAGGGCGTGTAGGACGTGGTAAAAGACAGGGCTATTGTTACTTTTTGGTTAAAGATAAATCACAACTTACAGACCAGTCTAAAAAAAGATTAATTGCCCTTGAAGCTAACTCATTTTTAGGAAGTGGTTCTGTTTTAGCTTACCATGATTTAGAGATAAGAGGTGGAGGGAATCTAATTGGTGAAGCTCAAAGTGGTCATATAAAAAATATTGGATATTCTCTTTACCTTAAGATGCTTGAAGATGCTATTAATACACTTCTTAACAATACTCCTGTACAGAAAAAAGAGGTTGAGATTAAGCTATCAATAAATGCTTTTATAAGTGCTGATTGTGTTAGTGAGGACAGAGTTAGGTTAGAATTATATCGCCGTCTTAGTAAATGTGAGAGTATAAGAGATGTTTTGGATATGGAAGAGGAAATGATAGATAGATTTGGTAAACTAGATGTCTACACAAAACAATTTTTGGATGTTATTACAATTAAGATTCTTTCAACAATATCTAATATAGTTTCTATCTCAAATTTTGGACAAAATATAACACTAAAAGATAAAAATGAGAAAAAAAGTTATTTAAAATCAAGAAGCAAAGATGATGATGATATCATAGCAACTGTACTAACCCATTTAAGAAAGGAAGTAAAAAATGGATAGTTTTGAACTTCTAAAAGCGTTAAAAAATAGTGGCTATATTAAAGAAGAGAGAGAAGAACTTTGGTGGCCAAAAAGTGGTACTTTTGAAGTAGTAGTTGGAACTATTCTAACTCAACAGACAAAGTGGGAAAAGGTAGAGAAGAGTTTAGATAACTTAAGAAAAAAAGGGTTATTAGATTTGGATTCTATTGCAAATCTAGATATAAATGAGCTAACACTATTAATAAAACCAAGTGGATTTTATAATACAAAAGCAAAGAACCTAAAAAAACTTTGCCAGAATATCGTGAAAGAGTTCGAAAGTTTTGAAAACTTCTGTTTACATGTAAATAAAGACTGGTTACTTTCACAAAAAGGTATTGGTGAAGAGAGCAGAGATAGTATTTTATGTTACGCGTGTAAACAAGAAGTAATGGTAGTGGATAGTTATACAAATAGACTTTTACAAAAATTTGGTTATGAGTTTGAGAGTTACAGTGAGCTTCAAGAGTGGTTAATGAATGGAATTGAAGGTAATATAGACAAAATTAATAAGCTTTACGCAAAAGATATGGATTTAAATACAATTTATGCTAGATTTCATGGAAAAATTGTAGAGTTTTGTAAAGAAAATATGCGTGGGAAAAATGTGGAAGTTAGTAGCCTAGATATCTAGGCTACATCTATTTTAAGACTCTTGTTCTTTTTTATACGCCATAATCATAGCATAAGCTTCATCTTTAAGTCTTAGCTTTTCTTTTTTTAATGTTTCTAATTCCAAATGTTCCATATGCTCACGACCCTCTTCGATATCAGTTATCTGTTGGTCTAAGTCATTATGTTTTTCGAAAATCTTAGCAAAGTGAGCGTTGCTTACTTTTATATCTGAAATAATGTCCCTATATTCGTGTAACATTTTATCTCCTTTTGTTAACGTGATTAATTATAACAAAAAAGTAGTTAACAAAAGGTAAATTTTTAAACTTAAGTTCTATAGTCAGCATTTATTTTTACGTACTCATAACTCAAATCACAGCCATAAGATGTAAAGTTTTCATTACCTGCATTTAGATCACATGTGACTCTATAGGAGTCCTTTTTCATGACTTTAAAAGCTTTTTGTTCAGTCTGCTCATCAAGACTTGGATTTTCTTTTGAGTAGACTATAACATTATCATAAGAGATGACTAAATCTTCCTCTTTACATGTAACCCTACTAGCACCTATTGTAGAAGCTATTCTTCCCCAGTTAGGATCTTCACCAAAAAGAGCAGTTTTAACTAAAAGAGAGTTACTAAGAGCCATACTTGCTGTTTTTGCATCTTCTTTTGTGAGTGCATTTTTAACTTCAAAGGCTACTACTTTGTTTGAACCTTCACCATCTCTAAGAATTTCTTGAGATAAGTGCTTTGTAAGGCGATTTAATGCTTCGCTAAATGCTTCTTTATTATAAGCATCACTTTTACTTGATGAAAGAAGCATGACTGTATCGTTTGTTGAAGTATCTCCATCAACACTTATAGTATTGAATGATTGTTCAATTGCAACTTTTAAAAGCTCATCCATATCGCTTTTGGGTATGTTAGCATCTGTTAAAATAAAACATAACATAGTAGCCATAGATGGATTTATCATACCCGCACCTTTACAAATGGCTGCAATATGAAAAGAGTTTCCATTTTCTAGTTCTACTTTAAAACATAACTCTTTTTTAAAGCTATCAGTTGTCATTATTGAGTGAGCTGTTTGGTCTGAATTGGATGCATTAAAATCAAATTTTTCAAAAGCATTGCAGATTTTTTCACTATTAAGTCTATATCCAATAACTCCAGTTGAACTCATAACAGGATTATGAAGTGTAGGAAGTTTTTCTTTAAGTTTAGAAAAAATAGTATCTATATCTTCTACCCCTTTTGTTCCTGTCATTGCATTTGCATTTTTTGAGTTTAATAGAATAAAAT
>CBDLTN010000012.1:0-34431 GCA_965306065.1 uncultured Sulfurospirillum sp. | reverse complement strand
ACTCTTTTCATAGGACGACTTGCTAAGTACTTATCTCCATGAAGTACATAAAAGCCATCTAACGAAGCTAAAAAACCCATCAATAATCTTATAGCTGTACCAGAATTTCCACAATCAAGTATACAAGAAGGTTCTTTTAACTCTTTTGGAGGAGTTATTATTAGAGTATCATCTTTTTTTTCTACAGTAGCTCCAAGACTTTGAGAAATACTAAGAGTACAAAGTGTATCTTCAGCATTTAAAAAATTTCTTACTATTGAAGGTTTGTCACTCAAAAGAGAAAAAATTGCACACCTGTGTGATATAGATTTATCACTTGCTATTTTATCTGTTTGATATACAAACTCACCTTTTGGTGATACTCTTAAAATACTCATCTTACAGATATACCAAATTTCTCTTGAAGAGACTTTAACATCCCATCTATAATGTTTGAGACATCTTCATCTTCAAATGTTTTTTCAGTTGACTGAAAGTGAAACTTCAGAGTCAAACTAACTTTATCTCCAAATGATTCATCTTCATATAAATCAATCGGATATAGTTTTATCATCTCTTTTGGTGCGATTGAATAAAGATATTTTTTAAGTTCACTAAACTGCATCTCTTTTGAAATCATTAAACTTAAATCTCTTATACTCTCAGGAAATTTTGAATAAGCAGAAGCTTCTTTTCTCTCATACTGTAAAGAATTCATATCTAATTCACATATATAAGTACGTCCTAAGTCAAGTTCTTTTTCAATACTTAGATGAACTCTTGATATATAACCTATATCTTGCCCATTTTGAATTACTCTTGCATACTCATAAGGACTACTTAAATTATCTTTACATGTAGAAGTTTCAAGCTCAAAACTTCCTACAATATTGCTTATATTATCAGCAAATTTAAAGAAATCAATCACTGCAGGTTTTCCATGGTTAGAGACTTTATGAGATTCTATTTCACCACTGAAAACAAAAGCTATTTGTGTTGTTTCTTCCCTGCTTTTATCAAAAGTAGTTCCAACTTCAAAAAGTTTTATACTCTTTTTCCCAAACTTTACGTTTCTGCTAACTGATTCTAAAAGATTTGGAATCAAAGATGAACGTAAAGTATTTAGCTCATTAGTTATAGGATTTGTTATCTCTCTTTTTTTATATATAGTCTTTAAGCCATACTTTTCAACTCTTTCACGGTGATCAAATACGAAGTGGAGCGTCTCAAAAAATCCTACACCAACTGCACGATGTCTATACATTTTTCTTTTTTGGAAATTATGATAAGAATCATTCATCTTGTCACGCTCAGCAAAAATAAGTGCTTTTGATGTAATATTATCGATACCAATAATACGAACTATCTCTTCACATACATCTTGTATATTTACTATATCATGACGATGTGCTGGAACCATTACATTCATTGCGCTTTGTTCACTTTTAAATACAACACCAAATCCAAGGCGTTTGAGTATTTGTATAATCTTATCTTTTGGAATCTCTTCACCAATAATATTAGCTAATGTATCTAAGTTGATAGGGATTCTAATCTCATCACTATCTTGAATCACTTGTTGGCTACCTGCATATAGCATTACATCTGAATACTTTTTCAAAAGTTCTATCAAATAGTCCATACCAAAATCTAAATCTGGCTCGCTACCTCTACTAGAACGGTATAAGTGACGATCAGAATCAAGTTTTTTATTTGCACTATTTATTGAAATAATCTCAGGATTAGTATAATTTGCTTCTAAAATTACTCTACTGTCTTCTTTTTTTGCCTTTGAGTCTTCATTTTGAGATATTCCTACAAATGAAGCTATTTGATTGTTTTTATTATAAACAGCGTCTAATCCATTTGTATGCTTTTTAATTTTTACCGTTGCTTTATCATTTTGAGATGTAAAACAAGCGTGTGCATACGTCCTTAAAAGAACACCTGTAGTATATGTTGCATACTCAACTACTCTTTCTAGTGGTGTTTGTTTATATATATCAGCTATTGCTAAACGAAGGTCCATTAAAAATGAGCTTCTAATCTCTTTTTTATCATAAACTCTATAGATCAAAGATGAGTCAACTTTGTCATTTGCACTTACATTTAAAACTCTTCCAATTCCAAGTTGATTATCATCATCTTCACTACTAAATTCTTTTAAATCTAGATCATAAGGAACACTTAAATCTCTTGCAACACCATGAATACTAAGACAGTCTCCCCTATTTGCAGTTAATTCTATCTCTATAACGTCATCATTAACCAACTCATACTCGCCAAACTCTTTTCCTAAAACAAGCTCACCAATACTATCATCTAAGACCATAATACCATCACCCATTGCAGGAAGTCCAAGCTCTTCAGATGAACAAATCATACCAGAAGAATCCATTCCTCTAAGTTTTGCTTCTTTAATTTGCATTCCATTTGGAAGAGTTGCACCAACTTTAGAAACAACTACATGTAAACCCTCTTTTACATTTTTTGCACCACAAACTATCTGTTTAGTTTCAGTTCCCAAATCCACTTCACAAACATTTAACTTATCTGCATCAGGATGTTTCTTACATGTAAGAACTTTTCCGACTACTATGTTATTTGGGATTTTTATTGTATCTAAACTATCAACTTCTAAGCCTATAGCATTCAATGTGCTACAAATATCTTCTGAAGTTATTCCTTTTAAGTTTATCCACTCATTTAACCATGTTCTTGTTAATATCATCTAAATTGCTCCAACAGTCTTAAATCGCCCTCAAACAAAGAACGTAAATCAGGTATTTTATGTAGAAGCATTGCAAATCTTTCTACACCAAGTCCAAAGGCATATCCACTAACATCTTCATAACCAACTGCTTTGAAAACATTTTCATCAACATAGCCACTACCAAGTACTTCTAACCATCCTGTATGAGAACATACACGACACCCGTCACCTTTACAGAAGATACAGCTTATATCTACTTCTGTACTTGGCTCTGTAAAAGGGAAAAAGCTAGGACGAAAACGTACTTCAACTTCACCAAACATGTACTTTAAAAAATCTTCGAGTATATACTTTAAGTTGGCAAATGATACTTCTCCACTCTTTCCAACAACAAGTCCTTCAACTTGATGAAACATAGGAGTATGTGTTAAGTCATAATCTCTTCTAAATACTGCACCTGGACATATCATACGAATAGGAGGTTTTTCTTTTAGCATTGTTCTAATCTGAACAGGACTTGTATGTGTTCTTAAAAGCATACTGTCTTCAAAATAAAATGTATCTTGCATATCACGTGCAGGATGGTACTTTGGAAGATTCAATGCTTCAAAATTATGAAAATCATCCTCTACTAAAGGCCCCTCTTCTATAGAGAAGTTCATGCCTACAAAATACTCTATAATTTTATCCATAGTGTCCATAACAGGATGCAATGCTCCAGCTTCGCTAGTAGCGTTAAACAAGGTTACATCAACCCCGTCTTTTTTCATCTCATAAGCTATTGCTTCCGATTCTAGTATTAATTTCTTATCATTAAGTAAATTTAAAAAATATTCTTTATCAGTATTAAGTTTTTGTGCAAAATCTTTTTTTTCTTCATTTGGTACAGTTTTCATCTTAGCAAACTGACCTGCAAAGTGACCTTTTTTACCAAATAGTGAAACTCTAAGTGCTTCTAGCTCTTTTAAAGATTCACAAGATTTTATTGATTGTTCCATATCATTCAATTGTAATGCCTTCAATAATTTTTATCTATTCTATTTAAATATTGATTAAAACTTAGTTAAGCAAAAGAAATTGAATTAAATTAACCTTAATTTAAACTTATTAAGTTACAATAATATTATTATTAATTTTACTAAAGGATTTTCTGATGAAGTTAATTGTTTTATTACTGTTGTTATGTTTTGTTCAATTATCTGCTACCAAAATAGAAAATAAATTTGCTCAAAGCAAATACTGTATAGGTTGCCATAAAGAGCAAGGAGAAGACTGGAAAACTTCATTACATTCAAAATCTCATTTAACAAAAAATAGCCTATACTTAAAAATACTTCAATATATTGAAAAAGAAAAATTTATTTATAAAGAGATACAATCATTAAGATGTGGCAAATGCCACAATCCAAGAATGGACACTACAGATATTGATTTTTCTTATTCACTTTCAAAGGCCTATGGAATAGAAGATGAAAATAGCAAAAAAATTGACGCTATTTTAAATAACGAAACCAATAAAGAAGGTATCTCTTGTATTGTATGTCACAATGTAGATAAAATAAACTATAAATCTGACGACTCAAATAAAACAATCAACCATAAAAAATATACTTTAGCTAGAGGATATGAAGCTTTAACATTTGGACCAAATGATGTAATGGTGGGTCCTTATAAAGAAAGCTTTAGAACTACTCACCATAAAATGAAACAAGCATCTCACTTTAGAGAAGATGTAAATACTTTATGTTTTGCATGTCATTATGATTCAAAAAACAAAAAAAAGGTTCCAATATATGAAACAGGAGCTGAATATGAACTATCAAAAAGTTCGCAAAAATGTGTAGAGTGCCATATGGGCAAATATGAAAAGAAAATTATTTCACCAAAAGTAGAAAGCAAAGTAAAAGCCGTGCCAAGAAACACAAGAAGACATCTCTTTGCAGGAGTAAGGAATAGCGACATTGTAAAAGATGCGATTAAAGTATCAGTCGAAAATAAAAATAAATTCTTATTTATAACTCTAGAAAATAAAACTCCACATAAAGTTCCTACAGGATTTGCAGGAAGAGAGTTAGAAGTAGAAGTTAGTTATATTAAAAATGAAAAAATCATCCAAAAAACTATTAAAAAATTAAATACTTTATATGTAGACAGAAGAGATAATGAAACCATTGCTTATATTGCTACTAAACTCAAATCTGATACTAGGTTAGGTACAAAAGAGATAAGACAATATGAAATAATGAACATTCCTAATGCCACAAGTGTAAAGATCAATATTTGGTATAGACTTATTAAAGAATCTCTTATTCCTATTTTAAATATAGAAGATGAAGTATTTTTAAAAAAATACCCTATATACAATAAAACATTAGAATTAAAATCAAAAGTAAAGTAATTAATATTACATTCTTAAGTCACAATAAAACTAATCTGCATTTAACTAATGCCTATTTTAAAGAAAATAATTATGCTATGTCATAAATATTTTTTAAACTAAAAGGATTCTCAATGAAACTACTAGTTTTAATATTTATTATTAATTTAACTCAACTCTTAGGTACTCCAATAGAAATAAGATTTTCTCAAAGTAAATATTGTATAGGTTGCCATGAAGAACAAGGAAAAGATTGGCTGACATCATTACATTCAAAGTCACATATGACAAAAAATTCTTTATATATGAGTATCCTACAATACATAGAAGATGAAAAATTTATTTATAAAGAAACACAAGCCCTCGAATGTGGACAATGCCATAATCCAAGAATGGATACTAAAAGCACTGGTTTCTCATATGCAGTTTCGAAAGCTTTTCATATAGAAGATACAGAAAGTAAAAAAGTGACTAATTCCTTAGATAATGGGACCAGTAAAGAAGGTATTTCTTGTATTGTATGCCACAATATTGAAAAAGTACATTATAAAAACAGTGATTTGAACAATACAATTAAGTCTAAAGTAAAAAGGGGATTTAAAGCTATAACTTTCGGTCCAAACAATGTTATGATTGGACCTTTTAAAGAAAGCTTTAGAACAAGTTTTCACAAAATGAAACAAGGAGTTCATTTTAATAAAGAAGTAAATACTCTATGCTTTGCATGCCACTATAGTGCAACAAATAAAAGAAATATTGCTACATATGACACAGGTGCAGAATATGAACTATCTAACAGTTCCAAAAAGTGTGTTGAATGCCACATGGGTAAATATGAAAAAAAAATAATCGCTCCAAAAGTAATAAGCCAGATAAAAGCTATACCTAGAAACACAAGAAGGCATGTTTTTGCAGGAGCTAGAAATAGCAATATAATAAAAGATGCCATAGACGTTTCTATAGAAAATAGAAATAATTATTTGCATATTTATCTTAAAAATATAATTCCACATAAAGTTCCTACAGGTTTTGCAGGAAGAGAAATAGAAATAGAGGTACTTTATAAAAAACATGATAAAACTATCAAGAAATTTACTAAAAAACTTAATACTCTTTATTTAGATAAAAAAAATAATGAAACTATCTCTTATATAGCTACTAAATTAAAACATGATACAAGATTAAATGTAAATGAAACAAGAGAGTATAAAATAAAAAATATCAACAAAACAACACAAGTGCAAATCAATATATGGTATAGACTTATAAAAGAATCATTAATACCTATTTTGAATATAAAAGATGAAATATTTTTAAAAAAATATCCTATATACAATAAAACATTAGAATTATAATATAATAGTATTATCAAAACTACAAGGAGAATTTAATGACAATATTTACAAAAATAATTAACGGTGAAATTCCATGCAACAAAGTACTAGAGAATGACGATTTTTTGGCGTTTCATGATATAAATCCAAAAGCACCAATCCATATACTAATCATACCTAAAGTAGAAGTAGAAAACTTTCAACAAGTAAGTCCTGAAATTATGGCTGGACTAACTTCTTTTACACAAGAAGTAGCTACCTTTTTAGGTTTAGATAAGAATGGTTATAGATTAATTACAAATAATGGAAGCGATGGAGGACAAGAAGTTATGCATCTGCATTTTCATCTTTTAGGTGGAGCAAAACTTAGTTGGAGTCACCTTAGTGATAGTGACTCCAAAAACTTTATCTAGATTTCAACCAATTTGCAAAATACTCTAATTGAACCAAGGTGGAACACGTTGCTGTTCCTCCTTGAGAATTTCTTGCATTCATAGAAGATTCAAGTTGCAAAGTATCTATAATATCTTCTTTGATATTTGATTCAAACTTTTGAAGTTCTTCTAAATTCAACTCACTTATATCTTTTTTTCTCTCCTCAGCAAAAGCTACTACTTCACCTGTTAACTTATATGCATCTCTAAAAGTATATTCACAATTTGCAGTTAAATAATCAGCCAAATCAGTAGCACTAAGATGACCTTTTTTTGTAGCTCTTAGCATTGCTTCTTCATCAACACTCATTCCCTTAAGAGCTTCGCTAAGAATTTTTACAGATATTTTTGCTGTTTTTACACTGTCGAAAACTCCCTCTTTATCCTCTTGCATATCTTTATTATATGCTAATGGTAATCCTTTTAAAACTGTTAATAAAGAGATAAGATTACCGTTTACTCGCCCAGTTTTTCCTCGTAAAAGTTCAGGTACATCTGGATTCTTTTTTTGTGGCATGATTGAACTACTCGTACTATACTCATCACTAAGTTCTACAAATCCAAATTCACTACTACTCCAAAGGATAATTTCTTCTGACAAACGTGAAATATGCATCATCATAGTTGATATGTTAAAAAGAATTTCAAGTGCAAAATCTCTATCACTAACAGTATCTAAACAATTAATACTTACGCTATCAAAGCCTAAAAGTTTTGCTTCATACTCTCTATCTGTAGGATATGGACTTCCTGCAAGTGCAGCACAACCTATTGGCGATATATTATTTCTTTTATGTGATTCTTCTAATCTCTCTATATCTCTTTTAAACATAGAAGTATATGCTAGCATGTGATAGGCAAAATTTATTGGTTGAGCATGTTGTAAGTGTGTCATACCTGGAAGAAGTGTCTTTGTATGCTTTGATGCAATATCAACTAAAACTCTTTCTAACTCAAGAAGAAGTTCTACTAGCTCTTTATTACTTTTTAAAACATACATTCTAAAATCGAGTGCAACTTGGTCATTTCTACTTCTAGCAGTATGCATTCTTTTTGCATCATCACCTATAAGAGCACTTAATCTACTCTCAATAGACATATGTATATCTTCGTCTGCTATATTAAACTCATACTCTCCATCTTCTATCTCTTTTTGAATTACATGTAAACCATTTATAATTTTTTCTTTTGCTTCTGTCGAGATTATATTTTGTTTTGATAACATCTTTACATGAGCAATTGAACCTTCTATATCTTGAAGATAAAGCTCTTTATCAAACATAATAGAAGCATTAAATTCATCTAGCAGTTTTGCCTTTGAAGCCGTTGATTTGCCTGAAGCAACTTTTGACAATACAGATCCTTTTTTTATTAATTGTCGTCTTTGCAAAGAACTAGTCCTTTACAAGTTCAATATCTATTAAAACTTATGCTTTATATAGAAAAGAAGGGAACAGACTACTTTTTAGTAATCTGTTCCCATTTTGTTGTAGTTATAACTTTGGTCCAGCTTCTGAAAAATCAGACTCTTCGGTTATATATTTTTTAAAGTTTTTAATAAACATTCCCGCTAACTCTTTTTGTGATGCATCAAATAGACTTTTATTTTCCCAAGTATTTCTTGGATTTAGAACTTCTGTTTCAACACCATCAAGTTTTGTAGGGATATTTAATCCAAAAATTGGAGTTTTTGTAAACTCTTCATTTTCTATGCTTCCATCCAAAATGGCATTGATACAAGCTCTTGTTGCTTTAATACTCATCCTTGTTCCAACACCATAACTTCCACCAGTCCAACCAGTATTTACTAAATAAACATCTACACCGTGTTTATCTATTTTCTCTCCAAGAAGTTTTGCGTAAACTGTTGGGTGGAGTGGTAAAAATGCCTCTCCAAAACAAGAACTAAATGTAGCAACTGGCTCAGTTATACCTCTTTCAGTTCCTGCTACTTTTGCAGTGTATCCACTCATAAAGTAGTACATTGCTTGCTCTTTTGTCAAACGTGACACCGGAGGGAGAACTCCAAATGCATCAGCTGTTAAAAAGATAATTTTTTTAGGGTGAGGTGCTTTTAGTGATCTTTTATGATTTGCTATATGTTGAATAGGATAAGATACTCTGGTATTTTCTGTTTTACTACCATCAGCATAATCAACTTTACCATCATCATCCATAACAACATTTTCTAAAAGTGCATTTCTTTTAATAGCTCCGTATATTTCTGGTTCATTTTGTGGGTCTAGTCCTATACATTTTGCATAACAACCACCCTCAAAATTAAATATCCCCTTATCATCCCAACCATGTTCATCATCACCAATCAATCTTCTTTTCGCATCAGTTGAAAGTGTTGTTTTTCCTGTTCCAGAAAGTCCAAAGAATAGTGCTGTATCCCCTTCACTTCCAACATTTGCAGAACAATGCATTGAGAGTTTACCTTCTAGTGGTAACCAGTAGTTCATCATTGAAAAAACACCCTTTTTCATCTCACCACCATACCAAGTTCCACCGATAATTGCTATGTTTTTTTCTACGTTAAATACTACAAATACATCAGAATGTAGATCGTTTTTTTCATAATCTTCGTTACTAAGCTTACAAGCATTATATATTGTAAACTCTGGAGTAAAATTTTCTAAGTCTTCAAGTTCTGGTCGAATAAACATATTTTTTACAAAATGGGCTTGCCATGCGAGTTCAGTTACAACACGTATACTTTTTCTACTCTCAGGTGCTGCTCCACAATAAGCATCTTGAACATAAATGTTTTTATTTGAAAGTTGTTTTTTCACTTTTTCATAAAGTTCATCAAAAACTTCTTTTGAAGTAGCTTTATTGACTTTTCCCCAAGATATATACTTACTTGAAGGTTCACTCATAACAAAATATTTATCCTTAGGACTTCTTCCAGTAAATATTCCTGTATCTACTGCAAATGTACCATTAACTGTCGTTCTTCCTTCACCGTTTTTGATTTCATGATCAAATAACTCATCATAACTAAGATTGTGATAGACCTCTTTAATTCCACTTAAACCAAGACTATCCAATCCGTTAACCTTAGACATAATTCTATTCCCTTAATTTTATTTAAATATTGATAACAACACACCAGCAGCAACGGCAGAACCGATAACACCAGCAACGTTTGGACCCATAGCATGCATAAGAAGCATATTTGTTGGATCCTCTTTCATACCCTCTTTATTAGCCACGCGTGCGGCCATTGGTACTGCACTAACACCAGCAGCTCCAATAAGAGGATTAATTTTAACTTTTACAAACTTATTCATAAGTTTTGCCATAAGAACTCCTGTTGCAGTTCCTATTGCGAATGCTACCAAACCTAAGATTAAAATTCCCAATGTCTCAGCAACTAAAAACTTCTCTGCTGCAAGTTTTGAACCAACTGCTAGCCCTAAAAAGATTGTCACTATATTTATTAATGAATTCTGTAAAGTATCTGATAAACGTCCAACTACTCCTGATTCTTTTACTAAGTTACCAAAAGCAAGTGCACCTATAAGAGGAGTTGCATCTGGAAGAATCAACAAACAAAGCACAATCACAGTTATAGGAAAAACTATTTTTTCTAACTTAGATACTTCTCTTAATTGTTCCATCTTGATTTTACGTTCTTCTTTAGTCGTTAAAGCTCTCATAATTGGAGGTTGTATAATAGGAACAAGTGCCATATATGAATAAGCTGCAACTGCAATAGCACCAAGTAAATCAGGGGCTAGCCGAGAAGCAATAAAAATTGCAGTAGGTCCATCAGCACCACCGATGATACCAATTGCAGCTGCATCTTGCAATGAAAAATCCAAGATAGTTGTATACTGAGACAGTGCTAGTGCGCCTACAAGTGTTGTAAATATACCAAACTGAGCAGCACCACCAAGTAGTGCAGTTTTCGGATTTGCTAGAAGTGGACCAAAATCTGTCATTGCTCCAACTCCCATAAAAATTATTAGTGGGAAAAGTCCATTAGCGATACCAGTATCATAAATAATTCCTAAAAAGCCATTAGGTCCTGCAATATCAGCTATAGGTATATTGGCTAAAAGACCACCAAAACCTATAGGAATAAGAAGCAGTGGTTCAAATCCTTTTGCAATAGCTAAATAAAATAGAACAAAGGCAACAAGTATCATAATCAAACGTCCACCAGTTTGACTAAAGATAGATAATTCTTCCCCATGGCTAATAAAGCCTTCAATAGGATTTAAAAATGCATTTATACCTGTTGATTGATAAAAACTGACAAATAATTCACCTACAGTTTTTGAATGATAAACCTTTTCACTAGTAGGAACTACTGTATCAGAACTTGCATTTAGTGGAGTTAAGGCAAGTATAAAAACTGCCAAAATTCCTAACAAAATATGTTTCATTAAAAAGTCCCTTATATAGTGGCTAAAACTTGGCCATTTTCTACACTTTGACCTTCATTAACATTAATAGAAGCTACTACACCATCTTTTGGTGCTACAATTTCTATCTCCATTTTCATAGCTTCAAGAATTATAATTACATCACCTTCTTTTACACTATCTCCAACATTTGCTATTACTTTAAATACTGAACCAGGTAGACTAGCTGTTATATTTTCTGTTCCTGATGCCGTTTTGACAGGAGCAGATGGTGCTGCTGATGTAACTGATTTTACTTCTACTGAAGCATCTAAACCTTCACTAACTTGTACATTAAATTTTTCACCATTAACTACTACTGTATATTCACCATTTGAATTTGCCACGCTTACATTCTCCTGTTTTACATTTTTATCAATTTTTCTTACATTTACTTTTGCTTCACCTTTTAGAAAAGCAATACCTTTTTCCTTACAACTAGCTGCTATAAAAAGATTTTCATCATTTATTTCAAGTCCTTCATTTTCTAATATATTTTGTGTATATTTTAACGATTTGGTCTCATCTGCATCTGCAATATCAATTGCATTTTTAGTTGTAGGTTCCATCTTTAACTGTTCGCTTGCAAGATTTACTATGTCACTATCTGGTGACGAAGGAGTATGTCCAAAATACCCAAGAACCATTTTTCCATAACCTTCTGCTATCTTATTCCACTTACCAAACATTACGTTATTGAACGCTTGTTGAAAATAAAACTGTGAAACTGGAGTAACACTTGTTCCATATCCACCCTTTTCAACAACTTCTCTCATAGCTTTAATAACTTCTGGAAATTTTTCTAAGA
This sequence comes from uncultured Sulfurospirillum sp., assembly GCA_965306065.1. Classification (GTDB taxonomy): domain Bacteria; phylum Campylobacterota; class Campylobacteria; order Campylobacterales; family Sulfurospirillaceae; genus Sulfurospirillum_A. The sequence continues at coordinate 22,371 of CBDLTN010000012.1, read as the reverse complement.
TATTATTATCTCTCATCATCTGAGTGTTTGCTGTTAAGGCACCACCTGGCATAGGGGAAAATGGAATTAGAGGTGAAACTTGAGTAGCTTCTGGTGGCATGAAATAGTCTTTTAAACTCTCTTGTAGTACTTCTTGATATTTTAGAACTTTCTCAATATCTAATCCACCAAGGTCAAAATTTTTACCTTTGACTGCATGAAGCATAGTAAGAATATCTGGTTGGCTTGTTCCACCACTAACTGGGCTTGCTGCTAGGTCGATTCCATCAGCACCTGCTTCTAAAGCGGCAAGATAACATGCAACACTTACTCCTGCTGTTTCATGCGTATGTAATCTTACATGCGTATTTTCAGGTAAAAGTTTTTTTGCCATTTTTATTGTTTCATAAACTTTTTGTGGACTTGAAGTTCCACTAGCATCTTTAAAACAGATACTATCATAAGGAATTCCTGCATCAAGTATTTCTCTTAAAGTTTTCTCGTAAAAAGCAACATCATGAGCACCTGAACATCCTGGTGGAAGATCCATCATAGTTACAACTGCTTCATGCTTCAGTCCATGATGAGTTATACGCTCTCCACTATACTTAAGATTTTCTACATCGTTTAATGCATCAAAGTTTCTAATTGTTGTTGTTCCATGTTTCTTAAACATTTTTGCATGCAAATCGATAAGTTCTCGACTACCAGTGTCAAGCATAACAGTGTTTACACCACGAGCTAAAGTTTGTAAATTAGCTTCTGGTCCTGCAACTTCTCTAAATCTGTCCATCATATCAAATGCATTTTCATTTAGATAAAAGAAAAGGCTTTGAAACCTTGCTCCTCCTCCAAACTCAAAGTGAGTGATTCCAGCTTCACGAGCCGCAGCTACTGCTGGCATAAAATCGTCCATTAATACACGACCACCGAAAACTGATTGAAAACCATCTCGAAAAGTGGTATCCATTACATCAATATATTTTCTTGACATTTATAACCCTCTTTAGTTTTTTGAATTTTTAAAAGTTGTGATAGCAGCTGTAATAGCAGCTATGAGTGCCTTATCATCTTTCTTAGATGATGCTTGTGGAGACGTTGACCTACGCGAAGTAGATGTAACTTTTTGTGGAAAAAACTTGTTAATAAGTTTAGCCTGGAAATGAAGAATAATTACCATAAGTATCAAAAATAAAAATACAGTAACCATACCTAAAACCATAAACTTCAAGCCTTCTGCAACTAAATTGAGTTCCATGAAAATAGCCCTTTTTGTTTTGTGAATATATCCATATTTAGATAAATTCATTTATTCTAACATAGCTTTTATTAAAGAAACCATATATTAATACTAACCAAAAGCTATATCTAAAGTATGTGTAATTAAGTAATAAAGATTATTACATGTAAGGGGTTTTGGCCTTACATGTATAAGTTATTTTGTGCACCTATCTACTAAATAAAATATAGATCTATAATCAATGCCAGAATGCTCACTCAAACCTATTTCACATGTTTTACTTGTTGAAAATGCATATTTTATATCTGATGAAATTGAACTTTTTAAATCTCTCAAAGCAGAACGATTTAATTCAGGAAATGTAAAACCACGATCACCCGCAAAACCACAACAGCCAATGTCATTTGGTACTGTGACATTTTCACTGCACATCCTTGCAATTTGTTCGAACTTTTCGCTTAATCCTGATTTTCTAGTGCTACAAGTTGTATGGATTACTACAGGTTCAGAAGTTTGTTTAAATTCTAACTTATCTGCTAAAAATTCTATGATAAATTCAACAGTATCATGAACTTTCAAGTCTTTTGGAAAATTAGAAGCTATAGTCTTACTACATGGACTCATATCACAAAGTATTGGATAAAAACCATTTTTACTTGCAATTCTAAGCTCATCTTCTAGTTCACTTGATTTTTTCTTACCTTCACTAACATACCCTTTAGAACTAAATGGCATACCACAACAAAGGTTTTCTATATTATCAGGGATAATCACTTCATATCCAGCACGTTCAAGTAATCCTATAATAACAACATCTAAAGGTAATTCATCTTTTTGCTCATTAGGATTTGCCATTGTTCTATTTATACATGAAGAAAAATATACAACTTTATTTTCACTCTTAAGAGTTGTTTCTCCCTTAAACTTATAACCACTAGGTAAGCTTTTTGTCCATAAAGGAAATCTATCTGCACTTAATGACCTTAAAGTAGTGCTCACTTTTGTCATAGTCTCATTAGAAATTACATTTTTATTTATCCACTTGACTCCACTCATTGCAACTCTTCCTGCACTAAGAACCCCAGAGTAATGATCTGCCATCACTCCAGCAACACCATGCCCAATACGTCCTATTTGCTCACTTCTGAGTTTTTTAGTCAAATTTCCAGTATCTATCTCTACAGGACAGGTTGTAGAACATAAAGAACATGTTGCACAAGTATCTATTCCATCATATTGGTACAGCTTTTTAAACTCTTTTAATTTATTGCCACTTAGACCCATCATATGTCTACTAGAAGCTATTCTGTGTCTTGGAGTGAATGTTAAAGCATTAGAAGGACACATAGGTTCACAAAAACCACACTCTATACATTTGTCTACAATTTTATCTGTTTTAGGCATTGCTTTAAAGTTTTTTAAGTGTATGTTTTTATCATCGTTTAAAATTACACCTGGATTTAATAAACCTTTTGGATCAAATATACGTTTAATAGACTTCATAAGTTCATACGCATCACTTCCCCATTCAAGTTCTACAAAAGGAGCCATATTACGCCCTGTTCCATGTTCGGCTTTAAGACTTCCTTTATACTTTACTGCTACCTGATTTGCTACATCTGCCATAAACTCTTCATAACGTTTTATCTCTTTTGGATCTTCAAAGGCTTGAGTAAATACAAAGTGTAAATTTCCTTCTAATGCATGACCAAATATAAGCGCTTCATCATATCCATGTTTTTTAAAGAGTTCTTGTAACTCTAATGTAGCTTCTGCCAAATCTTCTATAGGATAAGCTACATCTTCAATTATTACTGTAGTTCCGGACTCTCTTACAGCTCCAACTGCAGGAAAAAGTCCTTTTCTAATCTTCCAAAAAAGTGTATATTCATCTTTATTTTGAGTAAATCTTAAAGGAAGTTCAGGAGTTATTCCTTTTAGTTTATCAAGGATTATATCTATGTTTTTATCTAATTCATCTTTTGAAGGAGCTCTTGTCTCAACCAAAAGTGCTGTTGCTTCATCACCTAATGACTTTAAAAAATCTGGCATTCCTTCTTTGTTTTCAACGCTTCTCAGACCTGTTCTGTCCATAATTTCAGCTGCATCAACATTGTCTATACACTCAGTTTTTAATTTTATAACAGCGTCACATGCATCTTTTATGTTTTTAAATATCATCAATGCACTTGCTTTATTATTGTATTCAGGAACGGTTTTATATGTTATATCTTTTATAAAACCTAAAGTACCTTCACTTCCAATCATAAGATGGGCAATCATTTCAATAGGGTCATCAAAATCTACTAAAGCATTTAATGCATAACCACAAGTATTTTTGATTTTAAATTTTCTTACAATTTTGTCATGAAGTTTTTTATCTTTTTTTACATTTTGGGATAATATTTTTATACCTTCAACAAAGCTTCCATGAGTCTCTTTAAACTTTTTTATGCTTTTTTTCGAAGCAGTATTAAGCTCACTGCCATCATAAAAAATGATTTTCATAAACTCCATAGTTTTATATGAATTATCGCTTATACCACAGCACATTCCACTTGCATTATTTGCTGCAATTCCACCTATCATTGCAGCACTTATACTTGCTGGATCTGGTCCAATCTTTTTACCAAATGGTAGCAGTGCTGAGTTTGCCTTGCTTCCTACAACTGAAGGTTCGAGTGTAACTAAACTTGCATCTTCATTTATTCTAATCTTATTCCAATCTCTTGAAGTTACAATAAGAATAGAATCTGTTATTGCTTGACCTGACAAACTGGTTCCTGCTGCACGAAATACCACAGGTAAACCCATATCAGATGAAAGTTTTAAAATTTCGCTAACCTCATCAGCAGTTTTTGCCCAAACCACTATTTTTGGTATTAATCTATAAAAAGAAGCATCTGTACCATAAGCTAAAGTATGAAGTGGGTCTGTAAAAACTCTCTTTATTGGTAAAATTTCTGTTATTTCTTTATAAAAATCCAAATATTTGCCATGCAGTAAATTCATAGTTATAATCCTATATTATATTCTTAATTATATTTTAACAATTAAATATAAAAATTGTATGATAATTGTATGCAAGAAAAACTCTTCTTGCATACAATATTTAAAATGTTTGAGCTATTCCAAAAATCTCTGGATAAAAAGTAAGTAGAAGTAAAACTACTACTTGTATAGCAATAAAAGGCATAACACCTTTATAGATATGAGATGTTTTTACACTTGGTGGTGAAACACCTTTTAAATAAAACAGACTAAATCCAAATGGAGGTGTCAAAAATGATGTCTGCAAGTTCATTGCAATCAAAATTGCAAACCAAACAGGATTGATACCGATAGCTTCTGCGATAGGAACTAAAATAGGAACTATTATATACGATATTTCAATAAAATCAATAAAAAATCCAAGTATCATAATAGCCAACATTGAAAGAAGAATAAAACCCCATTTTTCACCAGGAAGATCTAACATAAATTCTTCAACAATTGCATCTCCGCCAGTATATGTAAATACCATAGAAAATGCTGTTGCTCCAATTAAAATACCAAAAACCATAGCTGTTATTTTTACTGTTTCTAAAGAGGCTTGATGAACCATGCCAAAAGAAAACTCTCTATACATAAGAGCCAAAATCATTGCTCCTATTCCACCAACTGCTGCTGATTCTGTTGGAGTGGCAATACCCATAAATATTGAACCTAAAACTAAGATAATCAACACTAAAGGAGGAAGAATTGCTTTTAATGCTTTAAAAACTTGCTGAGATTTTGAACCAACTTCTTTATCATCTAAAACGATAGGAGGTGCAGCGTCTTTTTTAACGTATGAATATATAAGAATATAAATAATATAAGCTAAAACCAAAAATAACCCTGGCCAAACTGCTGCTTTAAAAAGATCTCCAACAGGTACTTGAAATACATCTCCTAAAATAATTAAAACTATTGAAGGTGGTATAATTTGACCTAGTGTTCCTGAAGCACAAATAGTTCCAGTTGCTAATTCTTTTTCATACTTATATTTAAGCATAACAGGAAGAGATATAACACCCATGGCAACAACACTAGCTCCAACAACTCCAGTTGAAGCTGCAAGAAGTGATCCAACTAAAACTGTGCTAATTGCAACACCACCACGAAGCTCTCCAAAAAGATAACCCATAGATTCTAAAAGACGCTCAGCTAATTTACTTTTTTGAAGTATAATTCCCATAAAGATAAAAAGTGGAACAGCCATTAAGATAGTATTATTCATAATCGCCCATATACGATGAGGCATAAAGGCAAACATATCTACACCATACTGTATACCTTCTAAAAAAGTCTCATCAGAACCAAATGCCTCAAAAACACCAGCTATAAAACCAAAAACAACCGAAACAGCACCAAAAGTAAAAGCAACAGGGAATCCAAACAGTAACGCACAAAGCGCTACAAAAAACATAATTATACCTATCATACAGATAACTCCTGATGCTCATGCTCTAATCCATGAACGCCTCTAAAAATGTTTATATTTTTTATTATAAAGCCAATTGCAACAACTCCTAAAAGTGCCATTGAACCTGGTACAAAAGCTTTTATAATCCATCTATGTGTAAGTCCACCTGGATCTCCACTTATCTCAGAAGTCTCAAACGCTTCATATACAAACTCCAATGATCCAAAACCAATAAGTGCAGCAAATGGTATTAAAAAGAACACTGTTCCTATTATATTTATCATAGCTTTCTTTTTATGGTTTAAATTATCATAAATAACATCAACTCTAACATGTCCGTCTTCTTTTAAAGAATAAGAAACTCCAAGCAATATAACTGCTGAAAATAGATGCCACTCCATCTCTTGCATACCAATTGAACCTGTATTAAAAAAATATCTCATAACTACATCATAAAATACATTTAACATCATAAGTACCATAAGTACTCCTGTAAGGTTGCCTATAAAATCAGCAAACTTATCAAAAGCCCTTTCTAGTTTAACCAACATAATTGTCCTTAATTATTTGTTGTAATTTTTTCTAGATGAATTGCTTCATAGAAAATTTACATTGTCTGATAGCTCAAAATTAGTTCTTGTAAAATAGCTTTTTGATAGTCTTTATCCACAAAAACTTCATTAGAAAAACCCTAAAGTTTCTCTAATGAAGTTTCCAGTCATATTTAATGACTGGAAATTATACTATAGGTTATCTTTAAGATACTTATAGTCTGACATTTTACTCCACTCTCTTGCCTTTTTCATATAAGCATCTTGAGAATCTAAAATCTCTTTTAGAAGTGGTTGCCCTTTAGTTTTTTCAACAAGTAATTTTTTGTTTGCTGATTTCATTGCATCCATAACTGGTTTTGGGAAAGTTTTAATTTTAATATTAGGATAGTCAGTTGCAATCTTTGACCAAGCTTCTGAACTCATATGATAGTTTTCTATATACATATCATATGCAGAAAGTCTCATAGCAACTCTTAAAATCTCTTTATTTTTATCGCTAAGTTTATTAAACTTCTTTTTATTTACCATAAATTGTAACTCAGTACCTGGTTCATGCCATCCTGTGTAGTAATAAGGTGCAATTTTGTTAAAACCCATTTTTATATCCATTCCAGGTCCTACCCATTCAAGTGCATCGATTGTACCACGCTCTAATGAAGTGTAAAGCTCTCCTGGAGCAATATTTGTTACAGTAAGTCCTAGTTGAGCCATAACCTCACCAGCAAACCCTGGAATTCTCATTTTAAGACCTTTTAAGTCATCTACTGTCTTAATCTCTTTTCTAAACCATCCACCCATTTGGTTACCTGTGTTACCTCCTGGATAAGACAGAATTTTATGTTTAGCATATGCTTTTTGCATTAAATCTAAACCACCGCCATGATAAAACCATGAATATTGTTCAGGCGCAGTCATCCCAAATGGCATAGTAGTAAAAGGCAGAGTATTTATGTCTTTACCTTTCCAATAATAAGATGCGGAATGCCCCATATCGTATTGTCCAAGTTTTACCATATCCAAAATACCAAATGGTGCTTTATGTTTATTTGAAAAATCTACACGTATTGTAAAATTTCCTCCACTCATTTTTTCTACCATTTCAGCCATTTTCATAGGCGCATTTACAAATGGTGTTAATGTAGACCCCCATGTAGTTGCTAACTTCCACTTAACTTTTTTTTCAGCAGCACTTGCACTAACGGCTAGAGCAGTTACCAAACCTAAAGTTCCTATAATTTTTGTCATCTTCATGATTTCCCCTTTGAATTAAACTAAGTCAAGTTTAACTGTGGCGTATGACATGGATATGACATTTTACATCATTTTGATTTGCAATCTATAATAGATAATTTTTTAGTTACTTTTGGTTACAATCCTTCTCTTTTTTAAAAAGATATCCAACATCTACAGCTGTTTCTATACAGTCTATTGGAATTTTTTTTCTAACCCTTCTTACAAGTGACCTTATTGAGTCTATACTGGCAAAATTCCCCTCCCACACGATAGCTTGAATAGTATTAAAAGATACTACTTTGCCACGTTGGGCTAAAAGTAAATTTAAAAGTAATCTCTCTTTTCTTGATAAATGTTCTTGTTTTCCATCAACTTCTAAGAGGCTATCTTTAAAGTTAAAAATGTAACTTTTAGTTATTTCTATGAGGTCATGATCAATATAACAGAGCTTTTCTATCTTAATTTCTAACTCATCTATAAAAAAAGGTTTCTTTATGTAATCATTACAACCGTAATTATATGACTGTTTAATTACATCAAGTTCAACTGTAGAACTTATTATGATTACAGGAGTATCAATATTAAACTCTCTGATTTTTTTAAGAAGCTCAGTACCATCGAGCGAAGGTACGTTTATGTCTAATATAAAACAGATATACCCATTATCAATAGCTTCATAAGCTGCATTACCATCTAAAAAACTATCAACTTCAAAGCCCTTTGCCTCAAGTCTTTTTACTATTGTTTCATTTAGCCTTTTATTATCTTCTAATAATAAAATCTTCATATTAGCTTCTCCTTATTTGGTACTGTTATGTTGAATGTAGCATTATTAAAGTAGTTAAAAACATCAATTTTACCACCCATCTTATCTTCTATAATTATTTTTGCCATATATAACCCAAGCCCCGTTCCATCTCGACTAGTTGTAAAGTATGGATCAAATATAAAATCAATAATCTCTTTTGGAATTGCACCAGCATCATCACTTATCTTTATATTTGCGCAATCTTCTTTTGCCTCTACATGTATAGTGATATTTTTACCCTTTTTTGTTGAGATTATTTTCGTTTTTGCATTGTTTATGATATTTAAAATAACTTGTTTAAACTCATTCTCATAACCAAAAACTTGTACATAATCATCTTTACATGTAACGCTCAATTTAATATGTGAATAAAAAACTTGTCTGCCTATAATTTCTAAAACTTCATCTAAAGCTTTTTTTGCACAAAATACTACTTTTTTATTAGATGGTTTTAAAAAATTTCTAAAATCTTTATGTGTTTGTGACATATATTGAATCTGAACCATAGACTCTGTTACAAAATTACGCATCATACTCTCAGTCATCTCTCCTTGAGAATAACTAAACTCCATATCTTGCAAAATTGCTGAAAGTTCTACTAATGGTTCATTCCATTGATGAGCAATTGCTGCTACCATCTCTCCCATTTCTGCTAATTTAGACTGTTGAATTAAAAATTGTTTTTGTTGATTTCTCTCTGTAACATCATCCATAACTGTAACAACTCCACCAATATGCCCATCTATATTGGAATATACAGTTTTATTGTAAGTCATAACTCTCGAACTTCCATCAGGAAGATGCAATGTCATCTCAAAATTGTCTGTCGCTTCGTTTTTTAATAACTCTCTATCTTTTTGTTTTTGTTCTTTTGCCCACTCTTTTGGAAAAAAATCAAAAACACTTTTACCTAAAACATCTTCTTTTTTCTTTCCTAGTAAATTTGCAAATGCTTTATTACACCCTATATACTGCCCATTTAAATTTTTATAATTCATAGGATTTGGTATTGTATCCATTAAAACTGCCAAAAATTTTAACTGATTTGTTAGGGCTAATTCACTTTTTTTTCTTCTTACTACATTAGTTGCAAGCAAAATCAATATGGCACTAATAGCTATTATCACTGAAAGTGTTAACCAAACTAAATGTTTATACTCTTCATAAAACGAGAACGGTCTATTTATCTCTTCATAAATTTCTACATTAGCTGGAATTTTTATTTTATACTCTTTTAACTCATTATAATCAAACATATATTTATTTGGACTTTTCTTTAAAATGGGAATTTTTCTTGGATCAGCTCCTTTTAAAATCTTCAACGCCATTTTTGAAGCTGAATATGCCTGGGCTGTTGCACTTGTTAAAACTCCTCCAACTATTCCTTCACCAAGATAAAAATCCCAAAGACCATATATAGGCACATTTGAAACTTCACGTACTTGTCTTAAACTCTCTTTGTGTGTAAAAAACTTTCCTGCTTTGTCTTTAAACAATAAAACCCAAAGAATCGCAGTTTTTGGGGGTAAATTTTTTACTCTTTGCTTTAAGTCAGATATTTCCATATTATCTATATATTCAAATTTCAACTTCTCTTTATACTCTGGCAAAACTTTAAATATATCTCTTTTCATAGCATAGCCTGTACGAGAACGATCATTAATAATAACTAGTTTTTCCAACGATGGATGAGTTTGTAAAATTAAATCAATATTTTTTTTAATATCAACTTTCTCTACCACTCCTGTTGTGTATGAGCGCATATTATTTTCATATATCATAGATTCATCAAAATTATTTATACCTAAAAAAACAACAGGTAAATTTTTAAAAAGATGTGCATGGTATCTTATAACAAACTCTAAAGCATTATTATCAGCTACCATAATAAGATCAAATCCACGATCACGAAACTGTTCATCATAAAGTTCAAAAAGTCTATCAAAATACAAAGATGTTGCTACTTTTTTTGTATCCATATAGACAGTTGTTAAAGAGACATTACTCCCTTTAGAAAATTTACGTTCTATTACTTTAGAAATATCATCACTCCATTTGTATCCTCTATGATAAGAATGAACTAAAAGAACATCTTTGGGAGCAGCCAAAGCAAATAAATTACAACTAAAAAAAATCGTTAATAGAAACAATCCTTTATTAAACAACCAATACCCCTTAAAAAATACTAATTATAACAGATTTAAAAAGCAACTATATAAAAATGTACATTTAATTATAAAAACTATATTTTCAATAAATATGTTACAAAAAGAAATAGCTATGAAAATATTTATATTTTATTGTAAAAAATACAAGCAAGTCATACCGATGTCATTCGTAAAACATAGTATTTAAATAATTTTTAAAAAGGAGATAAATATGAGTTTAGGATTATATGCATTATTTGCTGCACTTCCTCTCATTAGTGCTGGTTTATTACTTGTTGGTTTTAGAATGCCAGCTAAAAAGGCTATGCCAATTGTTTATGTTATCACTTCGTTGGTAGCAATTTTTGTTTGGGATGTTTCGTTCAATAGAGTATTAGCCTCTTCAATTCAAGGGCTCTTAATTACAGTTGCTGTTCTTTGGATTATATTTGGAGCAATTTTGCTTCTAAATACTCTTAAGCACTCAGGTGCAATAATGGTTATTCGTAAAGGATTTAACAACATAAGCCCTGATCGTCGTGTTCAGGTTATAATAATTGCTTGGTTGTTTGGATCATTCATAGAGGGTGCTTCTGGATTTGGTACACCTGCAGCAATTGCTGCACCACTTATGGTTGCTATTGGATTTCCTGCAATGGCTGCTGTTATGATTGGTATGATGATTCAAAGTACTCCTGTTAGTTTTGGAGCAGTTGGTACTCCAATTTTAATTGGTGTAAATAAAGGACTTGATAGTGAAGGTATTGGGGCACAATTACTAGAAATGGGCTCTAGTTGGGATGTTTACCTTCAAGCAGTTACAAGTGAAGTTGCTATTGTTCATGCAACTGTTGGAACTCTAATTCCTCTTTTTATGATAATTATGATGACAAGATTTTTTGGTAAAAATAGATCTTGGACAGAAGGTTTGTCAATCTTGCCATTTGCTATTTTTGGAGGTCTTGCATTTACAATTCCTTATGCATTAACAGGTATATTTTTAGGTGCAGAATTTCCTTCTATAATAGGTGCATTGGTAGGATTACCACTAGTTACGATTGCAGCAAAAAAAGGTTTTTTAATTCCTAAAAACAGCTGGGATTTTGCTCCTCGTGAAGAGTGGCCAGTTCATTGGGTAAGTAAATTTGAAGTAAAACTAGATACTATGAGCCAAAAAGTTGATATGTCTTTAACTAAAGCTTGGATTCCTTATGTTTTAGTTGCTGCAATTTTAGTTTTAACAAGAGTAAGTGATGAAGTTAAAGCATTTACAAAATCTGTGGTAATTCCATTTAAAGATATTTTAGGTGAAGGTCTTGGTTACTCTATTGTGCCTCTATATCTTCCTGGTGGTATCTTGGTTTTTGTTGTTTTAATTACATTCTTTTTTCATAGAATGTCTATCAAAGAGATGAGTGCTGCATTTAGTGAATCAAGTAAGGTTATGCTTGGAGCAGGATTTGTTCTTATGTTTACTATTCCTTTAGTAAGAATCCTTATTAACTCAGGAGTTAATGGAGCAGATTTAGCTTCTATGCCTGTTGTTATGGCAAACTGGGTAGGAACTGCAGTTGGTGACATATATCCTCTATTTGCTCCTATGATTGGTGCACTTGGAGCATTTATTGCAGGAAGTAACACTGTATCAAATATGATGTTAAGTCAATTCCAATTTGGTGTGGCTGAAACACTTGGACTTTCAACAGCATTTATGGTTGCTCTTCAAGCAGTTGGGGCAGCTGCAGGTAATATGATAGCTATTCACAATGTTGTTGCTGCATCTGCAACTGTTGGACTATTAGGACAAGAGGGAGAGACTCTTAGACGTACTGTCATTCCTACAATCTACTATTGTCTGTTTGCAGGTATTTTAGGACTTATTGGTATGTATACACTAGGATTAACTGACCCATTAATGAGATAAAAAAAACTTTACATGTAGAGAGTAAATCTCTACATGTAAACTAGTTATTACAACTTGGTATATTTGGTGAATCACTTGCAAACTCTATCAAAAATTTCATCATTTTCTTACTCTGTTTTTTAAATTTTTGTGTCTTTAAATACTTTAATGCTTCTGGTTCTTCTTCATGAAAAAACAGTATCAATTTAGCATCTTTTGCAAAATACTCTTTCCATTCATAACTTTTTGCTAACCCTCCTCCACGGTTTCCAGCTCCATGACATTCAGAACAGTTATTTAAGTAGTACTTTTGACCAGCTATATTCTCCAAAGCAAACAAAGATGATGAAAAAACAAAACTACATGTAAAGATAAAAAACACTTTATTTAGCATACTTCTCACCATAATATCTCTTAAACTTTTTAAGTGCATCATCTGACCACTCTTTTAACTCTTCTATCGTCCAAAATCCATATATAACCATATGTTTAGTTCCTCTTCCTCCAAGTTTTTCTTCATCTGGACCAATAAAGAAAAAAGCAGGAGTAACACTGGTGATATATCTAGGTGGTGCTTGTCCATCTTGCCCCTCAAAAGCATCTGCATCAGTTGACGCATCTAAAGCTAAAAGTATAAAATCTTTTTGTAAATGCTCTTGCAATCCCTTATCAGGAAAAACTTTTTGTTCCAAAACAGTACAATAAAAACAAGCAGTTGAGTGAATGAAGAGTAAAATAGGTTTTTTCTCAACTTTTGCTATCTCCTTTGCACCCTCTAATGTTGACATCCATTTAATTGCTGTTCCGTAACCAAAAAGTGACGAAACAAACAAAAGTGTGACAAATAGTAATCTCAATATATTTCCTTTCTTAAATCATCTATTTTTTATTGTATGTTAAATAATAATTACATATATTGATATTAATCAATAGGCACTTTTGTGGCACTTTTGAAGAGTAGAATTATAAAAGTCAGAAATGGCAAATATCAAAAAGGAGGACAATATGCTAAAGAAAAGCATATTTACGATGTTTCTTTTCTTTGTGTTCGCAATAGGCTTGAATGCAGCTGATAAAGGCTGTATGTCATGTCATGGTGGGCTAGAAGATATAAGACATCAGGATTCTGACATGATGAAACAGATTAAGGCCTTGGGCTCGGGGATCAATGACCCTGATGGCTGTACTGTTTGTCATGGTGGTGATGTAACGGCTACTAAGAAAGAGATGGCGCACAAAGGTGCTCCAAATCATCCAGGTGGTCTAGAAGCATTTGTTAGAGACCCAGGTTCAATCTGGATAGCTGATAAAACATGTGGTATGTGTCACTCGACAACTGTATCAAACATGAAAAAAGCTCTCATGCAGACAGAAGCTGGAAAAATTCAAGGTAATCTACACGCATGGGGAACCGAACCAACCAAAGAGGTTAAGTTCGCTAACTATGATGTCAAAGATGATGACGGACAAGAGCCAAACTGGGGTACAGATACATATAAGAAGTATATGATCAACATGATGAACAAATACCCTGACCAATTTCCTACAGAGCTTAAACAACTTCCTCTTCCTCCTCAATCTGCTGAAGAGTTGAAGAAGATGAATAATGAAGAGCTCGCTTATGCTGCTTCTATAACTTACCAAAGAAGTGACTGTCAAAGATGTCATATAGGTGTAAGAGGTAGAAAAGGTAGAGGAGACTGGAGAGGTATGGGTTGTAGTGCATGTCATATCCCTTATGGAAACGAAGGTATCTATGAAGGTAAAGATAAAACAATAGATACTAAAGAACACGGACATGTTCTTGTTCACATGATGCAATCATCTCGTGAAGCAAAAGTACAAGTAAATGATAAAGAGTTCAGTGGTCTTCACCCTGAAACTTGTAACTCATGTCATAACCGTGGTAAAAGAATTGGACCAAGTTATGTTGGTTTAATGGAACAACCTTATGGTTCTCCAGTTACAGCAAGTGGTGGAAGTCAACCAAAAAGTCATGGTAAGAGGTACTCACATATCAAATCAGACCTTCACTTTGAAGCTGGTATGACTTGTCAAGATTGTCACACATCTATTGATATGCATGGTGATGGTACTATATTTGGTACAACACTAGCACAAGTAGAAATAGAGTGTAGTGATTGTCATGGTACAAATACAGACTATCCATGGGAACTAGAGATTGGATATGGTGAAAGATTTGGAATTGAAACTCCAGATGGTCCTAGAGGATTAGACCAGAGTCTTCCTGAATGGATGACTTATGGTACTGTCTATGACAAACAGGGCGGATATCTTCTTTCAACTCGTGGTAACCCACTTGGTAATGTTGTGAAGAAAAAAGGCTCAAGTGAAGTTATAGTTCATTTAGCTAGTGGAAAAGACTTAGAAGTTCCTCTTCTTAAAGAGAAACATGAAAACAATACTTGGAAAAGTAAAGAGAGTAAAGTCTCTATGGATTCAGTTCAAGCACATATGGATAATCTAGAGTGTTATGCTTGCCATGCAGACTGGGCTCCGCAATGTTATGGTTGTCATGTAAAAGTTGATTACACTAAAGGTAAAACTAAGATAGACTGGATTGCAAGTGGTAGTACTCACACTAAAGGTGGAGAAACTCTTGAATCAGTTCTTGGAACTAAAGGTGTTAAACAAATAGGAAAAGCAAGTGAGACTAGAAGTTATCTAAGATGGGAAGATCCAATCCTAGGAATCAACGGTGAAGGTCTTGTTACTCCTATTATCCCTGGTTGTCAAGTTACATTTACTGTAATTGGGCCTGATGGAAAAACTATCATCTTAAATAAACAATCTCAAGTTCCAGATGGTCCTAACGGTTCTATGGTAGCAGGTACTGATATGTCTCCTGTTCAACCTCATACAACTGGTAGAAAAGCTAGAACTTGTGAAAGTTGTCACTCTAATCCAAAAACTATGGGTTATGGTATACAAGATGGGCAGTTCATGAAGGGTTATGAGAAAGACCAATACGTTGGTCTTCAAGATCTTAGAACTGGCGAAATGGTAGCTAAAAACAAACAACCACAGATGACAGGAATCCCTGGTATGACTTATGACTGGTCACAAGTTGTAACAAGAGACGGTAAACAACTTCAATCAGTTGGTACTCACTGGCCTGCTTCTGCTCCACTTCCTCAAGATATGAGAATAAGAATGGAGAGAACTGGTGTTTGTATGGGATGTCATGAACATATGAGCGATGGTGACTTATGGAGAAGGTTAAATACTAACCCGGGTATTTTAAATAATAAAGACCATATCAATAAGATTGGTACTATCTTTATAGATGCAGCAAAGGCTGCAAAATGATAAAAACTTTTTCTAAAGTTTTAGGGCTGCTTATCGCGGCCCTTTTTATCTTTGCAGGATGCCAAGATAAAACAGTAATAACTGAAACTAAACCAAAGATAATGAAAGAAGAACCTGTAGATAAAGGTAAAATTGAAACTCATGCAGCTAAAAAAGTTGAAGATAAAATGACTTTACCAGTAAAACGTGATTTGAGTAATATAGTTCAAGACAACTCTAAAATATCTTCAAGTGGAAAATATGGTTTAATCATATTTGAAAGCAGTACATGTAAGTATTGTGACCAATTAAAAGATGATATATTAGCAAGTGATATTCTAAAAAATCGTTTAAGTAATGATTTTTCAACTTACACTTTATCTATAGATACAAACAAGATGCACCTTTTAGACCATCAGGGTGAAATGTCTCAAGTAGATACAAAAACTCTTATGGATATATATGGAGTTCAGGCTACTCCTACTCTTATCTTCACAGATAAGCAGACAAAAAGTGTATTTGTAGTTCCAGGGTACATGGGACCAAAACAGTTTGAAGCAACATTAGAGTTTATTGACTCTAAAAGATGGGAAGGTGTCAATAGACAAACTGGAGATATCTATCAAGAGTTAAAACAATTCTATATAGAAAAAGGCATAATTAAAAAGAGTTAAGTTCACTCTTGACTCTTTACATGTAAAGACAAAAAAGAGGAGTGTTTATGAAAATTTTACTTGGGTTTTTAGCCTTTGTTTTTAGTCTTAGTCTACTTCAAGCAGAAGGACTAATATCATATGATAAAAAGCTAAAAGCAAATGGCAAAAACGTGATGCTAATTTTGGGAAGTAAAAACTGCCCATATTGTGACATACTAAAAAAAGATTTAAATAAAAAAGAGTTAAGCTCTTTGATAAAAGATAAGATGAATGTTTACTACATTCCAATTGACGAACAGAAAAATTTTGAAATTGGGGATAAAACTCCTGCAGTCCAAACAACATCTTTATCACTAAAAATGCAGTTTGGTTCTCGTGTAACCCCAACTATAGTTATGTTTGATGAAGATTGGAACAAAATTATACAGCTACCTGGCTATGCTGATCCAAATCAGATGAGACTTTTTTTAAATTATCTTAATAATGATATATATAAAAATAAAGACCTTACATCTTATTTACAAGAAGCTGGGCTTATTTAATTGAAGATTATATTACTTGAAGATGATAAACTCATAGCCGAAGAGATAAAACTCTACTTTGAAATTAAAAATCATAGTGTAGAGTGTTATCTCAATGGTGAAGAACTACTTGAAAACGCAAATATTTATAGTACAGATATATTTTTACTTGATATTAATATGCCCATAAAAAATGGCATAGAAACACTAGAAGAGATAAGAGCTATGGGAGTACAAACTCCTGCTATATTTTTAACTTCTGTTAGTGATATAGAGACTGTAAAATTGGGCTTTGAAGTGGGTTGTAGTGATTATGTAAGAAAACCTTTTCACTTTGAAGAACTAGAGATTCGTATAAATAAACTTGTTCTTGAACTAGCGTCAAGAAGAATTAAATTAGGACCCAAACAGTTCTATGATACATCTTCCATGGAGTTATATGACAATGACAAAATCATAGACTTTAGTGAAAATGAAAAAAATCTTATCTACTATCTTATAAAAAATCTAAACCATATTGTAAATAGTAACACTTTGATGGATTATGTCTGGGATCAAAAAATAGTTAATAGCAATACACTAAGAACACAGATAAAAAAAATACGCTCAAAACTATCCTATGATTTCATACAAAACATACGTGGAACTGGATACAAAATAGAAACTTATAATGATTGAATTAGGTAGTCTTAAAAGACAAAACAGAAAATTTAAAATAACGCTTTTACTCTCATATATACTATTTGCTACTTTGATTTTAGGAGGAATTTATCTTTTACATGTAAAGTACTCAGCAAGTGAATCTATCAAAAATTTTGAAGAGGAAGTAAAAACTGAGGCAAGTTATAAACAAAACTTTTATAATGAGTTTTACAAAAAAAGAGCAGCTACTGTTACAGCAATATCAAAAAATGATATTTTATTAGATTTTATAAAAAATGGAAAAAAAGATTACAAAAACATTAACTCCATGTTTAAAACACTCATGCAGGCAAACTCAAACTATATGCAACTTAGATTCATAGATAAAAATGGACAAGAGATAATAAGATTGGACAGAAAAGAGATTGGGCATGAGCCTATTTTAATAAAAAAAGAGAACTTACAAAACAAATCAGCAAGATATTACTATAAAGCTTGTTGTGCAATAGATAAAGATGAAGTATGGTTTTCAAAGATTGATTTAAATATAGAATACAATGTAATAGAAAAACCAATAAAACCAGTTTTAAGAGTCGCTCATCAAGTTCATGTTAATTCATCTTTTGAAGGCTTTGTGATTATAAATATATTTATGAAACCATATCTTAAAACGCTTACAGAGTCTTCCGTTTTTGATGTATATTTAACTGATAATAATGGTTATTTTTTAATACACAAAGACAAAAATAAAAACTGGGCAAAATACCTTGGAGAATCCCACAATATAACTGAAGAGTTCAAAATAACAAAAAAATCTATAACTAACTTAAAAGAAGAATTCAACAAAGAAAAAAGATACTTTATAAAACCTCTTAACTATAAAAACTATAATGACTACAAACTAGTATATTTAGAAAATATGACAAAAACAGCTCAAACAAGAGCATTAGTTAAAGAAAGAGTTCTTTTTACTATACTATACGCTATACTTATTGCAATACCTTTTGCATATATTTCATCATCTCCTGCAAAAAAAATATATCAATCTCTTTACAAAAAATCAAATGATATAACAGAACTAGCAAATAATCTAGAAAAAAAAGTACAAGAAGAGGTTAAAAAAAACAAGATTAAAGACAAGATATTAGAAAACCAAGCAAAACTAGCAGCTCTTGGAGAGATGATAGGAAATATTGCACATCAATGGAGACATCCAATCACAAGGGTAAGCCTTGTATTACAGAATATGAGAACTTTTAAATCCATGGGAAAACTAAGTGATGAACAATTTGATAGGTACATAAAAAGTACACTTGAACAGATGGATTATATGTCTCAAACTATAGATGATTTTAAAAACTTCTATATTCCAGACAATGAGATCTCAATATTCAATGTAAAACAATCAATAAAAGATACTTATAAAATAATAGGTGCTTCTATAAAACACGAAGGTATCAAAATCGTTATAGATGTTCAAGATGATTTTTCTATAAAAGGTTATAAAAATCAATTTTCACAAGTTATACTTAACCTAATGCATAATGCTAGAGAAGCAATAGAAGAAAAAGGTGTAAAATCTCCGTATATCAAGATAACACTTTTAAATCAAGATGGAACAAACAGAGTAACTATACAAGACAATGCTGGTGGTATAAAAGATGATAATATACATAAGATTTTTGATGCATATTTTACAACAAAGCCAAAAAATGGAACGGGTATAGGTCTTTATATGTCAAGAATGATTATTGTAGAAAATTTTGGCGGAAGCTTATCTGTAAAGAATACTCCTGATGGAGCACTCTTTAGTGTAAAAGTACCAAATATTTAAATAATAAAAAAGTTTTTTGGATTTTTTAATATCGCTCCATGTTCACTTATAGCTTCATCTGGCATATTATAGCGTTCGTTAAATATAGTTTTATGATATTGAACTTCACCATCTATTACTTCAAATACCATAGTCTCATAAACCACTTTTTTAACATCATCTTCAAACCAAGAGTGACGAACATGCATGCTTATAGTAGAAATAAGGAATTCTTTATCATCAACTTTCATAATATTTTTAAGTTCTAAATCTCTCATACATAATACCTTTAAAAAATATCTTACTTACCATTACAAGTAGTACAGCTCATAGAATTAAGTATTTTATCAAAAATAAACATAAAAGAACATATTCTTAAAACCGATGCGGTTAAATCTAATTGTGTTAATATAAATTACTCTCACATTTTATACTTTTAGACATAAGGTTAGAAGGATTAGTAGTTTAAAAGAGGTGGTAGCCCTAAGGCTACCAGTTAGTTATTTTTCTAACGCAAGCATATTTTTTAAGTAAGAGTATTCAGATATTTCTGACCACTTACGTGCTTTTTTCAAAAATGCTTTTTGAGATTCTATAATCTCTTTTGTTAAAGGTCCTTTTTGAGCAAGTTTAACTATTAGCTCATCATTTACAGCTTTCATAGCTTTAAGAACAGGCATAGGAAATTCTTTAACTTTTATATTTGGATATTCTGCTCTCATTTTTGCCCAAGCATCTGCACTAGCTACATAGTTTTCTGAGTACATATCAGATGCAACTGCTTTCATAGCAACTCTTACAATTGCTTGTAAATCTTTAGGTAACTTATCAAATGCTTTTTTATTGACCATAAACTGCATTTCACTTGCAGGTTCATGCCATCCTGTATAATAATATGGAGCAACTTTATGAAATCCCATCTTAATATCCATACCAGGTCCTACCCATTCAAGAGCGTCAATAGTACCACGCTCTAAAGCAGTATAAAGCTCACCACCAGGTAAGTTTGTAACAGTTACACCTAGCTTTGCCATAATTTCACCAGCAAATCCAGGAATTCTCATTTTAAGACCTTTTAAGTCTTCTACAGAGTTTATCTCTTTTCTAAACCAACCACCCATCTGAACACCTGTGTTACCACCAGGGAATGAGTACATTTTATGTTTTCCGTAAACTTTTTGCATAAGCTCTAATCCACCACCATGGTAAAACCAAGCTGTTTGCTCATCATAAGTCATTCCTAAAGGCATTGAAGTAAAGAAAAGTGTATTAATGTCTTTTCCTTTCCAGTAGTATGACCCAGAGTGTGACATTTGATATTGACCAAGTTTAGTCATATCAAAAACACCTAATGCAGCTTTATGTTTTTCAGGGCCATGAACTTTAACAATTAAACGACCATTTGACATCTCTTTTACAATTTCCGCAAATCTTTGAGGAGGTGACGATAGAGGAGTAAGATGTTTTGGCCATGACATAGCCAATTTCCATTTGTACACTTTATCTTTTGCCGTAGCATTTACACTAAACGCAGTAGTCATAACTAGAACAAGTAATGCTCTACCAATATACTTAATATTCATAAGTAGCCCTTTTTTTAATTTTATGTTTTAAACATAAATGATGGTACAAAATATAGTTTTAAAGTATACTTTATATTTGAAATTTTTGTGAAATTATTATGAAATTTTTATGAAGTGAGTAATTTTAGAATAATGGTGCGCCAGAGAAGATTTGAACTTCCACGCCCGTGAAGGCACTGCCCCCTCAAGGCAGCGTGTCTACCGTTCCACCACTGACGCACAAAAAATTTAACGAGGGAAATAGAGGCTACTGAAAGTAGCCTCGTTCTATTACATAAATGGGTTTGCGTAAAGTGCAATCAAAGATACAACAAGTGCATAGATAACTTGTGCTTCGATCATCGCTAGTGCGATAAACATTGTAGTCATTAGCTTTCCACCAAGACCTGGGTTTCTTGCAGTTCCTGCGATAGTCGCAGCAGCAGTATTACCCATACCTACAGCTCCACCAAGTGCAGCTAGACCAAGACCAACAGAAGCAGCCAATACTGAGTATGACTTAAGCATTTCACCTTCACCAGCAAATGCAGCTGATGCAATTGCTACCATAAGAAAAAGAATCTTTTTCATTTAAATCTCCAATAATTTTTTTACAAAGTCCGTTCGGATAGTTTCCCTACTTACCACTTTGTTTCGGTTGCGATTATATCTTTAAAATGATTAAATATCCTTTAAAAAAAAGATTTCATAAATGGAGATAAGTATAATTATTGATACATTCTAAGTATTTTTTTGAATAGAACTTTCTATATGTAATTTTAAAATTAATATAAATAGTTGGTATATATCTTTCGAGTTTGTCTTAGCAATTTTAGAGATACTTTGTCCTTCATCATGCAAAACAATCTTATTCTTTTTTAAAAATAATTTCATATTATTTAAATCTATATTGAAGATAAAAGATACTTCTTTTAAAGATTTATTCTTTATATAAATAAGTAAGTATTCCTTATTATTTTTGTGTTTTATTTCTTTTTTTAATAAAACATTCAAAAACTCTTCAGACAATTTTTTTATTTTATTTTTTTTAATTATCATATGGATAAGTATTATAAGGACAATCACAAATCCTGCAAATTTATGCCAAAACAATGTATATTCTGTATAATTGTCGTTATTGAATTCGTATGCAGTAAGTCCCAATAAAATTAAAAGCAAGCACATCAATACAATAATTATGACTTTAAATATAGTATTGTTTATCCATTTAAACAACAAAAACTCTCCTATGGATATCTCTTGCAGATACAATATAAAAATATTGGTTTGAAATTCATATTTATGTAATTTTATATAAGGAGTAAATTTAAATTTACTCCTTATATAGTTTTTCTACTTTTCTAATCCAAGTCCAATTTTTCTACCATTTTGTTCTAAGTTTTTTACTTTTACCTTTTGATCAACTTCAAGATAATCACTTACTTTTTCTACTCTATGATCAGCTATCTTTGAGATATGAAGAAGTCCGTCTACTTCTCCAGGAAGTTGAACAAATGCACCAAAATCTACAATACGTACAACAGTTCCTTCTAGGAT
>CBDLTN010000011.1:0-34464 GCA_965306065.1 uncultured Sulfurospirillum sp. | reverse complement strand
AAAATATTAATTTATTTTTAATAATACTAAAGGATGCAATATGGAAAAGTTTCAAACTGCCTGTCCTTATTGTGGTACTGGCTGTAATATCGATTTACTTGTTGAAAACAACAAAATCGTAAAAGCTGAACCTACAAACGGACATCATGTAAATGATGGTGAGTTATGTCTGAAAGGACTATATGGTTGGGAATACGTACATTCTCCAAGAAGATTAACAAAGCCTCTTATTAGAAAAAAAGATGGTCAATTTTCAAAAGAAGGCGAACTAGTCGAAGTTGAATTTGACGAAGCTTATGATTTTGTTGCTTCAAGAATGAAAACAACAGTTGAAAAACATGGAAGCAATAGCATAATGGGTTTTTCATCTGCAAGATGTACAAATGAAGACAATTATGCTTTTCAAAAACTATTTCGAATGCAAGGTACGAATAACGTAGATCACTGCGCTCGTCTTTGACATGGTCCTACAGTAGTCGGTCTGACTAAAACATTAGGAAATGGAACAATGACAAACGATCTAGTAGAGTTTGCAACAGATACAGATGTACTTTTTTTAACAGGTACAAATACAAGTGAATGTCACCCAATAATCGCAATGCAAATGCTACGTGGTATTGAACGTGGTGCAAAAATGATTGTAATAGATCCAAAAGAAACTGATATGGCTAAAAAAGCTGATATCTTTTTACAAATACCAGTAGGATACAATATCCCACTACTTAACGCTATGATGAACCATATCATTAAAGAAGATCTTTTTGATAAAGAGTTTGTTGAAAAATATTCTCATGGTTTTGAATATGTTAAATATGCTGTTGCTGATTTTACTCCACAAAGAGTAGAAGAAGAGACTGGAATACCTGCTTCACTTGTTATTGAAGCAGCAGAGATGTATGCAAAAGCTGGAACAGCAGCAATATGTTATACAATGGGAATGACTCAATTTATTGATGGAACTTCAAATATATTCTCTCTTTCAAACTTAGCTATTTTAACAGGTAACCTTGGTAAAAAAGGTGCTGGTGTTAATCCTTTACGTGGACAAAACAATGTTCAAGGTTCATGTGATATGGGTGCCTTACCTCATGTTACTTCAGCTGGATTAGTTACAGATGAAGGTGTAAGAGCACATATTAAAAGTATTTGGGGTAAAGAAATTAGCTCAAAACCTGGTTTTACATTAACTCAAGCTCCACATGAAATTGAAGAAGGAAACCTTAAATTCCTTTATGTTTTTGGTGAAAATCCAGTTATGAGTGATCCTTGGACAGAACATTTTATTGAGGCTGTAGAACAACTAGAAACTATGGTAGTTCAAGATATTTTTCTAACAGAAACGGCTCAAAAGGCAGATGTTGTTCTTCCTGCTGCTGCTTGGGGTGAAAAAGATGGAACGTTTATCAATACATCAAGACGTCTACAAACTGTTGCTAAAGCAGTTGAACCTGCAGAAGGAATTGTGCCTGATTGGAAAGTTATTTGTAATATAGCTCAAAGAATTGGTCTTGAAGGATTTGAATATTATAAAGCTGAAGAAATCTGGGAAGAAGTAAGAAAAACTAACCCTGAATTTTTTGGTGGTGTATCTTATAACCGTATGAAAAATGAAAATGGTATCAGTTGGCCTTGTCCAGATGAAACTCATCCTGGAACTCCTGTTTTATACGAAGACAAAAAATCAATGCTTCCTGATGGTAAATTTAAATTAGTTCCTGTTGTTTATGCTGATGACAAAAATGATAGAGCTTCTTTAGAGAAAGAACTAATTGATCATTTAAATATTCCTAGTGATTATCCAGTTGGTTCTGGTGCTCTTAGTGAAAAAGTAAATGATTTATATCCTTGTCTTTTTACTACTGGACGTAAAGTATATCATTATCATACAGGAACTATGACAAGAGAGTGTAAACCATTAGAAATGGGCGCAGATATTATGGGTCCTGCTATCGAAGTTAGTCCAGACATAGCTGAAACAAGAGACTTAGAAGAAAATTGTTATGCAATAGTTGAAAATAAACGTGGAAAGATAGCAGCTAAAGTAAAAATAAATCCTGATCTTCGCCATGGAACAATTTTTACAACATTCCATTATGCAGAAGCAGATGGGAATGAGCTCTCAAATGCAGAAGATACAGATCCTTTATCAGGTATGAATCCTCTAAAAATGACTATTGCTGCTGTACGTAAAATTTCTGAAGAAGAATATATAAAAGTACGTGAAGAAACTGATATGCATATGCATCCCTCAGAACAATATCGAACAGTTAGGAGTTAATTATGAGTTTACCTAAAAGAGTAAATAAATTTGTTATTGCAGATCCAAACGTCTGCATTGGTTGTGCTACATGTATGGCGGCTTGTTATGAGTCGTCACATACTAGAGGGAAATTGGCAGTCCCTCGCCTTGTAGTTACGAGAAGTAAAAGTGGAACTATGCCAAATCAGTGTCGTCAATGTGATGATGCGCCTTGTGCTAATGTCTGTCCTGTTGGAGCATTACGTTTTTCTAATGATAATATTGAATTATTTGAAGAAATCTGTATTGGATGTAAAATGTGTACACTTGCTTGCCCATTTGGTGCTATTAGAGCAGAAGCTGAGATAATGCCTTCTGTTAATTATGCAATGGAACCTAAGTACAATTTAGCAATTGAATCAGAGGTGGGTGCAAAAAGTATAGCTGTTAAGTGTGACCTATGTTCTGGTAGAGAAGATGGTCCAGCCTGTGTTGAAGTATGTCCTACTGGAGCACTATTATTTATAGATTCGCAAAATATAGATTATAAATTGACTAGTCAAAAAGCAGAAGGTGCTGTTGAGTCATTTGTTCAAACTGCACTTAGCAACACTTAAAATAAGAAAGGATTATTAATGACACACGTATATTTATTATACTTACTTGGTTGTGTTGTTTCATTATTATTATATAAACAAAATAAAATAGCCGCAAAAGTTGGATTTGGTATTTCTGCTGTTGCATCTGGTTATGGTATTTTCTATTTTTTAATGAATCTAAGTGGAACTGATAGTTTTTCTTTAGGGAAAAACTTATTATACAACCCAACTTTTTCTTTAGATCCACTAGGTAACTTCTTTTCATTTGTTGTTACTTTAATAGCATTTGCTTCTTCAATTTATGCTATTCAATATACAGAGGAATATGCAAAAAAAGGTAGCTTAGCTGTAATGGCTTTTCTATTTAATTCTTTTATTTTAGCTATGTTACTAGTGTTATCTGCTTCTGATGTTTTTTGGTTCATGATATGCTGGGAATTAATGACTATAATTTCTGCATTTTTAATTTGTTACAATGATTCAAAAGCCTCTTTAAAAGCGATTATGATTTATTTAGGTATTGCTCATTTTGGAGGCATGTGTATTTTAGCTGCCTTTTTACTAATGGCAAATCAATCTGGTTCTCTAGAATTTAGTTCATTCGTTGGATTAGAATTTAGCCCATTAATGGCAAGTATTATATTCTTATTAGCATTTATTGGATTTGGTTCTAAAGCAGGAATGTTTCCTTTTCACGTATGGTTACCAAAAGCCCATCCAGCAGCTCCAACAAATGTATCTGCATTGATGAGTGGTGTTATGATTAAAGTTGCACTATTTGGAATTATTAAATTTTGTTTATGGTTACCTGTAATGGAATGGTGGGGATTATTAATTATTGTTATAGGAGCATTGTCTTCTCTTCTAGGTGTATTATATGCCTTAATCCAACATGATTATAAATCACTTCTTGCATACCACTCGGTTGAAAATATCGGAATTATTCTATTAGGTCTTGGAACTGGTGTATATGGAATTGCTATCAATTCTCCAACTCTAGCTAGTATCGGTTTTTTGGCTGGACTTTATCATATAGTTAATCATGCAATTTTTAAAGGATTGTTATTTTTAGGTGCTGGTAGTGTTCTTCATGCAACTCATACAAGAGAGATAGAAGTTTTAGGTGGTTTGGCTAAGAAAATGCCTTATACTGCTTTTGCTATGTTTATTGGTGTAATGGGTATCGCTGCACTTCCTCCATTAAATGGTTTTGTTAGTGAGTGGTTTACTTATCAAGGTATGATGCAAGGTGCTTCAGGTGAAGGAATTATCCCTAGATTTATTTTTACTTTTTCTGTTATTGCTTTAGCAGTTACAGGAGTACTAGTTGTTATTCACTTAAAATTATATGCAATTATTTTTGCAGGTACTCCAAGAGATATGAACATCTATAATAAAGCTAAAGAAGTTCCATTTACAATGATTTTTGGAATGATGTTCCTAGTTGTAGGTTGTTTTGTTTTTGGTATAGGCGCAAGTGTTGTTACTGAAAATATTATGTCAGTAGTTACATCTTTTAGCGGTTCATATAATGCTGTTCCAGCAACTGGACAAATAGCTTCAACTCTAGGTTCAACTATTTCAATGCCGATTGTGGCAATGGTAATATCTGGTGCAATGACTTTACCATTTATAATCGCAGTTATGATGAGAGCTAATAGAACTAAACCAAGAGAAACTGATCCTTGGGCTTGTGGTTTTAAATACACTTCTCGTATGCAAATAACAGCAGGACCATTTACAGGTGATCTTAGACGTTTAATGAACTGGTTATTTAAAAGTGAACAATCAGTAGTTGAAACAGATGGTTATTTTGGGCCAGTAAAATATAAAGATAATCCAAAAGATGTTTGGTGGAATATTTTTTATCAGCCAATAATTAATTTTACAGAAAAAGCTGCTGATAAAATTGGATGTCTGCAAAATGGTAGTACTAATATGTATTCTTTATATATATTAGGAACTTTATGCCTTTTCCTTGGCATAAATTACATTTTATAGAAAGGTTAAATAATGATTAGTATATTTTTTATGATTTTTCAAGTCATAGTTATAGTGCTTGTTGCACCTTTCTTTGATGGTGTCGCAAGAGTTTTAAGAGCAAGATTACAGTCAAGAAAAGGTCCTCCTGATTTTTTCCAGACTTATAGAGATATTGTTAAGTTATTTAAAAGAGGTAGAACTCTTCCAAAATGTTCTCATTGGGTTTTTCGTTATGGTCCATATACTCTTTTTGGAACAGGAGCAGCGCTTTTAGCTGTTATGCCAATAACATACGGTTCTGGTACATTTGCAGGATATGCTTCTGATGTATTTGTTGTTCTTTATATAGCTGCAATGTTACGTTATATTTTTGGTATAGCTTCAATCGATTCAGGTAATCCTTTTGCAGGAGTTGGTGGTAGCCGTGAACAAATGCTTGCAGTATTTGTTGAGCCTGTAATGATGACTAGTTTATTAGTTGTAATGCTTTTAGCACAAACAAGTAACTTAGCTGAGATTCAAGAGATGGTAAGAAGTGGTGAAATTGGTTATCAAATACCAGCATTTGCCGTTGCTTCAATATCATTTTTATGGGCAATGTATGTTGAAAGTGGTAGAAACCCTTATGATTTAGCAGAAGCTGAACAAGAGTTACAAGAGGGTGTTTTAGGTGAATATAGTGGAGCTGATTTTGGTCTTGCACATGCAGGATTAATTCTTAAGCAATTTGCCATGATAGGTATGTTTTTGAGTATTTTTGAACCTTGGAGTTTTGAAAATCCATTTTTAGCCTTATTAGTCTTTATTTTAAAAGCAGGAATCTTTTATGTTGCTGCAGTTTTTATAGACAATTTTGGACCAAGATATAAGCTATTAACTAGTTTTAAATCTAATGCTATGGCTGCACTTGGTGTGTCATTTATAGCACTTGTTTTATATGTTGTAGGAGTTTAGGATGATTGATTTATTAAGTGGATTATCAATACTAATGATAATTACTTCTTTAGCAGTTTTTGGATTGAGAAACTACAAAGCATCTGTTTTTGTATACTCATTTCAAACTTTTTTGTTGGTTGCAACATTTTTACTGTTATCATCAACTCACTTAGCGGAGCAACTTTCTGTATGGGCAATGATAGCGTTTGTAACAAAAGTAATTTTTATACCATATGTCTTACTTCGTTTGATAAAGAAGTTAGGTGTTGTATATGAAGATGAACCAGTAACTGGATTCTTTGTAAGCCCTATTATAGCTATGGGATTTTCATTAGCAATTGCTATGTCTATATATCCTATATACTTAGAGTTTTCACTAATCAAAGAGAGTATTCCTTTGATTGCTTCAATTACTATTTTTATGATGGGTATATTTGGTTTTATACTAAGAAATTCTGCAATCAAGCAAATTTTAGCTTATTGTATGTTTGAAAATGGTATTCATCTCTCTCTTGCATTAATGGCATATAATTCACCAGAGATTGCAGAGTTAGGTATATTAACAGATGCTATTTTCGCTGTATTAATCATGTCTGTTTTAGCCCAGAGATTTTATAAACATTTTGGTTCTTTAGATGTATCTAAAGCAACAGAATTGAAAGGGTAAGAAATGGATATTCAACAATTATTAACGTTACTACTGCTTGTACCTATTGTTGCATCAGTAGTTCTTTGGCTAACGCCAGCAAATTTTAAAGCACTCAGCACGATGCATATATTGGGTTCTGTTGCTTCAACGCTTATTGCTATGAAAGCAGTTTTAAGTGTTGTTAATGGAGAGATCCTTTTTGCTTATAATCAACTACTTTTCCTAGATTCTCTAGGGGGTGTATTTTTATCACTTATTGGAGTTACAGGTTTATTAGTAAACTTATATTCTGTTAAGTACTTACAATGGGAAATAGAAAAAAATGCAATTAGTGTAAAAGACGCAAAACTATTTTTTGCACTTTCTCACCTATTTGTTTTCACTATGACTTTTTCAGTTATATCTAACAATATTGCACTTATGTGGGTTGCGATTGAAGCAACAACATTATCATCTGTATTTATGGTAGCACTACATCAAAGCAAAAAATCGACAGAGAGTGGTTGGAAATATATAGTAATTTGTAGTATTGGTTTAGCTTTTGCTCTTTATGCAACAGTTTTACTTTATAGTGCTGGATTTACAGTAATAAATGATAGCCATAGTACAATGCTTTGGACTACATTAATGGCTCATGCAAATGAGATTAGCCCTGATGCATTAAAACTAATTTTCATCTTTGCTTTAATTGGTTTTGGTACAAAAGCAGGACTTGCTCCAACTCATACTTGGTTGCCAGATGTTCACTCAGAAGGACCAGCACCTGCTTCAGCAATGCTTTCAGGTATTTTATTGAAATGTGCTATTTTAGGACTAATAAGATATTACTCAATTGTAGGTAATTCTATGGTTGGTTTTGAATACGTTCAAACTATAATGGTAATAAGTGGATTAATAACTATATTTATAGCAGCACTATTCTTGATAAGACAACATGATGTTAAAAGAATGTTTGCTTACCACTCAATAGCACATATGGGTGTTATTGCTTTTGGTCTTGGTGTTGGAGGAGTTGTAGGATTATTTGCTGCACTTTTTCATGCTTTAGCGCACTCGGTAACAAAAGCATTGGCTTTTTGTGTAACAGGAAACATGGTTAAAATATATGGAACTAGAGATATGACAAAAATGGGTGGATTAATTAAAATAGCACCTATTACAGCTATACTATTTGGTATTGCTATTTGTTCTTTAGTTGGTGTCCCTGGATTTGCAATTTTCGTAAGTGAATTTTTAATGATTCAAGAATCAATTAATTCAGGACTTATTCTTCCTGTGATTTTATTTATCATAGGATTAATAGTTATTTTTATTGCTGACTTTTCTCACTTTAACTTAGCAACTTTTGGTGAAAGTAAAACAAAAATATTAACAAATAAAATTGAGTGGAGTGCGAATATACCTTTAATACTACTTGCTGCACTAATAATTGGTTTTGGTATATTTTCTGTTGATGGCTGGGTAACATTGTTAAACAATGCAGTTAAAATAATAACTGGGGTATAAGGAGATATGATGAAAAAAGGTGATAATTTTATAAGTAAGGTTAAAGAGAAATTAACTGTACTTGATATAGAAAGACAAGCAGAAGATCAAGTTACTATTACAGTAGACAGAAACGACCTTCCTGAAGCAGTAAGAATGCTCTATTATGATATGGGTGGTTGGTTATCAAGCATGGTTCCAAATGATGAAAGACAATTAAACGGTAACTATGCTCTTTATTATATTATTTCTATGGAAGGTGGAAAAATGACTCCTGAGGATGAACTTCCTCAAGAGCAAAAATGTTGGATTACTGTAAAAGCATATATTCCTGCAAATGATCCTACTTTCCCATCTGTTACATGTAAAGTACCAGCGGCTGTTTGGTATGAGCGTGAAGCTTTTGATATGTTTGGATTAAAAGCAGTTGGAATCCCAGATCCTAGAAGACTTGTGCTTTCTGATGATTGGCCTGAAGGATTACATCCACTAAGAAAAGATGCTATGGACTATAGATATCGTCCTGATGCAGTTGATCATGCGGATGAGCCAGATTATGAATTTTTACATCCAGAAGGTTCTGGTGTAGTTGATGTTCCTCTAGGACCTCTTCACATAACAAGTGATGAGCCTGGACACTTTAGACTATATTGTGATGGTGATACTATCATTGATGCTGACTTTAGACTTTTCTACCAACATCGTGGAATGGAAAAACTAGCAGAAAATAGAATGAACTATGATCAAATGGGATATTTAGCTGAAAGAGTTTGTGGTATTTGTGGTTATGCACATGCTATTGCTTGTATAGAAGCAGCTGAAAAAGCAGTAGGTATCGAAGTTCCTTTACGTGCTCAAGCGATGAGAGTAATTTGTCTTGAAATAGAAAGACTACACTCACACTTACTAAATATTGGTTTAGCTTGTGAAGTAACAGGAAATATAAATGCATTCATGCATATATTTAGAATTCGTGAATTTACTATGGAGTTAGCTCAACTAGTTACTGGTGGTCGTAAGACATATGGTAATGTTGTAATGGGTGGATTACGTAGAGACATGAGTGGTGATGAAATTAAAAAAAGTTTAGAACTTTTAGTTACTATTGAGCAACAACTCAAAGAAGTTTGGGATGCAGTTATGGATGACTCAGCACAAATTGGTCGTTGGAAAGGTGTAGGTGTCTTGGATCGTCAAGTTGCAAGAGATTTCTCACCTGTTGGTCCAAATGTAAGAGGTTCAGGATTTGCACGTGATTCACGTCATGACCATCCGTATGACTTTATTGACCAACTAGACTTTAATGTAGCAGTTGAACATGGTTGTGATGTTTATTCAAGAGAAAATGTAAGATACAAAGAACTTCTTGAATCAATCTCAATAATTCGCCAATGTTTTGAAATGATGCCTGGTGGACAAACAATTATTAAACCTCAAACGATGATTAAACCAGGAGCTTTTGCAATTGGAAATGATGAAGCACCTCGTGGAGAAAACATTCATTGGATTATGCATGGTAATGCACAAAAAGTATATAGATGGCGTTGTCGTGCAGCTACTTACAACAACTGGTCTTCTTTACGTTATCAGTTCCGTGGTAATACTATTGCAGATGCTGCATTGATAGTTTGTTCTCTTGATCCTTGCTACTCTTGTACAGAAAGAGTAACTGTTGTAGATATCAATTCTCAAAAGTCTAAAGTATTAACACATAAGGATCTTAAAAGGTATTCACAGACTTTAAAGAATCATCCTTTAAAAAATATGTAGGTAAATGAAATGAAATTATTAGATATGACACGTAAATATGGAAATGCTACTTACAATTACCCTTTTGAGCCATACAAGGTTCCTGAGGGGTTTCGTGGTAAACCTGCTTACGATTATGAAAAATGTATAGGATGTACTGCGTGTGCAGTAGCTTGTCCTTCTAATGCTATTAATGTCAAACTAAATGAAGATAAATCAAAATTAGTTTGGGAATTTAATTGTGCAAGATGTATATATTGTGGTCGCTGCGATGAAGTTTGTCCTACAAATGCAGTAATGCAATCGGATGAGTTTGAAACTGCAGTAAGGTTTGATAAAGAAAATTTAAAAGAGAGAGGCGAGCTTGATATCGAATGTTGTCAAGAATGTAAAAATCCTTTCACAACTAGCAAACTTATAGCTTATGATATAGAGCGCTTAAAAAGAGCTGGATGGGATGAGGCGACATTAGCTGAAAAAACCGCGTATATTCGTACTTGTCCTGAATGCAAGAAAAATATTGCTGTTGAAAATTCAACAAAATATTTTATAAGGAAAAGAAAATGAGTAAAACATATGTTGTTCCAGAAGAAATAGCTGATGCAAACACACTCGAAGCCAAATTAGAACACCTTAAAAATATTAAAGGTAGTTTTAACGTATATAGAGTGGATTGTGGTTCTTGTAATGGTTGCGAAATTGAAATTTTTGCAGCTATTACTCCTATGTGGGACCCTGAGAGATTTGGATTTAAACTAGTGGCAAATCCAAGACATGCAGATATTTTGGTGTGCTCAGGTCCAGTAACTCGTCAAATGTACTATCCTTTACTAAGAGCTTATGAAGCAATGCCAGATCCAAAAATCGTTCTTGCTCTTGGTGCTTGTGGCTCTAGTGGCGGTATTTTCCATGACGCATACAGTGTTTGGGGAGGAATAGATAAAATAATTCCTGTGGATGTATATGTCCCTGGTTGTCCTCCTCATCCAGCAAGTATTATTTATGGACTTGCAACAGCTCTTGGTATTTTAGACCAAAAGTTAGAATTAAAAGAACATAAAAATGGTTCAAATGAATCTCCTGAAATAAAAGAATCAGTTTTTAACAACATTCTTTTTGAAAGAGATGTTCTTGCTGAAGCAAAACAGTTGATGGGTTATCTTTATGGAAGAAAGCTTTTTGACAAATATATAAAAGCAATCAAAGAATCACCCGATATAAGAGATACTGTGCAAACAAGAATCACAATGGAGAGAATGAGTAGAGAAGAAGAAGATCCTAGATATGAAGAGTGTATGAGAATCATACATAATAACGTATATTTAGAGCATATAAAGCAATTCAAAAAAATTGATATCGCAGATAAAATTGATTTATCAAATTAAACTGTGAAGAATTAGGGGGCATTAAGATGATAGAAATATGTAGATTAACAAAAAGATTGGTAAATCCTGAAGATAACAAACTACCAAATGAATTGGAACAAATAAAAGTGTTTTCAATGTCGGTAGGACATGGTATCGGAACGGTAGATTTTGTTGAATGTATTGACAAGATAGAAGAAGATGAATATTCTAAACTTCTTGAATCTTGTGGAGAATATGCTAATTTTAAATTGGGGAATTTAAGTAAATATTTTGAGATAGAGATATTTCCAGAACATGCTTCAAGATTAGTTTCTCAAATGCCAGATTCTAAATTGAAAGATCATTTTTCAGACCTAAAAGAAGGCTTTATCGTAATTAGGAAGAGCATATGAAAAAAGCGATATTGACTATAGGCAATACTTTAAGAGGTGATGATGGAGTCACCTCTTATTTAGGTAAATTAATTGAAGCGGAAAAGCTTGGATGGAAAGTGTTTTATGGAGAAGATACTCCTGAGAGTGAATTTCATAAAATTAGAGAATATGAACCAGATGTAATGGTTGTTGCTGATGCAATGACGGGAATCAAAGTAGGTACTGTAGAAGTAATTGATATTAGTGATGACAAAGATTATATGTATTCTACTCATAATCTTCCTACACCAATACTTCTTAGCTATCTAAAAGGCTTTTGTAAAGTTGTTCTTTTTTTAGGACTTAATGTGGATATTGAAAAAGTTCTTGATATTAATCCGGATATTTCTAAAGAAGCTGAAGAAACAGCTCATAAAGCTTTAGAAAAACTTATTGAGATAGATACTATTTTCGATAATACTAATAAAAAAATCAATTAAAAGGAAGAAATATGTTAACACCAGCAGAAACGGCACAAGCCGTATCCGGAGGCTTAAATCATAAGGCTAGAATGCCCTTATTAAGTATTGTATACTTGTCAATCATGGCAGGTGGTGCAATTGCAATGGGTGATATTTTTTGGGCTCACGCTACAGTAGGTGTTGCTGAATCAGCATCACCAGGAGTTGCAAACTTTTTAGGTGGACTTGCTTTCTCTGTAGGTTTGATGATGGTTGTATTTTTTGGCGGACATCTATTTACTAGTTCAATAATGTCTGGTGTATCAACAATGGACAAGAAATTACCAATTGCTAAAATGGCTTCATATTGGACTATTGTATGGATATTCAACTTTGTTGGTTCAGTTGTAGTTGCATATATGTACTACAAATCAAATCTTCCATTAAAATACGATGGTGAAATTTTAAAACACTTCGTTGAATTAGGTGTTGGAAAAACTTCACTTAGCTTTGAAGCAGCGTTTATTAGAGGAATCTTTTGTAACGTTTTTGTTTGTATGGCTGTTTGGGCTGCAATTGCGGCAAAAGATACAGCAGGAAAAATATTAGCTATAGCATTTATAATCGCGGCATTTGTCGGTTCAGGTTATGAACACTGCGTGGCAAATATGTTCATTATCACTGAAGCTCTTATTGCAAAATCTCATTACCTAGCTCAAGTTGGTGGTGACATGCAAGCTCTTTCAGATTTAGTACACCATATTCCAGTTGAAAAACTTGAAGGTCTAAATGTTGAAAGCTTTTTAGTTAAGAATTTACTTCCAGTAACATTAGGAAATATTGTTGGTGGTCTTTTCTTTGTAGGTATTATAGGATTTATATCTCATAAACCAGATATGAAGTAATTAATGAAAACCTCCTTAACTGGAGGTTTTTTTTGTAGACTAATATGCAAAATTTACATATTAGTTAAAACTGCTGGTAAACACAAATATTTTACATAGCTATAAAAAGCAGATGTAAAGGCAATAAAAACCTCTTAAATAAGAAGTTTTTTGATATCTAATATGCAAAATTAGCATATTAATCTTTTGAAAGGAAAAGGTATGGAGAAAAAAAGAGTTATATGCCCCTATTGTGGCACAGGATGTAATATAGACTTGTTAGTAAAAAATAACAAGATAGTTAAAGCGGAGGGCACGAAGGATCATCCTGTAAATGATTCACAATTGTGTCTAAAAGGCTTATATGGTTTTGATTATGTTAGTGGAACTGATAGATTGGTAAGTCCATTAATTAGAAAAAAAGATGGAAAGTTCTCTAAAGATGGGGAATTTGTTCCAGCATCTTGGGATGAAGCACTTTCTTTAGTAGTTTCTAAGATGAAAGAAGCGAAAGAAAAGTTTGGTCCAGATTCACTTGTAGGAAACTTTTCTGCAAGATGTACTTTGGAAGAAAATTATTTAGCACAAAAGCTCATGAGAGCAGTTATAGGAACCAACAACGTAGATCATTGTGCTCGCGTTTGACATGCACCAACAGTAGCCGGTCTGGCTAAAACAATTGGTAATGGCGCAGCGACAAATAGTTTTACAGAAATTGGTATTCACAGTAATTGTATTTTAATGATTGGTTCAAACCCTGAGAATGGGCACCCTATTGCAGCAATGCATATTCAAAGAGCACTAGACCGTGGTGCAAAATTGATTGTTATTGATCCAATAAAAACAGAGTTAGCTCAAAAAGCTGATGTTCATATTCAGCTACCACCAGAGCATAATATACCTGTTATAAATGCACTATTGAATTACATCATTTCTAATGATTTATGCGATGATGAATTTATAGAAAATTACACAACTGGTGTAGAATATGTAAAAGAGGCTGTTAAGGATTATACTCCTGAATATGTTTCCAAATTAACAGGTGTTCCTAAAGAGTTATTCGAAGAAGCAGCTCGTTTATATGCAACTATAAAACCAGCTGCATTAACTCACGGTATGGGCGTTACCCACTTTAACCATGGGGTTGGTAATGTATATTCAGTATCTAATCTGTTTTTAATTACAGGTAATATTGGAGCACTAGGATCAGGAAACTATCCTCTTCGTGGACAACAAAATGTACAAGGTGCTTGTGATATGGGAGTTCTTCCTAATGTTTTTCCAAACAATAAACAAGTCACTGACGATAAAGCAAGAGAACATTTAGAAAAGCTATGGGATTGTAAACTTGATAATAAAGTTGGTATCCATAAAACTGAAGTTCCAGATGAAATTCTTAGTGGTAAAGTGAAGTTTTTTTATACAGTAGGTGAGAATCCTGTTATATCAGAACCAAATACTAATCACTTTTTAAAAGGTATAGCAAATGTTGATTTTTATGTAGTTCAAGATATCTATCTAACAGAAACTGCATTAAAAGCTGATGTTGTACTACCTGCATGTTGTGGTCCTGAAAAAGATGGTTTATATGCAAATGCTGAGAGAAGAGTTCAAATGAACACTCAAGCAGTTAAGCCTATAGGTGATGTAAAACATGACTGGGAAATAACTTGTGAAATTGCGAAAAGGTTAGGTGCAAAAGGATTTGACTTTACATGTACTGAAGATATCTGGGAAGAAGTTAGACTTGCAGATCCAGATAGATATGGTGGAATGAGTTATAAAAGAATCGTAGCTGAAAATGGACTCAACTGGCCTTGTCCTACAATGGGTCATCCAGGGACTCCTTCTATGTATATGGATAAAAAGTTTTATACACCAGATCAAAAGGCACATTTTGTTCCTGTTGTTTTTGTTGATGACAAAAAAGATATTCCTATGGCAGAAAAGAAATTGGCACAGAGATTAAATCTTCCTAAAGACTATCCTCTAATGGCTGGCTCAGTTGATGAAAAAACCGATGCTGAGTATCCTATTGAGCTTTTAACAACAAGAAAAGCAGCTCAATACTCGGTTGGTACAATGACTAGAAGATCACCAGCACTAGAAAATGCAGGTGACCATTATGGCTCATCAATAGAAATAAGCCCAATCACTGCAAAAGAGTATGATGTAGAAGAAGGTGATTTTGTTGCAGTTGAAAGTAGATATGGTTCGGTTGCTATTAAAGTAGTAGTTACCAAAGTTGTTCCAAAAAATGTAATACAAATGTATTATCATTATTGGGAAGGAAACTCAAATGAACTTACAAGCAGTGGATTAGATGCAATTTCTAAAACACCTACTTATAAAGCAGCTGTTAAAATGAAGAAAATTTCTGAAAAAGAGTATTTAGATACTCTAGAAGAAAAAAGAGAAAAATTCTATTCTCAAAAGATAATTTTTACTGATCATCATTAGTATCAATTAAAGTTTAAACGGTAAATTACTTACCGTTTAAACTCATTGATTTTAGATACTATTGTTTTAAAATCATCACTGTAAGCAAAACAAGCTATTGTACTACATACCTGGTATTGTTCATCAAGTGTAGGCTTTTTTACTATAAAAGAATAAAAAGAGGTATCTTTATCTTTTAACAACTCTTTTGTAGCTTTTAAACTCACATAACCTTTAGTATATGCCATATAACTTCTTACGAGCCATGCTGAGTTACTTGGGTTACTTGAGAGTATAGAAGAGTTTACATGTAAAGTATCTTTAGCTATATTTTCTAAGTTCAAATCTTCCTTTAAAATTGACATTTTTAAAAGATTATCTATCATGTTTGAAAGTGAACTTTTGTATGAGCTATCATATACATCAGCTATACTTTGAAACTCATCATTACTCATATACCAATTGTTGTCTCTATATAAATTTTCTATCACTTCGGTATTTAACTTTTCAGCAAGTATAAGGTACTTATTATCCAAGCTATATTCATATGCTTTGAGTAAAGCAGTGATTAAAAAAGAGTAGTCCTCAAACAAAGCTTTCTCTTTTGGCTCCTTATCTACAAGTCTTTGGTGATATAACTTACCTTTTTTATAAAGTTTTTCCACTAAAACATCGAGATGTTCTAAAGCTTCTTTTTCTTTATTAGCATCAAAAAGAGCAGAAATATACATTGCATTCCAAGAAGTCAAGATTTTATAATCTACAAATGGGTACTCTTTTTTAGCCCTTAAATCTTTAAGTGTTTTTTTCACCACATCAATGTTTTCTAACTCTTTTTTACCTGATAGATATGGATTATTTTGACCATATTCAAAATTCCCGTCTTTTGTAATATTAAAATACTCTAATATCTCTTGTGAATTTTTGTATCCATTTTGTTCTAAATAAGCTTTTACCTCTTCGTATTCAAATACAAAATAAGCACCCTCTTCTTTTTCATTTCCAAGTATTGAATCTGCATCACTTGCACTGTAAAAAAGTAAATTTTTTTCAAATCTTGCCTTTACAAACTCTACTATCTCATCAATTTTTATTTTATAAAACTTATCTTGTGTAATTTTATATGCTTTTGCATAGGCACTTAGCATCTCAGCATTGGTATACAGCATCTTTTCAAAATGAGGAATCATCCAAGCTTCATCTACACTATATCTGTAAAAACCACCTTCTATCTGGTCGTAAATACCTCCATTACCCATTGCTTTTAACATACTTGTTGCCATATCTAAGGCTTTTTTATTTTTGTATATAGAGTATATATCTAATAAAGTATCTATTGTGCTTGCATGAGGAAATTTTGGAGCCGTGCCAATTCCGTTGTGCTGTTTATCAAAAGACTCTTCTACTTCTAAAACAAATTTGTCAATAAGTTCAGGTGTTAATGCAACCTGCTGTTTATTTGATGCAGTTTTATACTCTTTTAAAATTCTTTCAATCTCAAGTGAACTTTGTATTACCTTCTTTTGGTCTTGTATAAAAACACTTTGGATTTTAAGAAGAAGTTCCTTTATACTACTTCTTCCATATTTTGCTTCGCTAGGTATATAAGTTGCTGCAAAAAATGCTTTAGCATTTGGGGTAAGTATTATTGTAAGTGGCCAACCACCGCCACGTTTGTTTAGTAGTTGATGAACACTTTGATAATATTTATCTATATGAGGTTTTTCTTCTCTATCGACTTTAATTGAAACAAAATATTTATTTAATATTTGTGCTATTTCCTCATTTTCAAAAGATTCCTCTTCCATTACATGGCACCAGTGACAAGTACTGTAGCCTATAGAGAGAAAAATCAACTTGTTTTCCTCTTTAGCTTTTAAAAAAGCTTCATCCACCCATGCATACCAGTTTACTGGATTATGCGCGTGTTGTTGCAAATAAGGAGAGTCTTCACTTATCAAAGCATTTGTATATTTTTCTTTTGCATCTGTATTAGTAATCATAATAGTGAATATTAATATAATT
The DNA here is from genome assembly GCA_965306065.1 of uncultured Sulfurospirillum sp. Taxonomy (GTDB): domain Bacteria; phylum Campylobacterota; class Campylobacteria; order Campylobacterales; family Sulfurospirillaceae; genus Sulfurospirillum_A. The sequence continues at coordinate 17,295 of CBDLTN010000011.1, read as the reverse complement.
TTCATCATTAACAAATAAAAATTATTGTTTAGTTTTTTTCTCATAGTCTAACTTTATATCGTGAAGTTAATGTTAGTTTTATAATAAAATGTTATTATTTTAAAACAAAAGCATCTAACCCAAGGTTTGGGTTTGACATAAAGAATGCATAAACATATCGTATACTTCTTTATATCTCTATTTTTTGCTTAATTCAAAAATAGGTTATTACCAAATGAACAAAATCATACTAATATCACTACTGTTAGTTTCAACAATGTTTGCCAAAACTTTTACGTTTACGGCTATTCCTGACCAAGATGAGACAAAACTAAATGAACGTTTTTCCAAAATTGCAAAGTACTTAGAAAATGAGTTAGATGTAAAGGTCAAATTTATTCCTGTAAAGTCTTATGCAGCGTCTATTAGTGCATTTCGTAACAACCAAGTACAACTTGCTTGGTTTGGTGGACTCTCTGGTGTAAGAGCTAGACTTCTAGTAAAAGACTCTTATGCAATCGCACAAGGAGTTGAAGATCCTAAGTTTCACTCATATATAATTGCCAATACTCACACAAATCTAAAAAACAGTAAAACTTTTCCTACTGATATAAAAGGAAAAACATTTACATTTGGATCAAAAGGTTCTACTTCTGGAAGATTAATGCCTGAGTACTTTATAAGAGAAAATCTAAAAAATTCTCCTGATGAGTTATTTAAAAAAGTTGGTTTTTCAGGGAATCATTCTAAGACAATTTCACTTGTTCAAAGTGGTGCTTACGAAGTTGGTGCAGTAAACTTCAAAGTATGGGATAGAGAGTTAAAAGCAGGAAATATAGATACTTCAAAAGTAAAAGTTATCTGGAAAACTCCTGCATATCCTGATTACCAGTTTACTATCAGAGGGGATGTTGATAAACAATTTGGCGAAGGATTTGCAAAAAAAGTTCAAAATGCGCTTATCAAGCTTGATGACAAAGAGATACTTGCAGCTTTTCCAAGAACAAAATTTATCAAAGCAAAAAGTTCTGACTTTGATCCAGTCCTAAAAGTCGGAAGAGAGATAGGTCTTATTGACTAAGTTAACTCTTAAAAAAGAGACTATTGAATATAAAGATATAAAAGTATTAAAAGATATTTCACTATCAATACAAAAGGGCGAAAAAGTCGCTCTTTTGGGCAAAAGTGGTAGTGGAAAATCAACTTTATTAAAAAAACTATATGAGCTAAATAGTGATAATATCTCATATATTCCTCAAGAACTAGGACTAGTTAATACGCTAAGTGTTTTTCATAATGTCTACATATCTAACCTAGACAAATATGGTTTGCTTTACAACATCAGGAACCTCATAAAACCTGCAAAAAAAGAGATAAACCTGATATCTCCTATTTTAAAAGAGTTACATATGAAAGAGTTAATATTTAAAAAAAGTGCAGAACTCTCTGGTGGACAAAAGCAAAGGACAGCAATAGCAAGAGCCATTTTACAAAATAGAAAAATACTTCTTGCAGATGAGCCAATCTCTGCACTAGATGAATTTGTAATTCAAAAAGTTTTATTTAGTATATTTAAACAATTTGAAACTATAGTTTGTGCTTTGCACAATGTTGAAATAGCATTAGAACATTTTGACAGAGTAATAGGTATAAAAGACGGTAGTATAGTTTTAGATAAAAAATGTGAAGAGATTAGCCAAGCTGATACAAAACAATTATACCACGTATGCAATGACGATTTCTAAAAACCTAAACATTACAATTATTTTTCTATCAGTTTTTTTTATAGCTCTTTTTTTTGCTGATTTTTCAGTAACTACACTTGAACCATTGATGGAGATAAAAAAGTTTTTTAGTGGGGCTTTACATGTAGATATTTTAAACATACCAACATACTATGAAGCACTTCTAAATACCTTAGCAATTGCTATTTTATCTATCTTTGTATCTTCTATTTTAGGTTTTTTTCTTGCTATTTATTTTAGATATACTATAGTTAGAATCTCTCTTGCTTTTACAAGAGCTATACATGAGCTTTTTTGGGCCTTGCTTTTTTTACAAATCTTTGGACTCAACACCCTTACTGCTCTTTTAGCCATAATTTTACCATATAGCGCGACTCTGGGTAAAGTATATGCAGAGATTCTTGAAGAGCATAACCACTTTCCAAAGCAGTTACATGTAAAGAGTAAAATCTCTTCTTTTTTTTATACAAAACTACCTGATGCACTTCCTCATCTACTCTCTTATACTATGTACAGATTCGAGTGTGCTTTAAAGTCAACAGCAATTTTAGGATTTATAGGTTTAACAACTCTTGGTTACTATCTGCATGGCTCTTTTATGCAAGGTAATTATGGAGAAGTTTGGCTACTTCTTATCCTATTTTATATTATAATTGCAACCATAAAATTTTGGTTTACTAAATATAGTGCTCCATTTTTAATAGTAGGCAGCTTCTTTTATCTAGATTTTATAAGTGGATTCAGTTTAGAAAACCTAACTCGTTTTTTAACTCACGATATTCTCCCTTCACCTATACGTAAAAATCAAGGCCTAGATGAGCTCTATGTTTGGTTTTCTAATATAATGACAAATGAACTACTTCCTGGAGTCTTAAACACTATAGTTTTAACTCAAATAGCACTCATTGCTACTGCTTTAATAGCAATTTTCTCTTTTCCTATCATTTCTAAGAAATTTACAAATCTGCCAACTAGATTTGGCGGTGGTATTTTACTTGTTATTTTACGTTCTACTCCTGAGTATATCTTAGCTTATCTGTTTTTACAAATTTGGGGTCCTTCGATGCTTCCTGCAGTTCTTGCACTCGCTTTACACAATGGTGCAATCATAGGTTTTATCATGGGCAAACAATCAAATGAGCTAAGTCTTCGTATTGATACAACCAAAAAAAGAATTGAACTCTTTGGATTTGAAGTCCTTCCAAGGATATACAGTTCTTTTTTAGCCTTTTTATTTTATAGATGGGAAGTTATCATGAGAGAAAGTGCTATACTAGGTATTTTAGGTATCCATACTCTTGGATTTTTTATAGACTCTGCTATATCGGATATAAGACTTGATAAGGTTGTTATTCTTCTTCTTTTTACTGCTTTACTAAATATATTGGTCGATTTTATTTCAAGAAAGGTTAGAAAATATTTAAGAATATCTACAAGCATTAAAAACAGCTGTTCTTTATAACTAGTCTTTATATATTTCTATTCTATTTCGTCCATTACGTTTTGCTGTATATAGCATTTTATCAGCATTTTTAACTTCTTGATAAAAAGACTTAGAAGAATTTTCACATAAATTTAAACCTATTGAAGCTGTAGCACTAATACTAAGTTTTTCATCTATTCTAATAGATTCTTTACTAATGTTATCTTTAATTCTTTGTGCTATACATATAACATCGTTTTTACTTTTAGCAGATTTAATTAGTATTAAAAATTCTTCGCCACCATATCTTATGACTTTATCTTCTAATCTAGTTGCCCCAACTAATTTTCTAGCGATTGATGTAAGAACTAAATCTCCTACATCATGTCCATAATCATCATTTATTGATTTAAAATGATCTACATCTACCATCATGATTGATGTTTTTTCTAGATTTGTTTTTAAAGAAATTTCTTCCATATATTTACGGTTGTATAGTTTTGTAAGAGGGTCTATCATACTTTTTTTAAACTCACTATAGAAAATAATTCCCTGTAATATAATAGCAATAAAAACTGCAAATATAACCGTAAAAAAAACATTCAGTGAATTATTTAGTGGTGTTATTAATTTAGAAAAATTGTTAAACTCTTGAGTGGAAACATCCAGTACTAAAATTGCTTCGATTTCACTATTTTTTAATATAGGAGTTAAGTAAGTTAGCCATAAACCTTCAGCACTGTCTTGTATGTCATATACTGCTTTTTTTTCTTTTAGTAATTTATCCCATAAAAGAGTTTTGCTTGGTGCAAATTTTTGGTTTAAAAACGCTCGCTCATTTACTTCAGAACCATCAGCTAAATGACGGTATGCTCCTTTTTTATCAATATATACAACATATACATATTTAAATTCATCATTACGATAATGTGATAAAAGTATACCAATATCACTAGACAATATAGGATCATACTTTATTTTTAATATATCACTAGAAGTGTAAGCATCTAATTGTAATAAAATTGTTTTAGCTGTTTTATAAGCTCTGTTTACTTCTATTCGTTGAATCTCTTCTTCGTGTTTTTTAATTACATTTTTAAAATCAACATATACCCAAATACTTCCAAGCATAGTAACAAAAGAGATAAGAAAAAATAAATTTTTATTTAATAAGAAAAAATTTTTCATAAAATATTATTCTACGTATTTTTCAAATGACTCTGATAAAGAAATATTTAGTTTTTTTGCCATAGAAGATTTAATAATTATATTTGGTCTACCTTTTTGCCAAAAAAATACCCCAACAACTTCAGGGAGAGTTTGATACAGATAATATGAAGTGGAAAAAAGATATTTAACATTACACCCTTTACTCAAAGTATCTATTTTAGATATAAATACAACATCTGCATCTTTACAAGTTGTATAATTTACTGAAGACACTAAGCCTTTTGTTTTGATAAAGTCCTCATCATCAGTATATATGTTAACTACGTCTTTTTTGACTAGTTCATGTGCTATTTTAGATAAAATCTCAGCCTTTACATGTAAAGCATCAAAACTAAAAAGAGATACTAAACTTACCATAAGTATAAAAATTATTCTCAAAATTTATACTCCAATCCAAACCATACTGTTCTGTCTACATTTGCAATATTGTCCAAGACAGTAACTTGTTTAGTTATAGGATTAACACTATTATAATCACTTGTTAACGCTTCATTAAGTAAGTTTTTTCCTTTTATAAAAATGGACAATTGCTTTGAATAAGGATATGTAATCGTTGCATTATAATTCCAACCATCTGGATTACTTGCTTTACCATTTACATAAGAGATTGAATTATAAGTATCAAGTGTAAAAATCTTTGCATATAATGATAATGAACCACCATACTCATTTTGATATCGATCACTTTGTTTCTCGCCATAATCATTGAATAATGTCCAAGCAGTTAAGTTTAACTTATCTGTACTATTAAAGGCATAAGTTCCATCAAAAGAAATACTATCAAAGGTGAATTTTTCATCAATGTTATTGTAACTAGTACCATCAAAAACAATTCCCTCTTTAAATACACTTCTTCCAAGCAATAAGGAGTAATTTGTATTTTTATAATCAAATAACAACTGGGTAGAAATACTATATGCTGTCTCTGGATCTAGTGTATTTGTTCCTAATGAAAGTCTGTCATTTAACAAGAGTAAGTTTGTAGAAGGGTGAAATTTTCCATATAAAAGAAATGATTTTTGAGTAAAGTTATCTTTTGAATAGATATGTCCTAGTCTTCCACCATATATAGTTTCATCATCAATACCACCATTCTCAAAATACCTTTGGGTATTTAAAGATAAAATAATTTGATTGTGTTTATCTATAAAATGCTTTATTTCTGTAAAAACTGAAGCAACATTTTCAGTATCATAATCAGAATTAAATGGAAACTCTATATCATCAAATTCATATTTATATATATTAAATTTTTTCAAACGGTTACTTAATCCAAACAAGAATAGAGTATTGCCTAAAGTAAGGTTTTTTGTTATTTTAAAATCAAAAAGATGCTCTTTTGCATATATCTTTGATGAATTGTAAAAAGCAGACGGATGTGCCATTGTTGGGGCTGCTACATTCAATGGTGATATCGAATTTTCATGAGCATTTGTATCAAGATAAGAATAATTAAAAATTGCTTTTAGACTTGTGTCTTGTGTTTGATATGAGTACCTAGAGTTAAAATATTGAAAATTGGTATACGAGTCTACTGGTGTCATTTCCCAACTATTAGCAGCAAAATCATCTAGCTTTCCATCCATTGCCTGAATTTCAAAATTTGAGGTTTCATTGGAGAGTTGTCCATATACATGTGTAGTTTTTTTGTCTCTTGAGAGTTTAGTCCCTAGATTTTCTACTTCATCTCTTTTTGAGTTTCTAGTATTTATATATGTAAAGTATGAATAATCATCTAACTTTTCAGATTTGTATGCATAAGCATCATATCCTCCATAATTAGTTACAGATGTTCCTATAGTTGTTGTATTTTCTCTTTTACCTACTTTAGTATATGCTTTTATAATCACAACTGAAGGCTCAATTGCTACTTCATATGAAGGAATACCATGATAAACCTCTATATGATCAATATAACTAATGTCTACTTGACCAAAAATCCTTAAACCACTTCCCATCAAAGGCATTAAAATTTCACTCTCATTTATAAAAAGACGAACCCTTGATGGGTTACTTGGTTGATAAGCTGCATAGTATGGATCACTATATCCAAAATTATCTGTTTTGTTTTTCAAAAATGGGATTTTATCTAGAAGCTCATCAAAAGATTTTATTTTCATACGATCCAAATCTTCACGTTTAAAAATCTTTATAAAACCTGCGGTCTCTTTTTTGGTATATTCAGATAAATCATCTTTTTTTGCTAGTTCATTAAGAAGCGTACTTATATCTTTAGCTTGTCCAATTTGTAATAATAAAAAAAATGGCATAACTATAAAAAAGAGTCTTCTCATATATTAAACTTATCCTAATTAATAAAAGTAATTAAATACTAACATTTACATACTTACATTATAATAAAGATATTAAATATTATTACTAAGCATTTATCAAAATAAGCCAGATTTAAGATTAATTAGATATACTTTCAACTCTTAAACGCGTGGCCTGATAGCTCAGTCGGTAGAGCAGATGACTGAAAATCATCGTGTCCTTGGTTCGATTCCGAGTCAGGCCACCACTCCTTTTGAATAATATAAAAACGAATTCACTATAAATTAAGACTTCAAACAGATAACCTTTAATAGCCTATCACCAAATAGCTTTTATCTGTTTGAACCTCTTTTTTCACAAAGGAAATATTATCACAGCTTTTATACAAGGTTTTTTTATCAGTATTGGTCTTATTGTTGCTATAGGTGCCCAAAATGTTTATGTACTAAAACGTGGACTACTAAAAGAATCTGTTTTTGCAGTAGCTCTTACTTGTTCACTAATAGACGCTCTTCTTATAGTTGCTGGAGTTAAGGGACTTGGTAAATTTTTAGAAGCTTTTCCCTCTTTTATAATCTATATAACTTGGTTCGGAATCATCTTTTTAGTTGCTTATGGTTTTTTAGCACTAAAATCAACTTTTAGCAAACATGTTATGACAGTAGGAACAAAATCAAGTAAAAAATCTACTTTTATGATTATTTTAACACTCTTCTCACTATCTTTTTTAAATCCTCATGTATATTTAGATACTGTTGTGCTTATAGGAACCATCGGAAGCAAATATACAGGAGCTAGTCAAGACCTTTTTACGCTTGGTGCTGCCACATCTTCTTTTATATGGTTTTTTTCACTAGCATATGGAAGCAGAGTTCTTATACCTCTATTTAAAAAACCACTGACTTGGAAGTTTTTAGATTTTTTTACATCTTGTGTTATGTTCTTTATTGCATATACACTCTATAAAAGTCTATAACTCAACTTTATAAAAATTCTTTATCACTTAAATTCAAATCTTCTAAATTTTTTATAGATAATTAACTCAATAAGATAAATCTTAATTTTATATAAATTAAAAAAATAAATTTTAAATTTAAAGTAATACTTTTAAAATTAAAATATTAAGCAATATTTAATAGCTTTTATAATACTATTTCAAAATCAGTAATACGAAAACACATGAATATTCTTTTTGTATTACGAATATTATTTAAAAGGTTACTTAATGAAAAAAATTTCTGTTATTTTAGCAGGTTTATTCCTCGCTAATTCGCTTCACGCTCACCAAATTGTTGCACAAAAAGAAGGAACTCACTACAAAGCTTCTTTCTGGGCTCATGGCAAGTTTATTGATTATGATAAGTATCAGCTTAAAGGAGCGAAATCTTATGACAAATTGGCAAAAGAGTTAAATACTGGTATTGATTTTACAGGTGAATCAGCTAAAGTACTAATAGACGGCAAACCAAATATGATTACTTTCTCTTTTGATGCTGGATACTGGACTAAAACTATGCAAGGGTATAAAAATGTTTCTCCTTTAGATGTTAAAGGTGTTATATTTGATTCACTTAAAAGTATAAAGTTTAGTAAAACTATTTTTGCTTGGAATGAATCATTTACTAAACCAACCGGAATGAAAATGGAGGTTACTCCTTTAGTAAATCCTTTAGCACTTAAACCTGGACAACTATTACCAGTACTTGTAACACTTGATGGCAAAGCACTTACAGGAGCAGGTTTTGAAACAAGCGATAATGATGATCCAACTTTTAAAACGAACAAATATGGTATTGCTTATGTTCCTCTTCAAAAAAAGGGACTTACAGTAATTGCCGCAAAATACTACACTCCACAAGTTGAAGATAGTGTTGTTGAAAATATAATCTTGCAAAGTGCTTTGGTATTTAATATTAAATGATTAAGTTAATTTTAGGAACTTTAATCTTGTCAAGTTCTCTTTTAGCCCATATAGTCCAATACAACGTCGGACAAAAAGCAACTTATGTGTCTGTCTTTTTTGACAGTACACATTCTGCTGCTTGGTCTAGTTATGAGATTTTTGCTCCTGATGCATCACTTGCTTATCAAAAAGGAAGAACAGATGCCTCTGGTGTCTTATCATTCTTACCAAATCGAGAAGGAAAATGGAAGGTTGCTATTAATGCAGGTAGTGATCATGGAGAACACTTTCAAGAAATTTATATAGATATTGATCCAACAATGGTTGTTGAAAAAATCAATAAACCCTTATATGCAACATATGGTGCACTTATTAGTGGTATTAGTATTATAATTGGTGTTTTTGGTTTGTGGTTTGGTCTTACACAACGCCGAAGAAAAGAGTAGTTATCTAAATATATCTGTACAAAAGCACATAAACTCATTTGTGTGCTTTTGTCAAACTTCTATTGTGTTTCTTCCATTGTGTTTCGCTTTATATAGTGCTTCATCTGCCCTTTTTATCATAGTATCTGCTGTATCACCCTCTTGGTTTGCGCTCAAGCCAATACTTATAGTTTTATGTCCTACTAGCTTAAATTCATTCTGCTCTACTTTTTGACGTAAGTTTTCAGCCAATTTCAATGCCATATCTATATCTGTTTCAAAAAACAGGACAACAAATTCTTCTCCACCCCATCTTATAACAATATCTGTTGAGCGAGTATTGTGTTTGATTAGTTTTGTTATCTCTACTAAAACATTATCTCCAACTTGATGACCAAAGTTATCATTAACATCTTTAAAATGATCAATATCTAAAAATAACAGTACAAACTTATGTCCAAAACGCTCACTTCTTCTTAACTCATTTACAAGGACTTCATCTAATTTTTTACGGTTAAATAAACCAGTTAATTCATCTCTTATAGCAAGTTCTTCTAGCTTTTTTTTGTTAAGAAAAATGATTTTGTTTGACCTGTTTAAAAAATATGAAGTTAAAAAACCAAATAACATAGCAGAACTCATCCAAAAAACATGTATATAAAACAGCTCTTTTGAAAATACCACAAAATTATAAAGACCCAAAGCAGAGATTATAAAAACCAAAGATGCAGATACCACTGAATAAGATAATCTCAAGCCAGACATTGTAAATATCCAAAATAACAGTAGATATACTTCTGGTAAATATATTGAATAATTTTCGAGTTTTGTGACTATAATCAAATTTCCTACAGCTGCAACTATAGTGGCAAAAGATAATAATATAGCAATATAATTTTGAAATTTTTGAAAAAATGACAAAACACCAATACTATAAAGTAATGGTGCTATTATGTATAAATGGACTATAGTTATCAAAGGTAAAGCTTCTACTGATACTACCAAACTACTTAATTTAGAAAAAATTATATACAAAAATGCTGTTACAAAAGAGGCTACTCTCATCTGAGTAAGCCTTGCTGGCTTTCTCCATATATGAAACTCTTCTTGTGTTTTGGTATCTCTAAAAACCACAATCTTTGATAAGTGTTTTGTCATATTTGAGAAACCTCATAATGTTTTAAAAATTAATTATTATTCACACACAATATTGAATACTTATAACTATACTAAAGACATTCTATCATATATCAAGGCTATTATTTTAATCTTCTCCATCTTTTAAGTGTTTCACTTGCCATTTTAGACTTTTATACCGTAACTTACTTCTAATATGTTTGATTTTTTCTATATCTTTCATGTTGACACTAATAGGAGTGTGTTCGATATCAATACCTTCTCCTATCTCAATATTTTCTGCTTTTGAAAACTTTTCTATTCTTTGAGATGGAAAAACACTTCTATGTCCTGTTATAAGAAAAGCAATAACAACACTTACCGCTGCATAGTGAGATATTTGTGTACCAAAAAGCTCAACTGCCATGATGATTGAAGCTATTGGAGAATTTGTAGTACCTGCAAGAACACTTACAAATCCCAAAGCAGCAAAAAGAGCAATATTATCCCCTATAATATGTCCAAAAGCAACTCCACTGGTAGCTCCAACATAAAAAACGGGCGTAATTATCCCTCCACTTCCTCCTGCACCTAGAGATAAGGAAGTAAAAAGAGTTTTAAGTATAAAATCATACCAACTTACGCTATCTGAGAGAACTACTTCTGAGCGAAGAGCATTAGATATAACATCTAAACCAAGCCCTAAATATTTATCTGAAATAAGAATAGTTAAAACAACCATAATAAGACCGGCAACAAAAGCTTTTAGATATGCATTATATGGAATCTTTTTAATAAATGCTTCAATTTTATGAACAACCGTTATAAATGAGTCTGATACTAATCCAAAAAATATACCTGCTAATACAACTTGTCCTATTAACATAAGATCAAGGTTCAAGCTTCTAAAAAAATCAATATCATAATAAGTATATTCTACTCCTAAAAATTGTGCTGTTGTATATGCTGCAAATCCTGCTATAAAAGAAGGTAAAAGAACATCGTACATGATAACACCAATAATGAGAACCTCTATACCAAATATAGCACCTGCTATTGGAGTTCCAAATACTGAAGCAAATCCTGCACTAATTCCACAAATTACCAATTTTTTTCTATCTGTTTTTGAAAAATGAAGTATAGTTGAAGCAAAAGAAGCCGCACCTGCTCCTATTTGTGCTCCTGGTCCCTCTTTACCTACTGATCCACCTGCAAATATAGTTAAAATAGTGGCAACTAACTTAACAGGAATCACTTTTACATTAATAAATCCATCTCTTTTGTGAACAGCTTCAATGACTTTTTCTGTTCCATGTCCAGTCGCACTTGGATCAAATGTTTTTACTATCCATATTGTTAACATTAAAGCAAAAGGAAGAAGATAATAATAGTCAAAAGGGAGTAATGCTCTGCTATCTTCAGCAGAGTGCAAAAGTCTTAAAAAAATTGACATCAATGCGCCAATCATAATTCCAACAGCAGAAGATAGTATCAACCACTTTGATACACTAAAAAAAATAACGGTTTGTTCAGCTAAATGTTTTCTCACGACAGTTCTTTACAGTAAAAGTATTATAAAGCGATTATAATACTTTTACAAGGCAAAGTAAATACTAAATTGATTTTTTTTTAAAATTTGATAAATATTACATTAAAGTATGTAAGAATTTGATTTTTTTACACCAATCACCATTTTGAACGCCTATCATCAACTCCACACAGATTTTGAAAACTATTTTAAAAGAGTTGCAAATGACATGTGATTTTTCATCATTTTTGCACTTTTTTTAAGTTTTGAAAGCTCTTGAGCAAAAATATCATCTTTGGAGTTGACACTAGCTTTTATCAAAACAATAGCAGCACTTACAGTTAATATATTATAATTTTGCATTTTTCCATCTCTACCTTTAGCATGAATATATCCGTTGTTTCTATCTTTTTCATCATAAAAACTTTCTACGTCATTTGAAAACTTATCTACTATTTTCTTAATCTTATTAAATATTTCAATATAAGACTCTTCTTTATTGTGCCAACCCAAGAAAAAGTCATCTCCTCCAATGTGTCCAACTAGGCAATCTTTAAGTTTTGAATTTTTTTTGAGAATATCAGCAAAAAGAAGTATAACTCTATCTCCTTTTCTAAATCCATAATAATCATTAAAAGGTTTAAAATCATTAAAATCAAAATATACCATTACATAATCTTTACCTGATATCAATCTTTTTTTAATATATTCATTTATTATTTTGTTACCACTTAAACCGCTTAGTGGATTTTGTTCTTTTGCATCTATGATATTTTTTTCATTAACTATGTCAAGGATTACTTTTGCGCTTAAATATCCTACATATTTATTGTTTTGTGTGATTATGATTCCACCATTTTCACTGTTATATGTATATATTTTGAGTATTTTTTCTAATGAATCATTTATATCTGCTATACCGCAAGCAATTGTAAACTTTTTAATATTACCCTTGGTTTGGTTTTTCAAAATAGAGTATCCAAACTGCGAATAAGTATACTGCTTTAAATCAACCTCTTTTATGATTCCAACAGGACTTAAATCATCTGATATAATCGGTATTATAGATATACCTAAATTATCCCTAAGGTACTCAAATACATTATCTAAATTTGCTGTATCTTTTAGTGTTGGTAGAATTTCTAAATACTCTTTTATATTTTGTATTTTATTATCATCTCTTCGATTATTTAAAGATAACTTGGTGATGTTGTTATATACTTTTTTTAAATCGCCCAAGTTTCTAGTTGGTTTTTCTATAAAATAGCCTTGAATCATATTGCAACCAAGACGTTTACACTCTTCATACTCTTTTTGAGTTTCTACACCTTCTGCAATTACATAAATTCCCATAGCTTGAGACATCTCGACTATAGAATTTACAAATAACTTTTTCTTTTTGTTTTTATCTATACCAGATATAAAAAATCTATCTATTTTTATAAAATCAGGCTCAGACTTATAGAGCATTTGAAGTCCAGAATATCCTATACCAAAGTCATCTATAGCCATCTTATAGCCTTGCTGCTTATAGATATTTAAAACTAAAGTATCTATGCCTGCATATGCACCTGCTTGGTGTTTTTCTGAGAGTTCAAAACATATATTAGATTTATTTAATCCAAACATATTCATAACATTTACTGTTTTGCCAGATGAAAAATCTGGCATTGATGTTATTCTATTATCCAAATTATAAAATAGTTTTAATTCATCTGCAAACTCAATTTTTGCAAATTTTTTTATTGCTTTTTCTCTTAAAATCATATCTAGTTTATATAATATATTTTCACTATATGCCGTATCAAAAACTGCATCTATAGTGGAAAAATCTTCTGATTTGTACTCTCTAATTAATGCTTCAAATCCATATGTTTTTCCACTATGTATATCAACTATTGGCTGAAATGCATAATCAACTCTCTCTATTAACCTTAACCATTTTGTATCCACAGCAATATACTCCTTTTTTGAAGTATATTAAACTCTAATTACAAAACAGTTACTAGTCGCAGTTTTTTACACAAAATCTATATGGTATAACTTCTCCACCGCACTTAATATAGCACATATCAAAATTTGTTGAACAACTGTTATCTATTTTACATAGATTTTGTTGTGATTTTAAAATACGATTAAATGATGGTTTTTTAGGTTCTCTTGGCTTTTTTAACTTATCTCGTTTCATCATTTCAAGAGTATCTTTTAACTCATTTTTTCTTCTACATGTAAACTCATCTTTTTTGCTATTGCACTCTTTTGAAAAATAATTATAATCACGTTCCAATATGCTATAGTTTTTGTCAAATTCATACTTATAGTACTTAAAGTCTCTAAATTCCAACAAAAACTCTTCATAATCTATGTCGTATTTTACAAACTGTTCAGCTGAGATGTCTTTAGCTCTATTATAAGCATCATCTAAACAAACTTTATACTCTTCTTTTGATTTTAATTGACACTCTTGTTTTTGTACTTCACATCTTTTTACACAAGTGCCAAAACCCTGCTCTTTTGATGCAACATACTGATTCTTTGTTACATATTTTGGTGAACAACCAATTAAAAACAGTGCTACTACAATCAAAACATACTTATACATGTAAACTCCTTTAACACAATTATAATCTCTCAAAGTGAACTTATTGTAGACTATATCCAGTCCTCTTTTTTCTCATCATCGTCAATCTCTCTACCCATACTTTGATGAAGTCCCCAATAAAAATTAACAAACTCTTTGACTTTTGTCTCAACTGGCATATAATGACCATTTTGTTTTAATGCATAATTTGATAAAAACTCATCTGCTTCTTTTTTTGCAAGATAATGTGTTGCTAAAGACTCATACGTATTTGTATACCAAACCTTTAATCTCTCATACGCTTCATCACTCATATCTATCTCTAACTTATCTTTAAAATCTAAAACTTTTGTTTCAAAAAGCCCTTGAAGGTGTATAAGCCCTTCACAATAATATGGTTGAACTTCATCTGTCTTCATCCATGCTATAAGTCCAACTGAACGCTTTATAAGATCTGCTAAAACATGAGTTTTACAACTATCATCTTCATTCATAAAAAATGCCATCAATCCACCAGTAGTGGCTTTAAACTCTTCTATATTCTTAAAAACTCCGCTTTTATTCATATGTGTTTCAGTATCGTTATCTAACCACAATATATGTCCGTATTCATGACCAATAGTAGTTATTTCATAGACTTTATGCCAAAGTTCTGGTTTTTTAAAAATCAGTTCTCTTTCTTTATCCATAAACTCTTTACCAAAAATTTTATTTTGGATTTTTAAAAATGGTTTTGCTTTTAAAGAGTCAAGTATGTTATCACTAAATGCATATATTTTCTTGCCCTCCTCTTTACTTACTAGCTCATCATTTGGTACTACTTGAGCTGAAAACAGTCCATTGAATTCTGCCGCATAAAATAGAGCTGGACGACCTATGTACAGACCAACTCTTTCAAGATTTGACATAGTAAGTTTTAGTACTTCTTCTTTTTTATTTCCAAGTTTATCAAACAAAGTGTTGTACATGTAAAGTATGTTCTTATACGTTTTATCTGCTCCAATATCACTTGGATTGGAAAGCCTTATATCCCATTCTAGTGCAACTGCTTTTCTAAAATGATCTTCATAATACTCTAAAGGATGACCTACTTGAATTGGACTTGTAACCTTCATCCAAGCTCTATCTACATCTTGCCATCTTTTTATTAGCTTAGTTTGGTCAAGCTCTCCAAATGCCTCTTTTAAAGCCTTAAAATAAGTTATATACTCTTCTTTTTGATTAGTTTGCTTATCTTCAAGACAACTAAGATTTTTTAGCATCTCATCAAAAGCTTTTAGAACTTCACCAACCTGGTCTTTAAAGAAACTTGCATAAGATAAAACTCTATACCCATCTTCATTCTTTTGTAATACAGAATATGCTCTATCGGCTTTATTTCCATTTTCATCTACATCATAAAGCTTTTGTTCATCAAGATATTTTACTGCTTCATCTTTAAACTCAAGTTCGAGTTGTGGGTTTATAGTATTTATTATATGTTTTGTCCAATCACTTTGCCAATCACTTAAAGCTATTCCTACTAAGTGAACTCCTCTTAATAACTCTCTATAAAACTCATTTAGAAGCTTTTTTTCATCTATTATATCTAGAAGCTCTTGGTGTCGTTTTAGATAAAACTCTTTTACCCACTGATATGATTCTTCTTTAACTTCATCTATTTGTGCTTGATTGAAATCTTCTTTAATTAAAGATTGAACTAGCTGTTCATCGCGAAGTGCAATAAGCCTTGTAAGTACTGAGAGTCTATTTTCATTGTTTAGACTTAAACCTATTTTTTGTAAAAATCTATCTATAAAAACTCTCATCTGTTTAAAGCTACAATTCTCATCTTCTACTATTTTAAAGTATTGGCCTAACTCTTTTTGTTTACTTCCTACAAGGTCGTAAAGTTCTTTTAAATCATTTGTAAAATTTTTACTCATTTTCTTCTTTCATCTGTTATAATTGAGCAATTATAACAAAGGTAACTTATGAATATTCTAATACCAATAGATGATGAGAGAAAATTATGCTCTTTAGAAGCAAATAGCTCTTGGAGTGTAGTTACTTTTGATGAAGGGCAAACTAAACACTTATCTTTTTATAAAAATAAAGAAGAGATAAATGAACTTGTAGACTATGTTGTTGTTATATCAAAAGATGAATTTATAAGTGATTTTTTTTTAGAAGGTATCGGAGTTTTAGTCGCGCCTATGCAAAGAGAGATTGAAGATATAATTGAAGCCTATATGTTTAGAGAACTTCACGAAGTATCATCATGATTAAACCTCTGTTTGATCTTATTCCAAATCATCCAGGAATTTTTATCTCTATCATAGAGGATGAAAATTTTGAATGTGTAAATGAATTGGTTCAGTATTCATCTTCAATAAAAGCCTCTTTACATGTAAAGAGTTTGAGTGATAAAAACTATCCTGAATCTTTACATGTAGATAGGTTTAGCTTTGAGCAAAACAGATACAATAACCACGCAGTCCAATATGATTTTATTTTCTTGTGTGCCAATATAGATGATAGAAATGACATATTAGAAATTGCAAACAAGATATACAGAATTTTAAAAAATGCAGGTCACGTTTTTGTTTTAAGTCCAAAATCTTTTACATGTAAACTAACTCAAACCTTAGAAGAATCAAATTTTGTAGCATTAAATACTATCGATTTGAACTCACAGTTTGATGTTGTCTCAGCCAAAAAGATGCATGGCTGGATGAGAGTATGATATAATTAATTTTTTTAGGAGTCAATATGGAAAATAGAGAATTCAAAATAAATACTTTCATAAGTAGAGGTATCATAGAATCAAACATAGAGTTTGCACAAAACCATAACACACCCTTAAGCATAGTTAAATTTGGTTATGATGTTGATTTGGAAGATGTTTTTTTCTTCAAAGACCTTATCTCCTTTATACACTCTTTTTCTGATTTTAACTCTATTCTTCAACAACCAAATGATACTTTTATAATTTTTTTAAGAGATTGTAAAATCCATGAGGCAAAATCAATAGTCACACAGATGATGCAAAAGATAAAATACAAATTTAAAGCAGATATAGAACACGTTGGCATAACCTTACTTGATGAAA
>CBDLTN010000010.1:0-34966 GCA_965306065.1 uncultured Sulfurospirillum sp. | reverse complement strand
ACAAAGAATAGTCAAAATTTTCACACATATAGTCTAAAACACTTGTGTAAATCTGTTCTTCTGCCATCTCTAACCTTTTTTTTAGTATTATATCATTAAGAACACTATAATGGAAAATCATGGACTTAAAATATAAAATAGAAGAGTTAATAAGCCAAAATGCTGATGATTTTAAAATATCTAAACTTATAAAAAAACATATAAAAGATTATTTAAATTCACTAGATGATATCTTTACCCAAAACCAAGGAAAAGATTTCTTAGTTAAACATACCAAAAAAATAGATAGCTTTTTACTTTTAATCTATAAATACACTCTACGAAAATTCTTTGGAGATTATCTTCCCTTTGTAAATAATATACCTATAACGCTCACTGCAATGGGTAGTTATGGAAGAGAAGAGCTTTGTGTATATTCAGACATAGATTTGATGATAGTATATAAAGATATAAAGGGTTACAATCTTGAACCTATTATAGAGTCTATGCTTTATCTTGCTTGGGATGCTGGGTTAAAACTAGGACATCGGGTACATAAAGTAGATGAACTTTTTGACGCGAGTAATAGTGATTTGACTATCAAAACTGCAATGCTTGAGTCAAGATACCTTTGTGGATCAAATTTTCTCTGGATGGAAATTGGAGGAGAACTTAAAAAAATAGCAAAACACAATCTTCGTGAGTTTGCAAAAGAAGTTACCAATGTATACTATAAAAGAAGAGAAGAAAATCCAATCAAGATGGAACCTGACATCAAAAATGGTGTTGGTGGACTCAGAGCATCACATAGTATTAGGTGGTTAAGTAGAGCTATATTAAATAGAGCAAAACTAAAAGAGTTAGTTCCAACATACATAAGTGAAAAAGAGTTTAGAGAATACAGAATGGCATTAGAGTTTCTTTATAGAGTACGTTCAGCTCTACATCTAAGTGCTAAGAAAAAACAAGACACCTTAAATTTAGAATATATCCCAGATATTGCTAAAAAACTGGGATTTGAAGATAAAAAACTAATAAACGCTCAAATGCAACTATGCAAAAAAACTTTTGCTGCACTTCACACAATAGACATCACTTGTCAGATCTTCTTAAAAAAACTGGTTTCTCCATACTTCTTTGATACTGCATCAATATCAGAGTTAAGAAACAGTAAAATAGAAAATGGAATTTACAAAAAAGGTAATCTAATCGTAGTAAAAAGAGAAAAGAGCCCCGACTCTCTTTTACATGTAATAAATAAACTCTCATTAATAGATGATAAAAATATAAAATTTGACATCAGTTATGTAGATTATATAAGAAAATCAAACTACACTAAACACAACTCAGATAAACTCTACAAAGAATTCAAAAAACTTATCTTTAATAACTACACATACGAAGCATTTTTAGCTCTTTATAACTCCAGTTTACTTGAACAGCTTATAAAACCATTTGCTAATATAAAACACCAGGCACAATTTGATGGTTATCATCAATACCCTGTAGATAAACACTCTATTTTAAGTCTTTACTTTTTGGAAAACATGAAAGAACCTTTCATACAAGCTTTATACGATGATTTATGTGGTGAAGGTAAAGCACTTATCAAGCTTGTTGTTTTACTTCATGACATAGGTAAAGGAAGGCGTGGAAACCATAGTGAAGTAGGTGCAAAAATATTTAGATCATATGCTACAAAACTTGGATTTAGTAGTGGGGCAATTCATGTTGGTAGTGTTCTTATCAAACACCATACCCTTATGAGTAATACTGCATTAAGAGAAGATATTTATAGTGAAGATGTAGTTCTTGCATTTACTACAAAACTAGAACGCCCACAAATCTTAAAACTATTGTATATACTAACTTACAGTGATATAAGAGCTGTTGGAGAGAATACTTATAGTGGGTTTACCTCAAAACTCTTAAGAGAGTTATATAACCTATCAAATGAAATGTTTGATAAGAAAGAGCTTTTGGGTGAGACCAAAAGAAGACTTAGAAAAGAGACCTCGTTAAAAAAACATGAAGAGTTTAAATCTCTTTCAAAAATACTACAAAGAAAAATTCTTTCAATCTCTTCAAATTATTTTTTCATAAAACATAACCCTCATGAAATAGTGAAAATTGCTACAATCGCAAAAGAAGCAAATCCTTATGAATTTAAAATCGAAAATGAATCTCACCTAAGTATCTCTATCATCAAGTCTAAAGATTTAAATATAGGCTATCTTTTAGGTAAACTTGGTTTTTTAGACCTATTGAATATGGAAGTTGTTAAGCTTTATGATGATAAAAAATATTTTAAAATAGATTTTCATGAAAAGGTTGAAGAGAGTGATATAGCCCCAATAAAAACTCTAATAAAACAGAGTTTTGATATGAGTAAATCTACAACACTTTGTAAACCTATTATAAGAAAAAACGAAATAGAAATTGATTGTGAACATGCTAAAAGCATTGCAAAATTAAGTGTAAACACGAGTAATCAAAAAGGTATGATGGCATACATGATGAGTATATTTGATGATGAAGGGATAGAAGTATCTACAGCAAAAATACAGACAATAAAAAATCGTGCAAGAAATCTCTTTTTAATCGAAAAAAAGATAAACTTGTGCGACAATAAAGATAAAATTTTAGAACTATTTATAACGAGGTAATATTTATGTGTGGTATTGTAGGATATATTGGAGAAAGTGAAAAAAAAGAGTTTTTACTAAACGGGTTAAAAGAATTAGAATACAGAGGATATGACAGTGCAGGGATTGCAGTACTTAAAGATGGCCACATATCTTCTTACAGAGCTTTAGGAAAACTAGAAAACCTAGTACATAAAACTGCTTCATTTTCAAGTGATGATTTTGGTCTTGGTATAGGACACACTAGATGGGCAACACATGGAAAACCAACAGAAGTAAACGCACACCCTCATCGTGGCGAGTTCTCATACGTTATACACAATGGTATCATTGAGAATTATAAAGAGATAAAAGAAAATCTTCAATCTGAAGGAGTCAAGTTTTTATCTCAAACAGATTCAGAAGTCATTGTTCATCTCTTTGAAAAATTCATAAGTGAAGGACTAGATGCACAAGAAGCTTTTAAAAGTACAATTGAAATGCTTCAAGGTGCATATGCAATCTTACTTGTAACAAAAGATGAACCTGAGACTATCTTCTTTGCTAAAAATGCTGTTCCTCTTATATTAGGACAAAATGCTAAGGGTGAAAAATTTATGAGCTCTTCTGATTCTCCACTTATTGGTTATGCAACTGAAGTTGTATATCTTGAAGACGGCGAGTATGGCTGGGTTAAAAAAGACGAAATTTCACTTTTCATGGATGAAGAACCTGTTATTCCTACTTTTGCAACTCTTGGACGAGATAAATTGTATGCTCAAAAAGATGGTTACAGATTCTTTATGGAAAAAGAGATCTACGAGCAATCAAGTGTAGTAAGTGAGACACTTATGGGAAGAACTAATGATGAGAGTGTGGAACTTGACGAGCTTAAAGATATGGATTTTTCTGATATAGATGCTATCAAAATTTGTGCTTGTGGAACTAGTTATCATGCAGGACTTACTGCTGCATACCTATTTGAAAGAATCTCAAAAATGAGATGTCAAGTAGAGATTGCTAGTGAATTTAGATATAAAGAGCCTCTACTAGACAAAAAAACTCTGTTTTTAGTAATAAGCCAAAGTGGAGAGACAGCTGATACACTTGAAGCTCTAAAGATGGCAAAAAAAGCAGGTATGAAAACACTTGCGATTTGTAATGTAGATAATTCTTCTATAGTAAGACTATCAGATGCAACACTTTTAACAAGAGCTGGCATTGAAAAAGGAGTTGCAAGTACTAAAGCATTTGCAACACAGATAATTACTCTTTGGTTACTTGCTCTTTGTGCTGCTAAAAAGAAAAAAACAATTTCAAAAGAAAAAATGCAAAGTGAGATAAGAGCACTACTTCATATTCCTTCAGTTTTACATGTAGAAGATAATACACATGAAAAGATAAGACGTCTTTCCAAAAGATATCTTCATGGTCACGGTTTCTTTTTTATAGGACGTGATATATTTTTCCCACTAGCTCTTGAAGGTGCACTAAAACTCAAAGAGATAAGTTATCTTCACGCAGAAGGTTATCCTGCAGGTGAGATGAAACATGGACCAATTGCTCTTGCTGATAGTGAGCTTTTTACAGTTGCCCTTCTACCTCAAACAATACTTTATGATAAAACAAAAAGTAATGTTGAAGAGCTAAGTGCAAGAGATGCAACTATACTTGCAATCAGTCCAAAAGAGTTTGATTTAGCAGATGATTTTATAAAAACATCAGACCAATCACACCCAATGAGTGAATTTTTTGAGATGATGATAATCACTCAAATCTTAGCATTAGAAATCTCTGTCAGACTTGGTAATGACGTAGATATGCCAAGAAACTTGGCAAAAAGTGTAACTGTAGAGTAGATGAAATACGTTCTTATTATTTTACTATTCTTCTTTTTAGGTTGTGAAAAAAAAGACGAGATAACTACACCAACACCTTTACATGTAAAACCTGAATCTAAAGCTTTACATGTAAAGGATATTAAAAAAGAATTAAGTAAAATAGATACCAAAGAATACTTAGAAGATTACATAGTAAAAATCATCAATGAAGGTTCAAAGCAAAACATGGGATTTGCTACAAAAACCATGGATGCTGGTATAGCTCACTCTATGGATGCAAAAAACATAGCTAGATATACTATGATTTTAAGAAATGAAAAAAGCAGTAATGATGCACTTGCTAAAAAAGCAGAGATCTTCTACACAAGTAATTGTGGAGGATGTCATGGCAATGATGGTAAAGGACTTAATGGCACTTTTCCCGATTTAACAATCACGCCACTTATTGGGATTAAACTAAGAAAAGAGTTTTTAAAAGATAAACTTAAAGATTAACAAAATCTTTTTTATACTCTATAACTTTTTTTAGATATCTCCTTGTCTCTTTGTATGGTAGAGCTGAGCGAAGTTTATTATAAACTTGGGAAGGACTTTTAGAGTTTATAATATCTTTTGCTTTGCTTCTGTTTGAACTAAAAGTTTTTAGAACATTCCCACTTCCTGTATTATAAGCACTTATAACGCAATATTCCTTTGAAATTGGATTATTTATACCTGCTAAATACTTTTTGTTTAAGATTTTTATATAAGCAGAACCTAATTCAATATTATTTTTTGCATCAAATAGATACGATTTTGAAGGTATCCAAGTTTTTCCTTTTACATATTTATATGCATCTTGTCCTGCACTTGTTGGCACTATTTGCATAAGACCATATGCTCCTGCACTACTTATTGCAAACTGGTTAAAATTACTCTCTGTTTGAATAATCGCATAAACAAGGTTTTCACTTACACCAAACTTTCTTGCATATCTTTGTACATAGGGCTTGAACTTTGCTACTCTGACATTTGCGTGATCTTTTACCATAGGAAAATCAACAAAATGTATTTTTGTACTTTTCCCATCTTTTTTTATAATTTTAGTTTTATATCTTGTTTTAAGTAAAACATCTGCGTATCTGTTAGCTCGCCAAGAGTATCTTATATTTTTATTTTGGTCATCTTTTACTTCACCTAAAAGATAAGGTGTACTTCCTAGTTTTATCTCTTTTGCACTAAACAAATCAGCACCTCTAGGGTCATCCGGAAGTAAAAGAGTTGTAACTATTGCATTTTTAAGACTTTTTTTGTTATCTAAAGACTCGACACTAACAACTCCTTTATCAAAATCTATAAGTGCCCTACTTTTGTAGTTTTGCATGTATTTTACATACTCTTTTTTCTTTGGAACCTTTACGTTATCTTTACCCCATTGTTTGGTAATATTCTCTACAAAATTTGACAAAAACTTTAAATCGCTCTGTAATTTTTTAGGATTTTTTGCATATTGAATTGTTTTATTGCGAGCATAGCTTTCTAATACACTAGAAGGATTACGACTCATCGCTGCGGTGGCTAAAGAATGGTAGTCACTTGTACTGCATCCTGCTAATAAAAATAGTGTACACGTAAAAAGTATATGTTTTTTCATAAACAAATTCTACTAAAATATACCTAAAAAAAGTGTATAATAAGAAAAAAACTGTATTGGAATTTATAATGAAAATTTATCAAGATGAAACACTGTTTATAGAAATTGAAAAGTCTGAAATCCCATGGTTAAAAATCTTCCCAATTAAGAAATTCAAAGAACTTAGTGAATGTGATAAACAAACTAGAGAGAAACTACTTGATACTATGTTACTTATCGAAACTAAGATGATAGAATATTATAATCCTAAAAAAGTCAATATTGCTATGTTTGGTAATTATCTTCCTCATCTACATATACATGTAATGGCACGATTTGAAGAGGATTCATACTTCCCTGAACCTATGTGGGGGGAAAAACAAAGAGAAGCAAAATTAAACTTGCCTCCACTTGATGAATTTATTTCTATAATCAAAAAAATACTTCAAGAAAGATAAAAATAACCAACTATAGTTTTTTAAGTTTATACCCTCTTATATATGATAGAATTGATATCTAAAAAATTTCTATGGAGGAAATATGAAAAAGTTACTTTTAGCAGCTATTATGCTAATAACAAGCGTTGCATTTGCAGCACCACAATACGGTGGAACACTAGTATTTGGTCGCAGTGGCGATTCAACTTCAATGGATCCAAGTCATGCAACAGATGGTGAGAGTTTCTACGCAGCAAGTGCTGTTTATGACAACTTAGTGCAATTTAAGTATGGAAGCACAGAGATCGAACCAGGTCTTGCTGAGTCTTGGAGTGTTTCTGATGATGGTCTTGAGTACACTTTTAAACTACGTAAAGGTGTAAAGTTTAGTAAAACTAAATTTTTTAAAAAAGACTCTGAATTTACGTCTAGAGATGTTGTTTTTTCATTAAAAAGACAATTTGACAAGTCTCACCCATACAACAAAGTTGGTGGAGCATTTAAATATTGGTCTGCAATGGATATGTCAAATATCGTTAAAGATGTAATCGCTGTTGACAAATATACAGTTAAAATCACTCTTTTGAAAAAAGAAGCTCCTTTTATCGCTAACTTGGCTATGGAGTTTGCTATGATTCTTTCAGCTGATTATGCAGATCAGTTAACAAAAGATAATAAGCAAGCTGATCTTGGTAGACGTCCTGTAGGTACTGGTCCATTTGTTTTTGTAAAGTGGAGAAAAGATGATAAAATCATTTATAAAGCAAATAAAGACTACTGGAACGGTCGTCCTTACGTAGATAAACTAATCTTCAAAGTAATCACAAACAACTCTGTTCGTGCGGCTGAGCTTAAAGCTGGTTCTATTCATATTATGGATTTCCCAAATCCTGCTGAAGTAGCTGATTTAGAAAAGAATCCAAATATTAAACTTGTAAAGCAAGAAGGACTTAATGTTGGTTGGTTAGCATTTAACAATGAGCGAAAACCATTTGATAATGTTCTTGTTCGTCGTGCAATTCGTCATGCAATAAACACTGAAGGAATTGTAAAATCAGTTTATGAAGGTCTTGGAAAAGTTGCAGTTAATCCAATCCCTCCAACAATGTGGTCATACAATACTGATTTAAAGGGATATGATTATAATCCTCAAAAAGCAAAAGCTCTTTTAAAAGAAGCTGGTCTTGCTGATGGTTTTGAAACAAATATCTGGGCTATGCCAGTTGCTCGTCCATATAATCCAAATGGAAGAAAAGTAGCTGAAGCTATGCAAGCTGATCTTGCAAAAGTAGGAATCAAAGTTAAAATAATCTCTTTTGACTGGGGTACATATCTTAAAAAATCATCAAATGGTGAACATGACATGGTACTTATCGGTTGGACAGGTGACAATGGTGATCCTGATAACTTCTTAAATGTTTTACTAAGTAAACATGCAGCAGCTACAAAACCAGCTCAAAATAGAGCATTTTGGAAAAATGATGAATTTACTGCTTTAACAGATGAAGCTAAAATTACAGCTAATGTTGCAAAAAGAACAGAACTTTACAAAAAAGCACAACTAGTGTTTGAGCGTGAAGCACCTGTTCATCCTATCGCACACTCAATTGTAGTTGAGCCAATGCTTAAAAAAGTTAATGGCTTTAAACTTGATCCTGTAGGAAAAAGAAGATTTAAAGACGTTTGGTTAGCGAAATAACTATTTTGATAAAATGGGTTAGTGACAGTTTTTGTCCTAACCCATTTTTTATTTAAAGGACAAATTTGTTAGGTTATATAATAAAAAGACTTCTGTGGTCCATACCAACTCTACTTGGTGTTTCTATTCTTGTGTTTTCCATGGTTCATTTAGCACCTGGCGATCCTGCTTTAGTGATGCTTGGAGAACATGCAAACAAAGAGGCTGTTGATGCGCTTCGTGAACAAATGGGTTTAAACAAACCCTTGATTGAACAATACTATATGTTTATATCAAATGCTATTCAAGGAAATTTTGGAATTTCTACAATCTCAGGTGAACCAGTTATAGATGAATTTATGGAAAGATTTCCTGCTACAGTTGAGTTATCTTTGGTTGCATTAACTTTTGCAACTATTGCAGGATTGTTTGCAGGAATCATCTCAGCAGTTAAACGTTACAGTATTTTCGACTACGTTAGTATGACAACAGCTTTAGCTGGTGTTTCTATGCCTGTATTTTGGTTAGGTCTTATGTTAATCTATTTTTTCTCAGTAGAGTTAGCTTGGCTTCCAGTTTCTGGTAGACTTGGATATGAATTTGATATAGATGAAGTCACTGGACTTTTTCTAATTGATTCACTTTTAATGAAAGACTATGAAGCTTTTTGGGATGCACTTAAGCATCTAATACTTCCAGCAATTGCACTTGGAACTATACCTATGGCGATTATTGCAAGAATGACAAGAGCTAGTATGATTGAGGTTTTAAAAGAAGACTATGTAAGAACAGCCAAAGCAAAAGGTTGCTCAAAAATGCAAGTTATACTTATACATGCACTTAAAAATGCTTTGATGCCAGTAATCACTGTTATAGGTTTGATGTTAGGAACTCTATTTGCCGGTGCTATTCTAACTGAAACTACTTTTTCTTGGCCAGGTATTGGTAAGTGGCTGGTAAATGCAGTAAACCAAAGAGACTTCCCTATAATACAATCAACTACATTGATAATTGCTATTATATTTGTATCAGTAAATCTAATCGTTGACTTACTGTATGCCGTTATCAACCCAAAAATTAGGCTTAGCTAATGAATAATGAAAATAAAATCTTAGAATTTTACAAACAATACAAAAAAAACAAATCTGCTCTTTTTGGTGCCTATATAGTTTTAGCACTTATATTATGTGCTCTTTTAGCACCAGTTCTTACTCAATATGACCCACTAATTCAAAATCTTGATGCACGTTTAATCCCGCCATTTTGGGCTGAAAATGGTTCTTTTGCTCATATACTTGGTACAGATGATTTTGGTAGAGATGTTCTAACACGTATCCTTTATGGTGCAAGAATCTCACTTGTAATTGGTATCATTTCAGTAAGTATTTCACTTTTCTTTGGTGTTATTATGGGTGCAGTTGCAGGATTTTTTGGTGGTATGACCGACCTTTTAATCATGAGAGTAGTTGATATTATGCTTTCAATTCCAGCAATTTTATTGGCTATTGTTATAGTATCTATTTTAGGACCTGATCTTTTTAATGCAATGATAGCAATTGGTATAGTTGGAATTCCAACTTTTGCTAGAATTGTAAGAAGTTCAGTACTAGCTGAAAAAGAGAAGGAATACGTTGTTGCAAGTAAGGTTAACGGTTCAAATGACTTTAGACTTATTACAAAAGTTGTCTTACCAAACTGTACAACTCCTATGATAGTTCAAGCAACTATGGGTTTTGCTTCAGCCGTACTTGAAGCAGCAGGTCTAAGTTTCCTTGGACTTGGAGCACAGCCTCCTACTCCAGAATGGGGCGCAATGCTTGCTGATTCACTGCAGTTCATCACAACTGCATCTTGGATGATAATCTATCCGGGAATCGCTATCTTTTTGACAGTTATGGGTTTTAATCTTGTCGGTGATGGACTTATGGATGTTTTAGATCCAAAGTTAAAGGAGAAATAATGTTATTAGAAGTAAAAAATCTCCTTACCTGTTTTTATGCAGATGACAATGTAAACCGAGCCGTTGATAACGTCTCTTTTAGTATACCAGAAGGCAAAACTGTTTGTGTTGTTGGCGAGAGCGGTAGTGGAAAAAGTATCACATCTCTTTCTATTATGGGGCTTATTGAAAAACCTGGTTGTATTGAAAGTGGAGAGATTATCTTTGAAGGAGTTGACCTTTTAAAACAAAATAAGAAATATATTCAAGGAATTCGTGGTGATAAAATCGCTATGATTTTCCAAGAACCTATGACTTCACTAAATCCATCTTATACAGTTGGTTATCAACTTGATGAAGTTTTACGACTTCATCAACCAGAATTAAATAAAAAAGAGCGTTATGATAAAGTTGTGGATGCACTTACTCTTGTTGGTATGCCATACCCTGAAGAGAAGTATCGCGAGTATCCATTTAAACTTAGTGGTGGACAAAGACAAAGAGTAATGATAGCAATGGCTATGACTTGTGAGCCCAAACTGCTTATAGCAGATGAACCTACAACTGCTCTTGATGTAACAATACAAGCTCAAGTTTTAGACTTAATGAAAAAGTTACAAAAAGATAAAGGAACTTCAATACTTTTTATCACCCATGACTTAGGTGTTGTTGCACAGATGGCTGATGAAGTTGTTGTAATGTACAGAGGGCACGTTGTAGAAAAAGCTAGTGCAAAAGAGTTATTTAGTGACCCACGTCATCCATATACTCGCGCACTTCTAAACTCTATTCCAAGTCCTGGAAAAGTAAAAAGAAAATCTAGACTCGATACAGTGGATGAAAATGTAGATTATCTTCAGTTTCCAAAGGAGATAAGATGAGTAACTTATTTGAGATAAAAAATCTTAAAAAACATTACGAAGTAAAAAAAGGGCTTTTTACAAAACCTACTATTATAAAAGCAGTAAATGACATAAGCTTTAATGTGGAAAAAGGTGAAGTTCACTCTATAGTTGGAGAGAGTGGATGTGGAAAAAGTACAACTGCAAAACTTCTTATGACTATAGAAGAGCCAACCGAAGGTGAAATTTTCTTTGAAGGAAAAGATATCACTAAATTCAGTTCTGAGGAGTTAAAAGAGTATAGAAAAAAAGTACAAATCATCTTTCAAGATCCATACTCTTCACTAAATCCTAGATGGAAAGTAGGCAAGATTATCGCTGAACCACTTAAACTAAATACAAATTTAAGTGCAAAAGAGATAAAGAAAGAAGTACTTTCTATCATGAAAAAAGTTGGTCTTCAAGAAGATTGGTATGAGAGATATCCTCATCAATTTTCAGGTGGACAAAGACAGCGTATAGGCATAGCTCGTGCGTTAATCTTAAAACCTGAAGTTATCATCTGTGATGAGCCTGTAAGTGCTCTTGATGTCTCAATTCAAGCACAAGTACTAAACCTACTTCTTGATTTACAAAAAGAGTTTAACTTAACATATATCTTTATTTCTCATGATTTAGGTGTGGTTGAACATATCAGTGATAGAATCACTGTTATGTACTTTGGTGATATAGTAGAATCGAACGATGTTGAAGGTCTTTTTGCTAACCCTCAACATGAATATACGAAAACATTACTTAACGCTATACCAGTTATAGACTTTTAAAAACAAACTTTACATGTAAGGGTTTTTCCTTACATGTAAAGATATTAAGCTTTTTTTTAAGAAATTTTATATACCATACCCCCCTATACTATAAAAGGAAAAGTTATGGCATATTGTTGTGATGTAGAGAGAAAAAAACTTATTAATCGGATTAATAGAATTTCAGGACAGATGAATAGCATTAAAAATAATATTCAAGATGAATCAAAAAGTTTCGAAGAAGACCCTTATGAGATAGTCAGACAGCTTACTGCAGTAAAAGGTGCACTTAATGGCATGATAAACTCTTATGTAGAACACTTTGCAAAAGGTCACTTAGTTGAAAAAATTAAAAGTGGAGATAGCGCTGAAGCTGAAGCACAAGTGGACAATCTACTTGAAATCATAAAAGTATTTGGAAAATAAAATGGAAAATTGTAATTTTGGCGTACATGAACATAAACCAAAAATTAAAAAAAAGCAATGTTCTCATAGTCATGAAGGACATTCTCATGACCACGCACACTCACATGACCATAGAGGACAAGATAAAAAAGTTCTAAAGATTGCATTAGTTATTACTTTTGTAACTATGATTGCAGAATTTATAGCAGGATTCATTGGTAACTCTTTAGCACTTATAAGTGATGCCATTCATATGTTTACTCACTCATTTGCACTTATAATCTCTCTTGTTGCTATAATAATTGCAAGTAAAAAAGCTCCTCTTGAAAAAACATTTGGTTATTATCGTATTGAAGTACTCGCTGCTTTTGTAAATGGTATCACCATAGTTTTATCAATCTTTTGGATTCTTTATGAAGCAGTTGAAAGATTTTTAAACCCTCAAGTTATAGACCTTCGCATATCTATGATAGTAGCTATTATAGGATTGGTTGTAAACATAGTTACGGGTATTATACTCATGCAGGGAGATAGAGATAACATAAATCTAAAATCAGCTTTTATGCATATGCTGGCTGATGCTCTCTCTTCTGTTGCTATTATCATTGGGTATATTGTAATTTACTATACAGAGTGGTATTTTATAGATATACTTTTAGCATTGATGGTTTCCGTAGTTATAGGTAAATG
Organism: uncultured Sulfurospirillum sp.; assembly: GCA_965306065.1. GTDB lineage: Bacteria > Campylobacterota > Campylobacteria > Campylobacterales > Sulfurospirillaceae > Sulfurospirillum_A. The sequence continues at coordinate 22,116 of CBDLTN010000010.1, read as the reverse complement.
GGCTTATGGCATCTTAAAAGCCTCTATCAATACTCTACTTGAAAGCTCTCCTGTAGATATAAAAGAGTTAAAACAGTTTATGATAAATATAGATGAGGCTATCTTAGATGTTCATGATATACATGTATGGGAGATAACCCAAGATATGTTTAACATTACAGCACATATAAAAATAGATGATAAGTATTTAGATAATCATAAAGAATTAATAGACAAAATTAATCATAAAATAGAACATGATTACAATATAGCCCACTCTACTTTTCAGTTAGAGTGGTAGCTCTATATCATCTTTTTAGGGTCAACTATCTCATCAAATTCTTCTGAACTAAGAAGATTGAACTCCATAGCTGACTCTTTTAAACTTATGCCTTTTTCATGAGCATTTTTTGCTATATTAGCTGCATTTTCGTACCCTATATGAGGATTGAGTGCAGTCACTAACATTAGTGAATTATTTAGGTTAAACTCAATTTTTTCTTTTATAGGCTCTAATCCAACTAAACAGTTTTCATTAAATGATCTCATAACATCGCCTAAAAGTTTTACAGATTGTAAATATGCGTTTATCAGAACTGGTTTAAAAACATTAAGCTCAAAATTTCCTTGGCTTGCTGCCATTGCTATAGTAGTATCATTTCCAAAAACTTGACAAGTCACCATTGTAACTGCTTCTGCTTGAGTTGGATTAACCTTTCCTGGCATAATTGAACTTCCTGGCTCATTCTCAGGAATCTTATACTCGCCAATACCACATCTAGGGCCTGAACTCAACCATCTAACATCATTTGCAATTTTCATCAAATCAGCTGCCAATGCCTTTAATGCTCCATGAGAAAATACTAAGGCATCATGAGAAGTTAGGGCATGGAACTTGTTTGGAGCAGTTACAAACTCTTTACATGTAAAGCGACTTATCTCTGATGCAACCATCTCTCCAAGTTTTGGACTGGCATTCAAACCTGTTCCAACGGCAGTTCCACCAAGAGCTAATTCCTTTACATGTAAAAGTGAAACTTTTATCATCTCTTCAGATTTTTTTATCATCTCTAGCCAACCACTGATCTCTTGACCAACACTTATAGGTGTTGCATCTTGTAGATGAGTTCGCCCAATCTTGACTACATCTTTATAATCTTCTGATTTTTTTTCGAGGGTCTTTTTTAGTGCTTGTAATTTTGGAAGCATCTTCTCTTCTACTGCTAGAATTGCTGCAATATGCATTGCAGTTGGAAAAGAATCATTAGAACTTTGAGACATATTTACATCATCGTTAGGATGGATTAATTTTTTCTTTTTAAAATCTCCTCCCATGATGTTCGTTGCTGCATTTGCTATCACTTCATTTAAATTCATATTGGTTTGTGTTCCGCTTCCTGTTTGCCACACACTTAGAGGAAATTCACCATCATGTTGACTCTCTAATATCTCATCACAAGCCAGAACAATCGCACGTGTTTTCTCATCACTTAGTTTTTTAAGGGTATTGTTAACAATTGCGACAGAACGTTTTAATATAGCAAAGGCTTGTATAACACCTTTTGGCATCTTCTCTTTACCTATATTGAAGTTCATAAGACTTCTACCAGTTTGTGCCCCCCAAAGAGCGTCCACTGGAACTTCTACTTCACCCATCGTATCTTTTTCTATTCGCATAGCATACTCCTTGTGAGAATATTACTATTATAGTACTATATTATTTAAGATAGTTTTAACTTTATTAGTTTATTATTACATATATAAGTTCTAGGCAAAAGCCTTAGCTTTGATAAGAGTGCTTAAAAAGGGATTCTATTCCTTTTTAAAAAGAAAACAAAATAAAAAAGGAGTGTATATGCAGGTAAATATAATCTACTGTAATCAGTGAGCTTATAGACCAAAAGCTTCCCGTGCGGGAGACGAAATACAAGAGGTTTATAAAGATGCAGATATAACTGGTGTTCCTAGTTCTGGAGGAATTTTTGAAGTTGAAGTCGAAGGAGAGACCATTTTTTCTAAAGAGAAAGAGGGAAGATTTCCAATAGATGGAGAACTAGTAAAACGCATCAAAGAGTGGGAATTCTCTAAAAAATAGGAATAACCAAAAACAGTGTAACTATACATAAAAGAGTTTGGAGTGTGATGATTGAAGCCATTAAGGTGACGTCACCTCCTAGCTCACGAGCCAAAATATATCCACTTACCGCAGTTGGCATTGCTCCAAAGATAACGGCTATGGCTAACATCTCACTACTTAACCCAAACATTAAACCAATTCCATATATCACTAGAGGAAAATATATAAGTTTAGCTAAAACTGAAGTCACCAACTCTTTTTTTGCTGATTTTAAATACTTAAACTCTAAGCCAACACCAACGGAAAGAAGTCCTACAGGAAGAGCAGCCCCGCTTAAAATAGTAAGAGATTTTAGTGCAACTACGGGAAGAGCTATGTCACCTGCATTTATAAGACCTCCTACAACACAAGCAACTATAAGAGGATTTTTAATTATAGTTTTAAAAAATGCCAAAAATGAAAATTTACCATCTCTGATATAAATAGCAAACGTTGAAATACAAAGAACATTTATAAACGGTATTACAAATGCCATAACAATTGCTGCAAGAACCAAACCTCTATCGCCATATACAGAATCAACAAAAGCTAAAAGCACGTAAGAATTAAATCTAATTCCTCCTTGCATTATAGAAGTAAAGGCTCTATTGTTAAACTTTATAAAAAAATTCAACAATACTAAAGAGAAAAAAACGATTATAATTGCTAAAAGTGTAGTTGTAACTAAATCAAGAGTTTTATTTAAGTCAATATTTGAGGTTGAGACTTTATAAACCAAAAGTGCCGGCATCAAAACATAATAAGTAAACTTATCAGCCATAGGCCAAAAATCAGTTGAAGGAAACTTGATTCTTTTAAAAAAATATCCAAGTAAAATCAATGAAAAAATAGGTATAAGTGTATTTACTATGTGCTCCAAAAATTTCCTTTAACTTTTAGTTCTAAATCCCTCTTTTTTTATAAGCTCTTTGAGTTTGTCTCTACATTCGCCTTGGAATTCCATCCACTCATCTTTACAAGTTCCACCGCTTCCAAGTCTCTTTTTGATTTTTTTACAAAGGTCTTTCATCTCGTCTTGAGCTAGAAAAAAGGGGCCCATGATACTCACAGGCTTTCCTCTTCTTTTTTCCATTTTAAAAACTATAGAGTGTTCATTTGGTTTTTTTTTCTCTTTAAGAATCTCTTTTATTTTCTTTTTAGTATCACTACTCCAAGCTTTGTCATTATCAAGAGCTGAACCAATTTTAATGTTCATGTTGTTCTTTGTACTCTTCATAATTACCTTTGAAATCTATAATACTACCATCAGCTTTAAACTCTACAATTCTATTCGCATAAGCATCAATTAGCTCTCTATCGTGTGTTACACAAATAACATTACCTGTAAACTTGTATAGTCCTTCACCAAGAGCGATAATTGCTTCTAAATCTAAGTGATTATCTGGTTCATCAAGAAGTAAAAAGTTACCTTTTTGAAGCATCATTTTAGATAGCATCATTCGGTGTTTTTCGCCACCACTGATACTCTTAATACTCTTTTTTTGCTCTTCTCCTGAGAAAAGCATACGACCTAAACATTTTCTTATCTCATCTAAATCTTTATTTTCATCATAAGTCTGTAACCACTCAAAAAGTTGTTCATCACCATCAATCAAATCAGTAGTATTTTGAGGAAAGTAGCTAGGCTCTATCGTAGCTCCCCATTTGACATCTCCACTATCTGCTTGAAGCTCATTCATAATGATGTTTAAAAGTGTAGTTTTACCAGCTCCATTTGGTCCGATAAGTGCTATTTTATCATCTTTTTCTACTTTAAACGTGAAATCTTTTAGTACAACTTCATCATATGATTTATTGATATTAACAAGTTCTAAAACTTCGTTTCCAATGTCTCTTTTTGCTTTAAAAATGATACTAGGATCACGTCTTGTAGAACACTGTAAATCTTCAATATCAAGTTTTTCAAGTCTTTTTTGACGACTAGTTGCCTGTTTTGCTTTAGATGCATTTGCAGAAAATCTTCTTACAAAAGCTTCTAGTTCTTCTTTCTCTTTTAGCTTTTTACCTTGTTCTAGTTCTTGTTGTTTTGAAATCAAGTTTGCAGCTATATACCAGTCATCATAGTTTCCTGTAAACTCACGTATTTTTCTAAAATCAACATCAAGTATATTTGTACAAACAGAGTTTAAAAAGTGTCTATCGTGAGAGATAACTACCATCGTACCAGCATGACGTTTAAGTTGTTCTTCCAACCAAGCAATAGCTTCCAAGTCAAGGTTGTTTGTAGGCTCATCTAAAAATAAAATGTCTGGTTTTGGATATAAAACCTGTGCAAGTAAAATCTTAAATTTATCTCCACCTGTCAGTGAACTCATAAGCTCATTATGCACCTCTACAGGGAAATCCAATGCACAAAGAATTTTTTCAATATGAACATCAACTTCATAAGTTGGATCTTCTTCTGCACAAATTATTTCAAGCTCTGCTAATCTGTCATTGACCTTATCATCTTCAAAATCACCATTTATGTACAAATCTTCTTTTTCTTTAATTGCATCATAAAGTCTTTTGTTACCATACATTACAGCATCTTTTAGAGTAAACTCTTCATATGCATACTGATTTTGTCCAAGAGTTCCTACTTTTAAACCACTTTGGATAGATATGTTTCCACTTGTTTGTTCTAGCTCTCCTGAGAGTATCTTCATAAAAGTACTCTTTCCAGCTCCATTTGCTCCTATAAGGCCATAACGTTTACCTACATCCAATTTCAAATTTATATCTTCAAATAGCAATTGAGACGAAAATCTCATAGTTATATTATTTGCTTCTAACATTTAACTTCTTTCTTTATATTTTCCGCGATTATATCATAAATTTATAGTATAATAAAAAAGTAAAATAAATTTAGCCAAAGGTGACATATGTTAACAGAGATAAATAGAATTAAACAAAACCCTATTTTCAAGATTGAAGCTGATTTTTTTATAAACTATAAAAATAATTTCGTACAATCGATAGTTAACTATTTAGACTCTGAAAACCAATGTAAATGTTGTATTTTAGATAAAGAACGTATTGCAAAAAACTTTTATGAAGCACTCTTTTACCCGCAAAAAGACTGTTTTGGTAAACATCTGTGTTGGATGAAATTTTCAAATACAAACAATAAAAATATAGGCTTTTTCTTCTCCTCTTTAATGTATGAGCTTATTGAAGCATTTATGGAATATAAAAAAGCAAAAGGCTTAAAGAAAAGTATGGATTTAATTAAGATTTGCAATGCTTTTCAAAAAGAGATATTAAGTGCGTTAAATACAAATGACACTTTTGATGTATCTCCATACTTGCCAAAACATGACAGTATCACATATTTGCACAACATGTACAAACTAGAGCGTGGTATACGTTTTTTAACACATACAAATCTTGGTACTTGTCCACATATAGCTTTTGTAAAACAAATAGGCCAACACTCCGCCATCATAAAAGTAAGTGATGAGCAAATGACCATGATGATGAGTCGTCACAGCTCTTTTATACTAAAAAACAGTGATGATGAAAAAAACTTTAGTATTCAATCAGAAGTTTTATGCTCTGAAGAAAACACTATTCTTATCAAAAAAATAGTAGAACTAGAGACCACTCCTCTTTTAAGTAGAAAATATCCAAGAGCAGCTATTATTCATGCAAGCTTAGTTCATATAGCAAATGAAAATGAGTATATATCAGGTAATATGATTGATATTAGTGAAGGTGGTATGGGTATCATGAGCTCAAGTAAAAGCCAATTTGAAAAAGGTCAAGATATAGTCGCCTTTCTCTCTTATGAAGACGAAAAACTAGGCTTTAGATTTAGTTTTGAAGCCAGTGGTATAGTAACTAGTATCATAGGGATAGAAAATGTTTTTAGATATGGTATACAACTCTCTTTAAACGATGAAGAGAGGGATATTGTCCATAACCTTGTTAATATTTTAAATGATAATCAAGATAATAAATAACCTTTACATGTAAAGATTTCAATTTGTAATGCTTTACATGTAAACAATTTTTTTTTGCTATAATTTCGACATGAACAAAATCAATAAATTTCACCTAATATCTTTTTCCTCTATAACTTTTCTTGTTTTTATAACATACTCTAGTCTTTTACCACAAACTATAATTTTAGCTTTTAAAGATGTGTCCATTGGGATTATAATCATTGCAATGATTTTTTCCATATTTTTCGGAAGAAGTAAATCTTTTGTACTTCTTTTAGTACCACTATTTTTTAGTTTCTATATGTTTTATCCTACTGTATTAGGACTCGATGGGGGTAATGATTCTTTTTGGTACCTATACCCAATATCAACAGCTTTGAGCTTTTTACTTATAGGAATTCTTCAAGAAAGAGGATTATTTTGTTTTTATGGAGTTTCAAAAATAGTTATTATGCTTTTTATTCTTGGTATGACATATTATCTATTAGCAACGTTTTCTATAGAGTTTAAAAATGCACTTGATACATCTATTATTAGTACAAATATCCCATTTAAACTTAATGATTTTTCATTTTTATTAGCACTTTTATCTATTATTTTTGTAACAACAATCTCTATTTTATTTTTTGATAACTTTATTGAAAAAGCACCATTTTGGGCTCTTTATGCATTGTTAATTCCATCAATATTTTTTCAAACACAAAGCTCATTCATACTTTTTAGTACTCTTAGTGCCATTATTTTCATGATTGCGCTTCTTAAAGACGCTTATAGTATGGCATACATTGATACACTTACACAAATCCCTGCTCGTCGTGCTCTTGAAGAATCCTTTTTAAAACTTGGATCTACGTACTCATTAGCTATGGTAGATATTGATTTTTTTAAAAAATTTAACGATACCTACGGTCATGATGTAGGAGATGATGTTCTTAAACTTGTAGCAGAGCAGTTAAGTACTATTAAAGGTGGAGGAAAAGCTTTTAGATATGGTGGAGAAGAATTTACAATACTCTTTGCAAATAAAACACATGATGAAATTCTAGTCTACCTTGAAGACATAAGAGAATCAATAGCAAAACGCGCTTTTGTTATTAGAAGTGAAGATAGACCCAAAATAGCCAATGACGATGGCGAAGCAAAGTTTCTGCGAAAAGGAAAATCAGAAAAAAAGGATAAACAAAAAGAGCAAAAAAAAGTCAACCTTACAGTAAGTATAGGAGTAGCACATGCTCCAATTGATGGAAAAACAACAGAAGAAATTATGAAAAAAGCAGATATTTACCTATACAAGGCCAAGCAAAATGGTCGAAATTGTACGGTTTCATCTTAAAATCTATTTAAGATGAAAGTGTTATAATCCAAGCAAAGAGGATAAAAGGATTATTAGTGGTAGCATTAAAATGTAGTGATATGGAATGTAAAAAAAGATTTTCTGAAGCTAAAAATATGAGCTTTGATGAACTGGAAAAATTTAATAAAAAATGTGCTAGTTGTGGTGATTGGATATTTAAAGAACAAGAAATAGCAAATAAAACATATAATGCAATCTCAAGCAAATGGGCTGAAGAATTTATGAATAGACAACTAAAAAGCTAGAGGGACAAAAGTCCCTCTAGTTTTAATGTAGGTCGCTGTTTAAAACAACTTCTCTTTGACTTCTAAGAGCTATAATCATACCGTTTGTACTATTTTGACGGAAATGAATTCCGTTTAGATTTGCAAAGTCTAATCCTTTAAAGAATTGAACTTCATCACTATCGTTACATGTAAAGCTTGGATTTACTTCTTTTATTTTAGCTACTTGTGATGGGCTTACACCTATCTTAGTACCTTCAAGTATAGCAATTCCAGCATCGACAATACAACCATCACCTAAAGGGATACCTGTAACTGAGTTTGCTCCAAGAAGAGTGTTTTCGCCAATTGCAATTGGATTTCCATCAGTTCCACTTAAAACTCCAAGTATACTAGCTCCTCCACCAACATCACTACCTTTTCCTACTATTGCAGATGAGCTTATACGCCCTTCTACCATAACAGAACCCGTAGTTCCTGCATTAAAGTTTATATAACTTGCTCCTGGCATTACTGTAGTTCCTGCACTTAACTGTGCTCCCATACGAACTTTACTTGCATCTAAAATACGAGTATTATCAGCAGGAATCACATGAGATAAAAATCTTGGAAATTTATCTACTGATTCAATGATTGGGTAAGTGCCTTGAAGTTTCATCTCAATCTCATTTGCTCTTAACCAATCAAGCTCGATTGGAATACCCATAGACCATGCTACATTTTCAAGTACACCAAATGCTCCATTAAGATTCAGACTTCTTAAAGGTGCTTTTCCAGTTGAGAGAGCATAAAGTTTAAGATACACTGCTTCAACACTCTTTAGAGCTTCATCATCAAATATAAAAACTAATCTGTAATCATCTCTTAACTCATCTGATTTTCTTATCCAATTTAACATATTGATAACTTGAACATTTTTATGTGCATCATCTATAGCTTCATTTGTATACGGAGCAAATGCTTTAGCTGCATTTTTTACAAACTTTTTCTTTACATCACATACAAACTCACTACCACTAAAATCTACTTCAACTCCACTGTGCTTAAGTGCAGCAACAAAAATTGCTGCACTTCCAAAGTTTTCTTCCCAGTTTATTACAGGAAAGTTTGCTTGTAAAATTTTATCCGCATTCAATTGTCCACGATCAACTCTTGCAATTCCAAAACCGATAGGTCTTCTATAACCTTCTATCTCTTCAGTGCTTTTTACTAATTCTTTAAAGTCTTCAACGCTTTTAACTTTAATTGACACTACTTAATCCTTTTTGTATTCTCTAAAACTTAGAGCTGATTAAACGCCACATCCACCACTACTAGCACCGCCGCCAGTAGTTGGTTGAATAGCATCATTACAAGCTCCACCTTCTTCATTTACTTTTTCTATCTCAGCCCAAAGTTTACGAGCTGATTCTTGATATCTTTTTGCAGTTTGGCTCTCAGGTTTAAATAGAACTATTGGTTTTCCAGCATCTCCACCTTCTCTAACTGCTGGCTCAATAGGAATCTCACCAATCACTTGAGTTTCAAATTTTTCTGCCAATGGTGCAGTTGTACCTTTCCCAAATATATCATACTCTTTATTTGTATCTGGACAGATAAATCCACTCATGTTTTCCATAATACCTGCGATAGGTATATGAAGTTTTTTAAACATATCTAAACTTCTCTCAGTATCATCAAGTGCAACTTGTTGCGGAGTTGTAACACAAATACCAGTTGTAACAGGAACGCTTTGAGCTAAAGTAAGCTGAGCATCACCAGTTCCAGGAGGCATGTCTATAAACAATACATCCAGTTCACTCCAAAGAATGTCACGAAGTAGTTGCTCGATTGCTTTCATAATCATAGACCCTCTCCAAATTAGAGATTGTCCTTCTTCCATAAGACTTCCCATACTCATCATCTCAACACCATGAGCAAGAATAGGCTTAACTTTTTGTCCAACTATTTCAGGATTTTTCCCAACAACACCTAACATACGAGGTACATTTGGTCCATATATATCAGCATCAAGCAGTCCAACTTTTTTACCTTGACTTGCAAGAGCAATTGCTAAGTTTGTGGTTGTTGTAGTTTTTCCAACTCCACCCTTACCACTACTTACCATAACAAAGTTCTTTACATGTGGAGTTATGTTTTTACCACTTTGAGAGTTACTCTTTTGTGCAGGTGCTTTTGGTTGTTTTATAGCTACATCCACTCTTGATGCTCCTAACTTTGTTAGTACACCTTCTACATTTGCTTTTAGCTCAGTTGCTATCTCTTGGCTTGCTGAGAGTATATCTACTTCAACAAATACATTTCCATCACTTACTTCAATCTCTTTTACAAAACCAAAAGTAACGATATCTTTTTCAAAACCTGGGTATTTTACAGCTTTAAGAGCTTCTAATACACTGTCTTTATTTAACATTCTTATCCTTTACATTTTATTTTAATTTCTTCTCGATTAATTAGGAGTAATTATATCCGAATTAAATTAATATTTTCTTTACGCTTCCGTTAGTTCAGGATTATTTTTAACAATATCCCTTGAAATCTTATATGAACAAAACTTTGGACCACACATAGAACAAAACTCTGCATCTTTAAATACATCTTGAGGAAGAGTCTCATCATGATACTCACGAGCACGTTCTGGATCAAGGCACAATTCAAACTGTTTATTCCAGTCAAAATTATATCTTGCATCACTCATAGCATTATCAGGATCCATTGCCCCTTTTCTTCCTCGAGCAACATCAGCGGCATGAGCTGCTATTTTGTAAGCTATAATTCCTTCTCTAACATCATCTGCATTTGGAAGTCCTAGATGCTCTTTTTTAGTCACATAACACAACATACTAGCACCATGCCATCCACCAACAGCAGCCCCAATAGCACTACTGATATGATCATATCCAGCAGCTATGTCAGTTACAAGAGGTCCTAAGATATAAAAAGGAGCTTCATGACAATACTCACGCTCTAGTTTCATATTACGTTCTATCTGATTAAGAGGAACATGACCAGGACCTTCAATCATCACTTGCACATCTTTTTCCCAAGCTCTTAGAGTCAATTCACCTAAAACTTTAAGCTCTCCAAGTTGAGCATCATCACTAGCATCATACAAACAACCAGGACGAAGAGAATCACCAAGAGAGAGAGCAACATCATATTTACGACAAATGTCTAAAATCTCATCAAATGCAGTATAAAAAGGATTCTCTTTATGATAATGCATCATCCATGCTGCCATTAATGAGCCACCACGACTTACTATACCCATCTTTCTTTTTGCTATTAAAGGCATAGTTCTTAATAAAAATCCAGCGTGGATAGTAAAGTAACTAACACCCTGTTTTGCTTGGCGTTCGATAACCTCAAGCATCTTTTCTATTGTTAAATCTTCTACTTTATTATTTATATCATGTAGTATCTGATACATAGGAACCGTTCCAACTGGTATATTGGAGTTTGCTATAACTTCTTTTCTAATTTCATCTAAATCTCCTCCTGTTGAGAGATCCATTACTGTATCTGCACCATGCTTTTCAGAAACTTTTACTTTTTCAACTTCCAAAGCTGGATCTGAAGCTAATGCAGATGATCCAATATTTGAGTTTACTTTACATTTTGTGGCAATTCCTATTGCCATTGGTTTCAAAGAGGTATGCATAACATTTGCAGGAATTATCATCCTACCTCTTGCTATCTCTTTTCTAACTAACTCAACAGAGAGATTTTCAACTTCTGCAACATATTTCATCTCTTCAGTTACAATGCCTTGACGAGCATAATACATCTGAGTTCTTACTTTGTCATTTTCACGCTTTTTAACCCATTCAGTTCTCATATAGTTTCCTTAATTAAAAATAAGAATTTAACACAAAAAAGATAAAAAAAAGCTTTTATAGTGTATACTATTGTAACACTTAAGAAAAAAGGACTAATTTTGCCCGATTTATCTCTGGTTATGTTGGGAGCTGGAACATCCTCTAGGTTCAAGATGTCCGCTAAAAAACAGTGGCTAAGAACTGGGCATACCCCATTGTGGCTCTATGCAACTCAGAACATCATTAAACACTCTACTTTTAAGAAAGTTATTATAGTGTGCTCAAAAGATGAAATAGAGTATATGAAACTTTTTAATAGTGATTTTGTTTACGTTGTTGGTGGAGAGACAAGACAAGAGTCTCTTAAAAATGCTCTTTTACATGTAGATACCAAAAATGTTCTAGTAAGTGATGTTGCAAGAACTTGTGTACCAAAAGATATGATTCAAAGAATCATAAACGAGCATGAAAGTGCAGATATTGTTGTGCCATATCTAAAAGTCAACGATACTGTTGTATATGAAAATCACACAATAGACAGAGATAATGTAAAGTTAATCCAAACTCCTCAGCTATCTAATACTAATTCACTCAAAAATGCTCTTCAAAATGTTGAGGATTTTACAGATGACAGTAGTGCGATTAAAGCAAATGGAGGAAGTGTTAAATATGTAATTGGTGACAGAGCTGCCAATAAAGTTACCTCACTTGAAGATATTGAAATAATATCCGATTTAAACGATCCTTCAATAGATATGTTTGTAGGTAATGGGTACGATGTACATCAATTTGAATTAGGTAAAAAAATGGTTCTTGGTGGTGTCAAGATTAAAGATGATAGAGGATTTAAAGCACACTCTGATGGAGATGTAGCATTGCATGCTCTTATAGATGCTCTTTTAGGTGCAAGCTCAGCTGGAGATATAGGTGAACTATTTCCAGACAGTGACCCTGCACATAAAAATGCAGACTCAAAAGAGTTGTTAAAAAAAGTTGTATCATTTTTATATAATGTTGGATTTGTGATAGTTAATTGTGATTTGACCATTATGGCAGAATCACCAAAACTAGCGCCTTACAAAAAGCTCATTAGGGAAACCATAGCGGGTATTTTACATGTAAATCCTTTACATGTAAATGTTAAAGCGACTACTACAGAGAAACTTGGATTTGTAGGAAGAGAAGAAGGAGTTGCTGTAAATGCAACTGCAACATTAAAATACTGTAATTGGAAACATTAATGAAAATTCTAATAGTAGAAAACGAAATCTATTTAGCGCAGAGTATTGCAGCTAAATTAACAGAAATAGGATATTACTGTGATATGGCAGCTTCGATTAAAGATGCTGTAAAGGACGAGAGATATGATGCTGTTTTACTATCGACAAATATATCTGGTCAAAATTTCTATCCAGTGATTGAAAAACATAAATCTTCTATCATCATACTAATGATATCTTATATAAGTAATGATACAGTCTCAAACCCTATCAAAGCTGGAGCAAATGACTATATTCAAAAGCCTTTTATGATTGAAGAGCTTATAAGAAAACTTCAACACTTAAAAGATTTTAATGCTCTTAAAAAAGAGAATGTCACATATAAAGAGTATGTAAATAACCTTTTTGAAAGCTCAGAGCTTAAACCAATAAATACAAAAACAAAACTTCCTGTACTTTTAAAAACTAACTTTCAAAAACATGCGGATGCAGTTGTTTTTCATTATAGTGTGGAGAAAAGTGAACCTTTTACATTTATTTCTTTAACATGTGATACGGCTATTGAAAAAATAGTCAAAACCCCTTATAATGAACTTTTATATCTTGTTGATCTTCAAAATATTAAAAAGAGTGAAAAGCTAAAAGTACTAAACCTTATAGAAGATAGACGTGCAATCATATCAACAACAGATATAAACGAAAATCAAGAACTTATCCCTGAAGTAGAAATAGCAACTGACAATAAAGTTTTTGATAGAGGGGATATACTTAGTATTGATGATTATGTCAAATACATAATACTGAATTTTCAAAATAAATTTCCAGATACTGAGTTATCAAAAAAACTAGGAATTTCAAGAAAAAGTCTTTGGGAGAAAAGAAAAAAATATGGAATTAAAAAGAAAAAGTAATGAAAATAAGAATTTATCTCGCCAAGGGCGAAGCTTTAGTGAAAGGAATTTTTTAGGAATTTATTTTCTAAAAAAAGAAATATTTAAATGAAGAAAAAAAATAGACAACTTTTTATAGACAAACAGGCTTTAGCAACTCTCTCTTTTGCAAAAGAGGGCATACTTAGTCCTGTAGATAAGTTGATGAATAAAAAAGAGGCAAAAGAAGTAGATGAAACAGGTTTTTATAAAGGAACTCCTTTTCCTTTTCCTTTTATAATTGCCCCTTTTGGTAAAAAAAATGCGAATGTTTTAACAAGTGCAATTCAAGGTGAAGTACTTGATTTTGTGGTAGATGGTGAAGTTAAAGGTCATATCACAGTAGATGAAGTTTTTGAAGTAGATAAAAGAAGAAGAATAGAACAGATTTTTGGTACTTATGATCCTTCAAATCCTGAAACTGCCCTGTTTTTAAAACGTCTTGGTGATTATGCAGTTAGTGGCAAATATGAACTTGATTTTGATGATATAAAAGATATAAAAAACACTATTGCCCAAGCAAAAGAGAGAATTAAACCTAAAACTGTAGCTTCAGTCATGATGAGTGCAAGACCCTTTCATAGAGCACATGAAAGACTTATAAGAGTTACTTTGGAAAAGACTGATTTATTGATTATATTTTTATTAAAACCTTATACTGAGGACTTAATATCTTATAAACTAAGACTAAAAACTCTACAATACTTTGTAGATAACTATCTGCCAAAAAGCAGAGTTATTATAGTACCTTTTGAAAATACATACATCTTTGCTGGATACAACAATGCTGTTTTAGATAGTATTTGTGCTCGTAATTTAGGATGTGATAAACTTGTCCTTGCTCAAAGTCATAGCGGCATAGGAATGTATTATGATAAAAATGAAATGAAATCTATACTAAACAGATATGAGTCACTAGGTATTGATGTCGATGTCATTACAGAATTTGTATATTGTAACGAATGTAAAACATTAGTAAGCAAAAACACTTGTCCTCATGGACAACACCACCATATAAAATATGATTCTGAAACACTTATGGAACTTCTTAAAGTTGGTATCTTACCACCTGCAGTTTTGATGAGAAAAGATATATCAGCAATACTTCTTAGTGAAATGTTACCAAATAGATTTAAAAATATTCAAAAAATATATGATAATATTTTCCCAACTTCTGGACTTTTAGAATCTCACGATGAAAAAGATTTTTATTTAGAACTGATGAATCTACATCAGACAATGTCATTAACATAGGAACTTAACAGTGCGAAAACTATTTTTAACATTTTTTTATAGCGGATTATCTCCTTGGGCTCCAGGAACTGCTGGAAGCATTGCAGCAGCTTTAGTAGGAGTTTTACTCCTTCAATATCTATCCATTGATACTCTTCTTCTACTTACAATTCTTATTACTATCATAGGTGTTAAACAAATAAACATATATGAAAAAGAGACTGGTACACATGATGACAAAAGTATTGTCATAGATGAAGTTGTTGGTCTTTGGTTAGCCTTTGTTATCGCGTCTGATAACTGGACTCAAATTGTTCTAAGTTTTATTTTCTTTAGAATATTTGACATCTGGAAACCTTCTATTATAGGAAGAATAGACAGAGATGTAAAAGGTGGATTAGGTGTTATGGGAGATGATCTATTTGCTGGACTCTTAGCAGGAATATGTAGTTCAGCAACTTGGCAAGTAATACAAATGTACTTTTTAAAATAAGGACTATAGAGTTTTATAGCCATCTCTTTCAAAAGCAAGAGCGAATTCTAAAAATAGATTTCGCTCTTTTTCACTCATAGTTATATTCCAGATTATACAATCTGCTTCATAAGCTCTATTATCTACATATAAACCTTTTTTTTCCAAAAAATGTTCAAACCTTGGAACTAAAGAATATATAGTAGAAAATCTAAACTTCTCTTTTTTAATATAAGGACAAAGAGTTGCATCAAAAATGATGCCTTTTGCTCCTCCTCCATAGGCTCTAACGAGTCCACCGGTACCAAGTTTAATTCCACCAAAATAACGCACAATCAAAATTCCGCACTCTATTAGTTCGTTGCCTCTCATCACATTTAACACAGGAGGACCGGAAGTTCCTTTTGGCTCACCATCATCGCTGCAGTTTTCTACAATCTGTTCATATTCATTGAGATACCTTTTTGCCCAAACTATATGATTCGCTTTTGGATGTTTGTTTTTTAGATCTACATGTAAAGAATCAAACCTATGAATTGGAACTAAAAAAGATATAAATGTAGACTTTTTAACCTCTTGTTCATTCTTAAACACTTCTAAAACTGTTTGTGCCATTTCTTTCCTATATTTAAACTACTTTTAACTAAATAATTACTATAATTCCCTGTTTAGTTAAGTTTTTTTAACCTTTTATGGAGTATCTACTTGAAAATAAAAAGTTTTTTTCCTGCTTTATTTTTTACAATATTTGTATATAGTATTGTACTGTTTTTTTACTATGATGCATCTCAAAACAGTGCTATTAACCAAGCACAAATTAGAACTCAAGATTTATTAAGACACATAAAAGCAGGAAGAAAGTTTTTTAGGGAAGATCAAAGAGATACCTTGAAAAAAATAGCCCATATGGATACTTACAAAAAAGATATATTTTTACCTGAAATATATTCTTATCCATATATTTCCACACAAATGAATGTTTATTACAATGAATTAAGGCAAAAAGAGAACCTTCCAGCCATTAATATATCTTTTGCTGCCATCAATCCTAAAAACATAATTAACAAAGCTACAGAAGAAGAGATTAAATTAATAGAAAAATTCAATAGTGGTAAATTAAATTTCTATAAAAAAGTAATAGATACAGAAAAAGGTAAATACTTATATTTTGCGCAACCTGCAGATAGAATGGACGAAAAATGTTTAAAATGCCATGGATATCCTAAAGATGCTCCAAGATCAATTATAAAAATGTATGGAAACCAACAAGGTTTTTATCATAAAAATGGTGAACTAAATGCTTTTGTAAAAGTACTACTACCTTTGGATAAGTACTTTGAAGAAGCACAAAAACTATTTTGGACAATAGCTATCTCATCTTTTATAATTTTAATTGTGATAATGGTTCTTTTAAGACTGTTCGTAACTAAAAAAAGAAAAGACTCTAAAAAATTTCAAACTGTAATAGATACTTTGGATGAGATGATACTAGTCAAATCAAATTGTGATATACAATCTGTAAACAAATCATTAAGAAAATTCTTTGGTATAAAAAACATATCTGAATTTAAAAAAAGAAATAAGTGTTTAAGTCACTATTTTATTGAAGCTAAAGGGCATCTGAGCTTAGATTTGACAAACATAACTGATAATTTAATAGAAACGTTAAAAAACACTGAAAAAACAAAACGAGTAGTACAAATGAAAAACTACAAAGGTGAGATTTGTACACTTGCTATTAAAATAGATAAACTCGAAGATGAAGACAACCAACATGTTATCGTCCTTTCAGATATAACAAAACTTCAACAACGTGCAGAAAAATTTAAAAAACGAGCAAATATAGATGCACTTACAGGAGTTTATGGAAGATCAAAATTTGATGAGCTATACCACTCTGAGTTTTCAAGAAGCACAAGATATCTAAATCCTCTTACTATTATATTTATCGATATTGATCACTTTAAAATTATCAATGACACGCATGGTCACGATGTAGGCGATGAAATATTGAAAGTTTTTGCAAAACTTATATCTTCTAATAGACGTGAATTTGACATATTTGCAAGATGGGGAGGAGAAGAGTTTATACTTATGCTTCCTCAAACAAATATAAATGATGGTTATAAACTAGGTGAAAAAATAAGAAAAACAATAGCATCATACGAATTTGATAAAGCAGCTTCACTTACATGTAGTATAGGATTATCTATGCTTAACAAAGGTGATACTAAAGAAACTCTTATAAAACGTGCAGATAATGCACTATACAAAGCAAAAACTACTGGGCGAAATAAAACAATTATCGAGATTTAAACTCTTTTTAGTTAATCTTGAAAAAAAGGTTTTAAATGGCAAAAAATAAAGCAACAAAAACAGTAGATACAATAATAGATTTTATTATTATCATAGGTGTTAGTTTAACTATTTTTTACGGATCTGCTCTTTTAGGAGCCCCTCTTTGGCTTCAACTACTTTTAGTTGCGCTCTGGGGTGGTTTTACAGGATACAAACCTAAAATAGTAAGAATTCCTTTTAAGTTTATGTATAAAGATGATTAAACTAGACTCTAGTCTATGGATAGACAAAAATAAAAAAGGTTTTTTGGGAAAAGGCAGAATCGAACTTTTAAAACAAATCGATGAACAAGGTTCTCTCTCACGTGCCGCTAAAGCTATGAAAATGAGCTACAAGGCTGCTTGGGACTCTTTAAATGAGATGAAAGAACTCTCTGATGAAGAGTTAATCATCTCAAACAGTGGAGGAAAAGGCGGAGGTGGTAGTAAATTAACCCAAAAAGCTCATAACTACATAAAAATATATGAGTTACTATATAAAACGCAACAAGATTTTCTAAAATCAATAGATGAATATACAGATGACATAGATGAACTTGAACAATTTTTGCAAAGAAGCTCATTAAGAACTAGTGCAAGAAATCAACTTTTTGGTACAGTTAAAAAAATTAAAAAAGCTAAAATAAATACAGAATTAATAATTGAATTAGGTGACGAGCTTAGTATAAAAGCTTCAATAACAAATGAAAGTGTCAATGAATTAGGCATAAAAAAAGACAAAAAGGTCTATGCACTTATAAAAGCTTCTTGGGTAAAATTAACTCTTGAAGATAATGAAAACTCACTAAAGGGAACAATAATAAAAATAAAAAAAGAGAAAGATTTAGTAGAAGTACTTCTCAAAATCAATGAAAAACTAACACTTACTTCTGTTTTATCATTAAATGAATTTGAAGCCTTACACTCTAATAAAAATGTGTACGCTTCATTTAGACCAAGTGATACAATTATAGGAATTTAAGTTTCTTTCGTTATACTTTTATAAATATAACGAAAGGAATAAAATGTTTTATAAGATAATTTTTATAATAGTATTAACAACAAATATATATGCAAGTTCTTTAAAAGTAGCAGTTGCAGCGAATGTTCGTTTTGCATTTGATGAGATAGTTGTAGCATATGAGAAAAATACTAATGTAAAAATAATTCCTATAGTATCGTCTTCTGGTAAACTAACAGCACAAATAGAACATGGCGCTCCATTTGATATGTTTTTATCTGCAAATATGAAATATCCGACATACTTATATACAAAAAACTTAGCCATTACAAAACCACAGGTATATGCTTATGGGGGATTAGTTCTTTGGAGTTTAAAGAAAAATATAGATATAAATTTAGAAAGTTTAAAAGAAAAAAAAGTTAAAAAGATAGCAATTCCAAATCCAAAGAATGCCCCTTATGGTGTAGAAGCACTAAGAGTTTTGGAAAAATTCAATCTAAAAGATACTATATATAAAAAAATTGTTTGGGGCGAAAGTATTTCGCAAACTAATCAATATATATATTCTCGTTCAGCCGATATAGGTATAACAGCAAAATCAGTTGTCTTATCTCCTAAGATGCATAACGTAGGAAAATGGATTGAACTTGATAAAAAAGACTATCTTCCTATTAAACAAGGTATTGTTATTTTAAAATATGGCTTTGAAAAAAACAAAAAGACCTCACAAGATTTTTATAACTTTATCTTCTCAAATGAAGGTAAAAAAATCTTAAAAAAATATGGGTATATGGTAAATGAATAAACTAAAAGGCAAAATAACAGATATAAACTCATACGAAGGTATATCTCTTGTAAACATACAAATTGGTGAGTCTTCATTTGGTACAGTTTTACTCGATACTCCTCAAAGTTGCAATTATCTTACGCTAGGTAAAGATATAACCTTGGCATTTAAAGAAACAGAAGTAGCAATTGCTCTTGTAGACCTTGGTCCTATTAGTATGTCAAACCAAATAAAATGTAAGATACGTTCTATACAAAATGGTAAAATTCTTACTAAGATAACCCTTACATGTAAAGATGGTGATATTACTTCAATCATAACATCACGTTCCTCTTCAAGACTAAAACTAGAAAAAGGAAAAGAGGTAATTGCTCTTATAAAAGCTAACGAAATATCTTTGATAGAGGAAAATTAATGTTTATAGAAACAATGTTGCTTACTTTTAAAGTAGCACTAATAACAACTATCATACTTTTTATAATTGGTATTCCAATTGCATTTTGGCTTTGTAATACAAAATCAAAACTAAAGCCTGTTTTTGAGACAATAGTAAGTATGCCTTTGGTTTTGCCCCCTTCTGTTATAGGTTTTTATCTATTAGTTTTCTTAGGACCTAGCAGTCTTACTGGCGGTTTTTTTGAAGAATACTTTGATATGAGATTGGTTTTATCTTTTGAAGGAATCATAATTGGTTCAGTTATATTTAGTTTTCCGTTTATGATTCATCCAATACAATCAGGTTTACAATCCTTACCAAAATCTCTTATTGAAGCTTCATACACTCTTGGCAAATCAAAGCTACAAACACTTCTATACGTTCAACTTCCAAATATAAGAGCTTCAGTACTTACTGGAATAGTACTTACTTTTGCTCATACGATAGGTGAATTTGGAGTAGTTTTGATGATAGGAGGAAACATACCTGGTGAAACAAGGCTTGCATCAATCGCAATATACGATGAAGTAGAAGCATTAAACTACGACCTAGCAAATCAATATGCACTTACACTTTTTGTTATAAGCTTTGCAGTTCTACTTGTTGTTTATGTTATAAACAGAAAATTTAGTGGGGTTTTAAGATGATAGAGATAGATATAAAAAAGAGTTTTAAAAACAAAAATGAAAAAATAGATTTTCATTTTAAAACAAAGATAGAAGACAACTCTTTAAATGCTATTTTTGGACAATCAGGTTCAGGTAAAACAACTCTTTTAAGACTATTAAGTGGGTTAGAAATTCCTGATGAAGGTTGTATAAAAGTAGATAACAAAATCTGGTTTGATTCAAACAAAAAAATATCTTTACCACCACAAAAAAGAGATGTAGGTTTTGTTTTTCAAGATTATGCACTATTTCCAAATATGAGCGTTATAGAGAACCTTAGATTTGCACAAAGTCATAAAGATGAAGATTTTTTACAAGAGATTTTAGAAATAGTAGAATTAAAAGAACTTCAAGACAAACTTCCAAATGTCTTATCAGGTGGACAAAAACAAAGAACAGCACTAGCAAGAGCAGTTGCAAGAAAGCCTAAACTATTTTTACTAGATGAAGCACTCTCAGCACTAGATAGTACAATGAGGCAGCAACTACAAAATGATATTGAGAAAATTCATAAAAACTTTAAAATGACAACACTACTCATAAGTCATGATATTGCGGAAGTATACAAACTCGCAAATCAAGTCAAAGTAGTAGAAAATGGAAAAATTATAAAAGAAGGCTCTCCTGATATACTTTTTGATAAATCAAACATCAGTGGTAAATTCAAATTTTCGGCAAAAATTTTAAAAATTCAAAAAGCAGATACGATATTTATCGTGACACTTCTTATAGGTAACAATTTAACTAAAGTAGTTGCAACAGAAGAAGAGATAATTAAAATGAATATTGGAGATGATGTTCTTGTTGCCTCAAAAGCATTTAACCCTATTATAAT
This sequence comes from uncultured Sulfurospirillum sp., assembly GCA_965306065.1. Taxonomy (GTDB): domain Bacteria; phylum Campylobacterota; class Campylobacteria; order Campylobacterales; family Sulfurospirillaceae; genus Sulfurospirillum_A. The sequence continues at coordinate 798 of CBDLTN010000010.1, read as the reverse complement.
TACTTAAAAGGAAGTCCTTAAACTTCCTTTAGCGTCTGTATATCAGCTTTTATATCTGATGGTTTTCCAAAATATAAAGCTGAAGTAATTATCAAGTCTACACCTGTCTTTGCTACTTCTTTTACATTTTCAAAATTCATACCACCAGTAGCTGCTATTTTAATAGCACTTGAAATAACTTTTATCTCTTTAATACTTTTTTTAATATCTTCTATACTAAATTTATCCAACTGAATTACATCTACGCCAGCTTTTGCCAAAATTACTGCATCTTTTACATTATGTGCTTCTACAATAATTCTTTTTTCTCCAGCTCTTTTTTTAATAAAGTCAATTTTTTTTAAAAACCCTTCTACACCACCAATAAACCTCATATGTTCTTCAAAAACTAAAACACTTTCCGAGAGCCCAAGTCTATGTGGTAATGCCCCACCAGCAGTAATAGCTTTTATAGATAATTTTTTTGTACCTGGAAAATTCTTTCTTGTAGTAATCACTTCAATATATGGGTTTTGTGCTTTTGCAATTTCTACAAATTTTTTAGCTCTTGTGGCAATTCCAGAAGCATTTTCTAAGATATTTACACATACTTTCCAAGCCATATGAAGAGCTGAAGCTTTGCCCTTTGCTTTTAAAACAACTCTTCCCTCTTCTAAAAAAGTACCTGATTTTTCGTAAAATAGAACTTCCAAATCTAGCTTTCTTAAAATCCTAACAACCTCTTCAGTTCCACAAATACAGGTTTTTTCTCTAGTAATATACTCTATTGTTCCTTCTTTATCATCTAAACCTATTACC
>CBDLTN010000009.1:0-35387 GCA_965306065.1 uncultured Sulfurospirillum sp. | reverse complement strand
ATGTAATAGATTTAGGAGGAAGTTTAGATGTCTTTGTAAGTTGGTTTTTCTCTTTAGAAGTAGATATAGACAAGATTATTACACCACTTTGGTTTTTTATTAGTTATCTTCTTTTATCTTTAGTTGCTATTAGAGTTAGACTGTTGTGTTTTTTCTTGCCCATCCTCGCTGTGTCTTTGTTTTTCATCTAGAACTGAACACAGTTTTGCTCCATAGATATAAATCATCCATGAGAAGTATACCCACAAAAAGAAGAACATGAGAATACTAAATGAGCCATAAATACTAAGATAAGTTTTGTTATAAGCTACATAGTAGACAAAGAGTGACTTTGAACCATACCAGATAAGAGAAGTGACAAATGAAGCTATTAGTGTGCTTTTTTTCTTTAATTGCTTATTTGCTGAAATCATGAACATAACAAAAAATAAAAACCAGATGATCAGATACGGTAAAAATGGAAGTAGATTAATAGAGTTTGTTATCTCATTTGAACTAAGAAAATTGTTTATCAAAGATGAGAGATAAAATGAAAGACCAAGTCCTAAAGGCATCATTGTAAGCATAGTCCAGTAAGTTGTAACTGATTCCCAAAGAGTTCTTTTTTGTGTATTAAAAATTTTACTCATTATCTTCTCATAATCCAAAAAGAACATCATAGAAACATACAATACAAAGATAAAACCTGTAATTCCCATACTTCCTGTATTTTCCATAAACTTGTTTAGATATGGGGTTACTACATCTTGTTGTGCTGGCATAAGAGAGTTAAATATAAAGTTTTGAATTTTTTCATAGTATTCTTTAAAGCTAGGCATCTTTGTAAAAATGCTAAAAGAGATAAGCAAAATAGGTATAAGAGAAAGGATAGTATGAAAACTCAAAGATGAAGCATAGTGAGCGATAGAAGGGTCTTTGACTCTTCTTAGAAACGCTAAAGCTTCATCTTTAGTTGGCATTTATAACCCCATTTTATTTGGATTTAGTATGTTGTTTGGATCAAACGCTTTTTTGATAGATCGAAATAACTCCATTTCACCTTCACTAAATGCTAAGTGCATATAAGGTGCCTTACTAAGTCCAATTCCATGTTCACCACTTAGTGTTCCTTGTAAATCAACTGTTGCTTTAAAAATTTCTTCTATAGCTTGGTGTCCAATTTCTAACTGTTTTTCATCACTACCATCGACCATAACATTAGTATGAACATTCCCATCTCCGGTATGTCCAAAACATGGCACATTTACATTGTACTTTTGTGAAATTTCACCTATTTGTTTAAGAAGCTCAGGAAGTTTATTTCTTGGAACTGTTATATCTTCATTTAGTTTTTTGCTTCCATACATAGTTATACTTTGAGATGCATTTTTTCTTGCAAACCATAAATCAGCTGCTTCTTTATCATCTTGAGCAATTTTAAAATCTATACATCCATTTTCTTTGAACTTCGTTTGAAGTATTTCAAGTTGATTTTTTAATTCAATTTCAAGATTTCCATCAATAGTTGCGATTAGAATTGCTCCAGCTTCTGTTGGAAGACCTTTGTTGTATTTTTTTTCAACTGCACGTATAGTTAAGTTATCTAAAAATTCCATTGCCACAGGAGTAACTCCTGCTGCCATAGTCTTATATACTGCATTCATAGCATCGTTAACTGTTGGAAAAACACCCATCATACTTTGGCTTAGTTGTGGTTTTGAAATTAGTTTTAGTGTTATCTCAGTGATACATCCAAGAGTTCCTTCACTTGCAATAACAATACCAGCGATGTTATATCCTGCTACATCTTTTATAGTTCTTTTTCCAGCTCTTATGATCTCACCATTTGGGATAACAACACGCAATGCCATAACATAATCTTTAGTAATACCATATTTTGCAGCTCTCATACCGCCGGCATTTTCACTTACGTTTCCACCTATAGTAGAGTAGTGTTCACTTGCAGGGTCTGGTGGGTAAAAAAGTCCTACTTCTTCAACCGCTTTTTGTAAGTCCATGTTGATAACACCAGGTTGAACTACTGCAACCATATTTTCCATATCGATTTCAAGAATTTTATTCATATGTTTTTCATATGCTAAGATAATACCACCTTCAGCAGGCAAGGCACCACCTGTAAAACCACTTCCAGCTCCTCGTGGAGTTATGATAATCTTATGTTCGTTACAGTACTTGAGTATGTCACTTACATCTTGTTCATCTCTTGGAAAAATTACTAAATCAGGCTCATATCTATTTCTTGTAGCATCGTAGGCATAAGCTATTAAGTGAGCCTTGTCATCATATACATTTTCATCTCCAAGAAGTTTTTTGAAATACTTTACATGTAAAGGTTTCATTTATCTGCCTATCACACTTCTATAGTGAGCATTATAGTCTGTTATATTAGAACTACTCCATTTAATCCAGCTAGTATCTATGTTTTTTACTCTGCTATAAAAAGGTACTTGTGCTTTTTTAATGTGTCCTGTTTTCACTTCTTTCACTGTTCTAAAGTTACTACAATCTACAAAATGTCCTTTGTTGTTAAGTGCAAAAAAGATAAGTCCTGCAGAATTAGCTTCACAAACTTTTTGAAAAATTTCTCTATCTGGATTTGGTCTAAATATTTTTGCAAGATAAGCTGCAACGATGTCAGGGTGAACCCATTCTATATCTTTAAAGTGTTTTGTAACTTCTTTATAAACTTTATAATTAGGTGCTACTATCAAAGCTCTATCATATAAATAGTTTAAAGTAATTTTATCACCTACTGCAGGTAATATACCTGGTTTTGGAAATGCAACTTGAGTAGAAAGTTTATACACATCAAATCTTACTGTTGCTTTGTCACCTTCTTTTTTAATAACGTCTGCACGTGCAACTATAGTCGATATTCCATTCTCAAAAGTATGAGTAACTATACCTGATGAGCCTACAACAATTTCATCAGAGTTTTTGATGATTGCAGTTCTTCCATTTATCTCAAGTACTTCTGTACTAAATTCACTAAAAATTGACTTGGCATTTGCACTTTGCCAAGAGATTAAAAATATACCAACTATTACCAATAACTTACGCAATGGAACTCCTTTTGCTTTACATTTAAATATAACGGTGATTATACTATAACAGTTTTTAAAAGAAGATTTAGAGTTGTTTGGGTAGAATATCTGGAGTTTAAAAAAGGGTTGCGTATATGATAAGAGTATTTCTAGTATTGATATTTTGGGCGATTTCACTTAGTGCTTCGACTTTACATGTAGAAAAATGGGCTAAAGGTGAGACTTTTTTAACTTTTTTAGAAAACAACAAGCTTCCCCTTAGTATATATTATGATTTAGATAGTGCTGAACAAGAATTAGCAACTGAAATAATGTCTGATATAAAGTACCAAATTCTTAAAAATGAAGACAATATTATAGAGCAAGTAATGATTCCTATTGGGGAAGAGTTACAGCTTCATATCATAAAACAAGATGACGGATATGAGTTTACAACGACTCCTATATCTTATCAAGAAGAGAAACTAACAGTTACAGTAGAGATAAAAAGCTCCCCCTATCAAGATATAATCAATGAAACAAATAACTACCTTTTAGCACATGAATTTATACAAGCTTTTAAAAATAGTGTAAATTTTAAGAGATTAAGAAAAGGTGATAGAGTAGTTATTTTTTATAAAAAAAGAACAAGGCTAGGTAGACAATTTGGCTCTCCTAAAATAGAAGCTGCTATGGTTGAAGTAAGAGGAACTAAAAATTATGTTTTTAGTTACAATAAAGGAAGGTTTTATGACGCAAAAGGTAAAGAAGTAGAAGGGTTTTTCCTTGCAAAACCAGTTAATTACCATAGAATATCAGATAGATTTACTTACAAAAGATGGCATCCTATCTTAAAAAGGTATAGAGCTCATTTAGGTATAGATTATGCTGCAAAAAGTGGTACGCCTATAAGGTCTGCTGGTAATGGTAAGATTATACAGCTCGGTAGAAAAGGTGGTTATGGAAAAACCATAACAGTAAGACATGATAATGGATATAAAACTTTATATGCTCACATGAAGGGTTATAAAAGAGGTATGAAGAGAGGAAAATGGGTTAAAAAAGGACAAGTTATAGGTTATGTTGGAAGTACTGGTATGAGTACTGGTCCACACCTTCACTTTGGTTTGTATAAAAACAATCGTGCTATAAACCCAAATAGCGTGGTTAAAGTTACGAAATCTAAATTAACTGGTAAAAAAAGAAAAGAGTTTTTTACTTATATAAAGAGCTACAAAGAAGATATAGAGATTGCTCTTAATGATTATGAAAATCCGACAAAAGAGAAGTCTTTTGATTATATAGTAAGTCTAGATAGAACTAAAGAGACAGTTCAATAGGATTGTAAATGCCTAAAAATAGAGAGATAAAAGATAACATAGAGATAATTGAAACCTATCTATCAGGAAGAATTGACTATGAGATATCTGTATCAGATTTAGCAAAATACCTCAAAGCGATAAGAGCTGATGATGAAACAGTTTTTATTTCACTTTTACAAAGGTTTCCAAACGATATACTTGGAGATTTAGTTCTTGAACTTCCAGAACACTATCTTAAAGAGATTTTAGAAAATATACCATCTGAACAACTTAGCCATGCCATTGAAGATCTTGAGAGTGATGATGCAACTGATCTTATACAAGACATTGAAGAGATAGATGAAGAAAAAGCAGAAGAGATTTTATCAAGCTTGGATGAAGAAGACCAAGAAGATATTAAACGTCTTAGCAGGTATGATGAAGAAAAAGCTGGTGCATACATGCAAACAGAGGTTTTTACAGCCTCTTATGATGAAAAGATACAATCAGCTGTAAATAGATTAAAGAAACTAAAAAATGAAGGTGAGTTAGAAAATGTTCATCAAGTATCTATAGTTGGAAAATTAGATAGATTAATTTACTCTATCTCTTTAGAAGATTTAATCACTTTTAATTTTGATGAAAATTTTAGAAAAGAACTTGAAGGTAGAGAGGACGAATTTAAACCAAGATACGTTAGAGATGATGAAGATATTTCAAAAGTAATTGAGTTTTTCGAAGATTATGACCTCTCAGCTTTGCCCATAGTAGACTATCATGGAAAACTATTAGGAAGAATTACATCAGATGATATTTATGATATTATTCAAGAAAGAGCAACAGATCAGATATATAAACTAGCTGGTGTCGATGATGAAATAGAACATGAAGAGAGCATATATGAAGCAGGAAAATCTAGGCTGATTTGGCTTTTTTTAAACCTTTTGACTGCTATATTAGCTTCTGCTGTAATAGGTCAGTTTGAAGAAGTATTAACAGCTTATGTAGCACTTGCAGTTTTGATGCCTATAGTAGCTTCTATGGGTGGAAATGCAGGAACACAATCACTTACTATTATGGTCCGTCAGTTAGCTATTGGTGAGATAGATATAGAAAATGCAAAAGAAGCAATACGAAAAGAGATGATACTGTCTATGGCAAATGGTTTAGTATTTGCTATTGCTATTGGATTTATTGCCTTAATTTGGTTTGGAGATGGTAGAATAGGATTTGTTATAGCCGCTTCTATGCTTATAAATCTTCTTTGTGCAGGACTTATAGGCTCTATGGTTCCTTTGATTCTAAAAAGGATAGGAATTGACCCAGCTATTGGAAGTACTGTAGTTTTAACAACATCAACAGATGTAGTTGGCTTTCTTAGTTTCTTAGGATTGGCTAGTTTAATATTAATGTAAAATAGACTATTAAAATAGTAATTTGTACTTAATATAATGAAAAATTTTCAAGAATTTGTTTTTTGAGAAGAGGGATATTTAAATGATAAAATTTTTAAGACTTGAAGATTGTAATGATTCAGCTTACGTAAAACCAAAAAGTATGTTTTATATACAAAATGATATTGAAAAGCGTTGGGATATAGTTGATGCTCATGACAGTGTTGCAATACTTCTTTACCATAAAGAGTTGGACTCTTTTGTATTTGTAAAACAGTTTAGACCATCAATATACCTTAAAAATAAAGATGGATATACTTATGAGCTTTGTGCTGGATTGGTAGATAAAGATAAAAGTCTTCAAGAGATAGCTTATGAAGAGATTTTGGAAGAGACAGGATATGATGTTCCTTTAGAAAAAGTAGAAAAGATAACCTCTTTTTATACAGCAGTAGGTTTTGCCGGAGGACGCCAAACTCTTTACTTTGCAACTATAGATGATAGTATGAAAGTAAGTGAAGGTGGTGGGGTAGACCATGAAGATATAGAAGTTATATATCTTAAAAAAGATAAAGCAATGGAGTTTATGTTTGATGAAAACATTGCAACTACATCAGGTCTTATGTTCGCTTTAATGTGGTATTTTAAAACAATTAAGTAAAAAATACTATTTTCATAGAAAAGAGATTTAATCTATAAATCTCTTTTCTATATTTTCATAAGTTTCTATTCTTCTATCTCTTAAAAATGGCCAGATTTTTCTTACTTCTTCACTCTTAGTCATATTTATTTCAATGATAACAACTTCTTCTTTATCACTGCTTGCATGTGATAAAAATTCACCTTGTGGGCCAACTACAAAAGAGTTTCCCCAAAAACGTATACCATCAAGAACATTATGGTTATCTAACTCTTTACCTACCCTGTTTATAGATACAACAGGAAGTCCATTTGCTACAGCATGTCCACGTTGAACTGTTATCCAAGCATCTAGTTGTTTTTGCTTTTCGTTTTTACTATCTTCATCAAACCAGCCAATGGCAGTTGGATAAATAAGAATTTCAGCACCTTTAAGAGTCATAAGTCTTGCAGCTTCTGGGTACCATTGGTCCCAACATATAAGAACTCCTAGTTTCCCGACACTGGTTTGTATAGGCTCATAGCCTAAATCACCTGGGGTAAAATAAAACTTTTCATAAAAACCTGGATCATCTGGAATATGCATTTTTCTATATTTTCCTGCTACACTTCCATCTTTTTCAAAAACTACAGCAGTATTGTGATAAATACCAGCAGTTCGTTTTTCAAAAAGTGAAGTTACCAATACAACTTGGTTTTCTTTTGCAACACTTGACCAAAACTCTATATCTTCTTTAAAATTATTAGCTTTGTTAAAGTTATCTGTATCTTCATTTATGCAGAAGTATCTATCTTGGTGCAGTTCTTGAAGTAATATTAACTCAGCATCTTTTGATTTTGCTTCTTTTATCATACTTAGAGTCTTTTCTATAGTAGCTCTCTTAGAGTTTTTATAAGCTTGTTGTATTAGACCAACTTTTAACTTTTTAACTTTTGACATTTTTTAGAATTCCTGTTAGATTTTTTCCTAATTCCATATTAGTGGCACTTCCTTCTATCGCTTTTTTGGTATCTTCAACTATAGTTGTTATTTTTGTTTTAATAGTATCTGAATTTTTAAGTTGATCGTCTATATGAGATAAAGATGTGTTTATCTCTTTTTTATTATTTTGAGCTTTTCTCATAAGTTCAAGTAAAAGTTCAACCCCTTTTTGGGCTACTTCTTGACTTTTTTCTACTAGTTCATATGCATTTTTACTTTTTTGTTGAGCTTGGTTTGAAATCTCTATCATACTTTTAGTCTCATCTGCTATCTCTGTCGCTGATGCTTCTGATTCATCCGCTAGTTTTCTAACTTCATCAGCAACAACTGCAAATCCACGACCATGCTCTCCTGCACGTGCAGCTTCTATAGCGGCATTAAGTGCTAAAAGATTTGTTTGGTCTGATATTTCTGAGATGGACTCTATTTTAGAAAACACTGATTTGTTTTTTATATCTAGTTCTTTGTGTATTGAGGCATAATCTCCCATGATATTTGCTAATTCATCTATGAGTTGCGTAAGAGATTTTATAGTAGTTATCACATCTTCACTAGTTTGTACTGATGCAGATGAAGAGTTTTGACTTTTTGTTGATATCTCTTTAATCTCATTTGATTTGTTTATGAAGTTATTTGTTAACTCTTCAACTTCGCATATTTGTTTTAACCTTGTTTTAGAGGCTTTATTTACAGCAATCGCATTATTTGTAATTGTTGATGCTAATTCTTGAGATTCATGTAATTCTATCTTATCGTATAATTTAGCTTTTGCATTTAATCGTTCAAATTCTTCTATTGATATAGTAATTTCTTGAGTGCTATTTGTTTTTTTAAAAAACATAATATTCCTTTATTTTGTTGCTTTCCATAAACCTTTTAATCCACACTTCGGACACTCTGGAATGATATTGTTTTCTTTTACATGTAAAGAGCTTTTACATTTTTTACATATAAGGTTTGTTGATATTATTGATTTATCACCAATTTTTAGTTTCATGTTTATTGCAATAGCAGTGTAAGTAGAAACACAAAAGGGAACACAGTAAGTGAGCAGTAACTTAAAATAGTTTATACTCTCATACATCATATTAAAAATAAAATCACCTTGATTTATGATGTTTAAAACAGTACCAACTACAAGAGCAATTTTTACTGATTGGTTAATAGTATGTGAATCATATAGAGTTTTGAGTATGATTTTTTTTGAGTGTTTAGTTATCATTAAAATCTACCTCTATATTAGGATTTGGCTCACCAATATAATAACCTTGAGCATAATCTACTCCACTGCTTTTAATAAGCTCATATATCTCCTTATCTGCTACAAATTCCGCTATAGTCTTAACTCCAATAGCATTGGCATAATTACATATAGATTGTATTATTTTTAAATCATTTGGATTTTTAGCAATATTTTTTACTAAACTGCCATCTATTTTTATATAATCAACATGAAGTTGTTGAAGTTTTTGAAAGTTTGAGTAACCTGTGCCAAAATCATCGATAGCTAGTTTGAATCCTTTAGATTTTAGTTCACTAATCGTATCTATGTATTCATACATATCCTCATCTTCTAAAATTTCTAATACAATAGATGAAATGTCAAACTTATTATCTTCTATTTTTTTACATAGTGTATCTAAGAATTCTTTTTCTTTTAAGTCTTGCGTAGTTAGATTAATAGAAAACTCAAATTGTGTATTTTTAAAAGTATCTAGTGCTTGGTTTAAAACCGTATCAGTTATTTTAGGTAAGTAGTTTATTTGCTTGGCAATATCTAAAAATTTAAAAGGAGATATAACTTTTGTTTCATTAACGAAGCGTACAAGGGCTTCAAATTTCTCTATTTTTTGAGTTTTGAGATTATATATTGGTTGAAAATAAGCTTTCATTGCAGCTTTTGGTTTGTTTGAAAAAACATTATGCAGTCTGTCCACCCACTCTATATTTTCTTTATACCTATCGTTAATATCGCTTATATCTTTAAAGTGAAGGTATGGTAAAGACTCCTTTTTTGCTTCACTTAGAGCAGTTTCTGCATTTTTAAGAAGAGATGAGTAGATAAATTTATTTTCATTGGTTATATATTTTGAAGCTATACCTACTCGTATTTCTGCTATTGTTGTCATATCATTTACTTTTAAAGCAATGTTTTGAAAAAGTGTAAAAAGTGCATCTCTAATATCTTCAATACCGCTTTTATCATCTTCAAAATCTACTAAAAGTGCAAAAGTATTTCCTCTAAGTCTATAACAACATACATTATGGTTAAAAGAATTAGAAAAGTTTTTTATGTCAAGTGCGAATTGCTTTAAAAACTCATCACCTCTTTTATGACCAAAAAAACTGTTTATTTGGCTAAATTTAACAACATCAAAAACAAGTAAGCTCAGTTTTTTATCTTGTAGTTCTTTTATGTTTTTCAATAGTTTTGTTCTGTTGCCTAATCCTGTTAAAGCATCTGTAACAGTTTGTTTTTTTAACTCTTTTCTGCTGTTTTCAATATCAGTTATGTTAAAGCCATAAGCCAATATATAAGAGTCATTTTTTACTCCAATATACTCTATCATATAAACCTTATCTTTATAGTTATATTTTGTATTTGATTTTGTCTGTTTGTCGATTATATCTTGAGCATTTATATTTGAGAGATCTTTAAAATTTTTTATTTCAGGCAGTATTTTTTTAGAAGCTTCATTTTGAAAGTCTATTACTCCATTAGCTGTAAATATGAAAACTGGTTCAGGATTACTTTTTGGTAAATTTGTTAACAAGTTATTTCTTTTTTCAAAAGATAGGTTGACATTAAATAACCTATACATAGGGCAATATCCTAAAGTTGCTGTTGATAAAAAATAAAAAGCAATTATTATATATGGATTAAGGCCTATATCGGCTAGATAAAATAGAACAAACGCTAAAACAATTCTACCAAAACGGTCGATTAAATATAGATTGTTCAAAATAAACTCCTTTAAACTAAAGTATTGTATCTAATTAACCAAGATTTAATCAATTTTAAATTATTATTTCAATAATTATTATCATTTAAAGAATTTTTAGGGGTTTATATGGTTACATTAGCAGATTTAACGACTAATGAAAAAGCAGTAATTTTAAAAGTAAGAGCACAAGGTGAATTAAAAGAGAGATTGGCATCTTTTGGATTGAGAAAAAACAGCTCAGTAAAAATAAAGTTGTTAAGTATGACAAAGAGCAATATAGAAGTAGAAGTTGGAACCTGTATGATCGCTTTAAGATTTGAAGAGGCGAAAAAAATAGAGGTTAATAGAATATGAAAAACTTAACCATAGCACTGGTAGGGCAGCCAAATGTGGGAAAAAGCATGCTTATCAATGCTATATCAAACTCTAAACTAAGAGTGGGAAATTTTTCTGGAGTAACTGTAGAAAAAGCAGAAGTGAGTTTTGATTTTCAAAATCATGCTATAAGGATTATTGATTTACCAGGAACCTATTCTTTAAATGATTATACGCAAGATGAGAGAGTTACAAAAGAATTTTTAGAAAATGAAGACTATGACATGATAATCAATGTAGTAGATGCCACAAATTTAGAGAGAAATCTTTTTTTAACAACCCAGCTTTTAGGACTTAACAAAAAAATGATAGTCGCTCTTAACATGATGGATGAAGCAAAAAAAGAGGGCATTTGCATAGATGAAGAACAACTAAGTACGATTCTTGGTGTTCCTTGTGTAAAAGTATCAGCTGTTACTAAAAAAGGTATTGGAAAACTTGTTAATAGAACAGTAGACATAAGTAGTTTTTCTTATGAGAAATCAAAGCTTGTTTTTAGTGATGTAGTTGAAGAAGAGATAAAAAATATCGTAACGTTTTTTGAAGAAAAAAAATATAAAGAAGAGTTAAATTATAGAGATTTAGCAATAAAACTTATAGAAGAAAATGCAAAAACTTATAAAAAAATGCATGATGAACCAATCTGGATAGAACTTTTACCAATCATCAGAGAAGCACTTAGTCATCTATATATTCATTATGATACTAAGGACATAGAAGAGATATTTTCTGAGGAAAAAGCGGCATTTGCAAAAGGTGCTGTGATGGAAACTGTAGAGTTTAAAAATAAAGAGAAAGAGAGTTTTACAGAAAAGATAGACTCTGTTTTACTACATAAATTTTTTGGTATTCCTATCTTTTTGTTTTTTATGTGGGGATTGTTTCAACTTACCTTTGAGATAGGCTCAATTCCTATGGATTGGATCGATCTATTTTTCGCTTCATTAGGTGATTATGCCAAGACTATATTTGGAGAAGAAGAGTTGGGTTCACTCATAGCAGATGGTGCTATTGCTGGAGTTGGTGCCGTTGTAATGTTTTTACCAAATATTATTATACTTTTCTTTGGTATAGCTCTTTTAGAAACCACAGGATATATGGCTAGAGTAGCATTTTTACTAGATGGGTTTTTTCATAAGTTTGGTATGCATGGAAAGAGTTTTATTCCTCTAGTAACTGGCTTTGGATGTTCAGTTCCAGCATATATGAGTGCAAGAACACTTAAAAATGATAGAGATAGACTTTTAACACTTTTTATTATTGGTTTTATGAGCTGTGGAGCAAAATTGCCTATATTTGTTCTTTTTGCAGGAGCATTTTTTGGCCAAGAACAAGCTGGTAACGTTCTATTTGCTATTTATATTGTTGGTGCAATATTTGGTTTGATTTCTGCTAAAGTTCTTAAGGTATTTGTTTTTAAAGCTAAAGATGAACCTTTTGTAATGGAAATGCCAAAATATCGTATGCCATCTTTAAGATTGATTTGGCACACAGTTATTTCAAAAGCTTTAATGTATCTAAAAAAAGCCGGTACTTTCATCTTAGCAGCTAGCATATTGATATGGTTTGCAAGTAACTATCCAAAACAAACACAGATTGAAGAGCAGTTTGAACAAAAAATTGAGATGGAAGTAGATGAAAGTAAAAAAACAAAACTATCAAATGAGTTAGCTGAAATACAGTTAGAAAATAGTTATTTAGGAATAATAGGAAAATTTTCCCAACCATTTTTTGCACCACTTGGATTTGATTGGAAGTTGACAGTTGCACTTGAGACTGGACTTGCTGCAAAAGAAGTTGTTGTTGCTACTATGGGTATACTTTATTCACTTGGTGATGAGGTAGATGAGGAAAACAGTGGACTTTTAGATGCTATTTCTAAAAATATACCATTTCCTGTAGCTGTGTCATTTGTTCTTTTTGCTATGATTTATCTACCTTGTTTGGCAGCAACAGTTGTTTTTACAAAAGAGGCTGGAGGATATAAGTATTTAGGATATCTGATACTCTTTACAACAATCGTAGCGTGGCTAGTTTCATTTATAGGTTATAACATAGCTCAAATGATTATTTAGTATAAAAATAGGGGAGGTATTCTCCCTTATTTTTTATTCTCTTGGTCATTTATAATAGAGTCGTCGTAAGGGTCAAGATGTACATTTATGACCCATTCCTCTTTTTCATTTATTAGAATTATTTTATCTTCTATTCTATCACCAATAGAGTGAGCTTTTAAAAGAGAGATACCTTCATTAAAAACTAGATGAACATCAACAAAATTGGTATTTGCAGATTTTCTTGTTTTTAAGTAATGATAATTGCTTATTTGATTTTCATTTTCAATAATACTCTTTATCTCTTCTACAATCTCTTTATCTAAAGAGCCATCAAGAAGAATAAAAACACCCTCTTTGATAATTTCATATGCAGAAAAAATTATATATATAGATATTATAACACCCATAATAGCGTCAATTAAATGAAAATCAGTAAAGAAAATTAATACAAGTGAAATTAAAATGGCACCATTACTAAGAACATCAGTTTTATAGTGCAATGCATCAGATTTAATTACCATATTATTTGTCTTTTTCGCAACATAATTTAAAAATATAACAAGTGCAATAGTTATAACAAGTGAGATAGCCATAACAAGTATAGAAGATCCAAGAAGAGTAGTTTCTTCTCCTACATAAGCTTTTTTTATAGAGTGATAGAGTATAAAAAGTCCACTCATTGTTATGATAGTACCCTCAATAACTGCTGCTAGTGCCTCTATTTTCCCTTTTCCGTAATTAAAAGTTTTATTTGCTGGTTGTTCAGATTTATTAATAGCAAAGTAGTTAAATGCAGAGATAATAAGATCCAATACAGAATCTATTGCTGAAGCCAGTACAGCAACAGAACCACTTAAAATTCCAATTGTAAGTTTTATTATTATTAACACAGTTGCAGTTGCAGTAGATACAATAGTTGCTTTTTTTTGTAAAGTCATAATTTTCCCATATTTTTTTGAGATTATACAGAAAAAAATAGAAGAAGAGGATAAAACGTGAGGAGGTTGCTTGCTGTTGTTACGTTTTATCCTCTAGTATAATGTTGGTTACAAAGATATTTTAGTCCTATTTTCCTAAAAAAAAGTTTATTGTTACAAATTAAAACATTAATTATACATTATGTTTATAATTGTAACATTTGATTTATGCATGAACAATGAAGAGAACCATGCTCTCTAATAAAAATAGAAGAGTCAACACTTAATATTTTTCTATTTTTGATATTTCTTTTAAAAATTTCTATTACCTTTTCATCATTTTCATCATTGTATGTAGGTACTATTAAAGCATTATTAATAAAAACAAAGTTCAAGTATGTTGCAGGTAGTCTTCTGTTCTTATAAGTTTTTGGATTGGGAAGAGGAATAGGAATGAGTTTAAAAGGAGTATTTTGTAACTCTTTTTCCATTTTTTCTAGCTCATTAAAATGAATGTCATTTTTATCATAACATTTTGCATATGCTATAGAGTCTTTATTTATAAAACGAGCAAGTGTGTCTATATGTGAATCTGTATCGTCTCCTATAATTGAGCCATGTTTTAAAATTATTAACTTTTTTAATCCAAATAGGTTTTTTATCTTTTCTTCTATCATAAATTCATTACATGTAATATTTCTATTTGCATTAAAAATACATTTTGAAGTACTTAACATAGTTCCTTCTCCATTGGAATCTATACTTCCGCCTTCTAAAATAAAGTCTATATCCAAAAGATTTTTTTTAAAATATGTTGTATTGAATTTATTATCTAAAGAGGATTCAAACTTGTTTCCCCAAGCATTAAATTTAAAGTTATATGATTTGATCTTATCATCTATAAAAACATCAATAGCTCCAAAATCTCTTATCCATGTATCGTTTGTTTGTATGTTTTTTATTTCAATATTTTCAAAAGAGTCAAAATATTCGTTTAAAATTTCAGGATTATTACAAACTACAATGCATTTTTGAAATTTTCTAATAGTATTTATAAACTGTACATAGCTTTTTTGTATCTTTTTTAAAGAGTGTTGCCAATCTTTATGGTTGGTTGGAAATACAACCATAATAGATTTTTGTTTTTCCCATTCAGCAGGTAACCTGATGTTCATTTTTTTCCTTATATGTAAAGAATAATTATACCAAATCTGATATAATAATCGAATGTTTAATATTTGGAAACAACACAGTATAAATCAAATCAATATTATTGCTATTCTTTTTGCCGGTATATTTGCGGCAGTATCTGCTTTTGTGATTATTTTTAATGAATATAGAGGCTTTAAAAAAGAGCTAGTTATAACTGAAAAAAACTATGTTCAAAATCAAAAAAGAAGAGCCGTTGAACAAACGGCAAGGCTATATAGACTTATAGAGTATCGTTATGCAAACTTAAAAGATGAGAAACAAAATATACTAAATGAACATATATCAAAAGAAGTAGGTATCGTTTTAGATGACTCAAATACCGGTGGTTATATATTTATTTACGATAAGAACAAAAAAGTTATATATAAATCAAAACTATTTGAACATGATGTTTCAGTTACAAATAGGTTATTTAAATCAGCTAAAAAAGGTGGAAGTTTTTTAACTTTTTATACCCAAAAAGATGAAGAATCTGTAGAAAACTTAGCATTTATAAGAGAATTTAAGGAGTTAGGTTGGGTTATAGGAAGCGGAATGGGTATTGGAGAAAAAAACGTAGTTATAGCACAAAAAACAGAAGAACACCGCAATAAAATTACAGGCTTTATCCTTAAAATTATAACTTTAACACTGTTTTTATATCTTGCAAGCATTTTGAAATATAGATATATAACAGATAAATTAAGTAAAGAGATAAAATTTATAGTTAGGTCGTTAAAAAAAGCTTCAAAAAGTTATACATCCATAGATAGAAGCAAGATAAAATTTGAAGAGTTTAGAGAGATAACTTCTCAAGCAAACTATATGCTTTCAAAACTTAAAGAAAAAAAGAGTGCTTTAGAAGATATGAATCTAAATTTAGAGAGTTTAGTAGAAGAAAAAACAAAAGAACTGCAAGAATCTGTGGCTTATGCGAGTGAACTTTTAGCTTATCAAGACAAGTTCTTAAAAAATGCGGTTCATGAAATAAATACGCCTCTTTCAATTATATTGATGAATATAGACTTGTATAATCTAAAGTTTGAGAGAAATCCTTATTTGATAAAAATTGAAGCAGCTGTAAAAGTTTTAGATAATATCTATGGAGACCTTAGTTTTATAATAAAAAAAGAGAAAGAAGATAAAAGAGTTGATATGATTAATTTCTCTGATTTTGTAAATGACAGAGTCGAATATTTTGCTGATGTTGCTATAGGTAACAGGTTAAAAATAAAGGCTCAAGTCGATAATGATATATTTGTTTTGTTTAATGAGTTTGAGCTTCAACGTCTATGTGACAATAATATTTCTAATGCTATAAAGTACAGTTATATAAATGAGGATGTACATGTAAGGCTTTATAGAGACAAGGGTTGCACTGTTTTTGAAGTTGAGAATAGCGGAGAAAAAATCATCAATGCTAAAAATATTTTTAGCAGGTTTTATCGTGAAGATAATGCACGAGGTGGATTTGGCTTAGGTTTAAATATAGTAAAAGAGATTAGTGAGAATAACAACATATATGTTGATGTACAATCTGATGGTAAAAAGACTATTTTTAGGTACTTTTTTGAATGTAGTAGAATAGTAGAATAGTGATATATATAAGATATACTTCGGCAAAGAGGAGGTAGTTATATGAAAATATTGTTGTTAGAAGATGAGTTTATGTTAAGAACATCTATTGAAGAGTATCTTGAAACTTCAGCTCATCAAGTAGTAGGATTTAGCAATGGATTGGATGTTTTAAAAATCTTAGAAAAGGAGTCTTTTGATTTGCTTCTTTTAGATATAAATGTTCCAAAACTTAATGGGTTGGAGTTGTTAAAAGAGCTAAATAAACTCGAAATCATTACACCAACAATTTTCATAAGTGCAAATTTGGATATAGAAGATATTAGCAGTGCTTTTGATCTTGGTGCTTGTGATTATCTTAAAAAACCTTTTCACTTAAAAGAGCTTGGAATAAGGATTGCAAGGGTAAAAAAAGAACAAGAGATAAAAAGCTCTTCACACATGTTATTGAGTAAAAAATATTACTTTTCAAAAGAGAACAAACTGCTTTTTTATAACAATAGCTCTCAGACTTTAACACGTAAGCAGTTACAAATCTTAACACTTCTTTGTGAAAATATTGGAGTCATTGTTGACTTTGAAAAGTTCAGAAGTTATGTGTGGAATAGTGAGCCAGTAGACAATGCAACGATAAGAGCAGAGATAAGTCGTTTTAGAAAGTCCCTTAAAGAAGACTTTATTACAAACATAAAAGGGGTTGGTTACAAGATAGATAAATATTTCTCTCTGTAAAAAATAGTATTATTGCTACTATAATTCTCATAATAAAAAAAATATGTGTAGTTTTAGGACACCTTGCGCATATGCTACGTTAATGCTACGTAGATAATGTAAAATTACATCGCTGTTAGAATGAAATGAGGAGAAATTTTGAATCAGGAAATTTACAAAAGGGTTAGGAATAATCCAAAATTTGTTGAACTAGTTAAAAAAAGAAGTAGTTTCGCATGGAAATTA
Source organism: uncultured Sulfurospirillum sp. (assembly GCA_965306065.1). Classification (GTDB taxonomy): domain Bacteria; phylum Campylobacterota; class Campylobacteria; order Campylobacterales; family Sulfurospirillaceae; genus Sulfurospirillum_A. Next base: position 18,031 of record CBDLTN010000009.1, on the reverse strand, counting down.
TCTTTGACTATACTAAGCGTATATTATACATTTATTATGGTCATTGCATTTAGTCCAGATGTATTTGGTCAGCCTGTAGGAAACGGTGTTACTACAGTTGGAATTCCTGTTGGAATTGCTATAATACTTTTGTGCTTCTTACTTACTGGTCTTTATACTAAAAGGGCAAATAGCGAGTTCGATAAATTAACAAATGATATAAAAGAAGAGATAAGGTTTGATTCATGAAAATCTTATTATCTATGTTTTTATTAATAAACGTACTACTTGGTGCTGGTGGTGATGCTGGTGTCAGTGGTCAAAGAGATTTGAATATCTCTGCAATTATTATGTTTTTACTTTTTGTTTTTGCAACACTTGGTATTACTTATTGGGCTGCGAAAAGAACAAAGACAGCAAAAGACTTTTATACTGCTGGTGGTGGAATTACAGGTTTCCAAAATGGTTTAGCAATAGCTGGTGATTATATGTCAGCTGCTTCATTTTTAGGTATTTCAGGTCTTGTTTATTTAAAAGGTTTTGATGGTCTTATCTACTCAATTGGATTTTTGGTAGGTTGGCCGATAATTTTGTTTTTAGTAGCTGAACAACTTAGGAACTTAGGAAAGTATACTTTTGCAGATGTCGCATCTTATAGACTACGACAAACGCCTATAAGAACTATTGCTGCTTTTGGCTCAATTGCAACTGTACTTTTATACCTTATAGCACAGATGGTTGGCTCTGGTAAACTTATTCAAATACTTTTTGGACTTCCATATGAGCTTGCAGTTGTTTTAGTAGGCATACTTATGATTCTTTATGTTACATTTGGTGGTATGTTAGCGACTACTTGGGTTCAGATTATAAAAGCAATTTTGTTACTCTCAGGTGTAACTTTTATGGCATATATGATTATGTCAAAAATGGGTTTTAGTTTTGAAACACTGTTCTCTAGTGCTATAGATATAAAAGGAACTAATGCAATTATGAGTCCTGGTGGACTTGTAAGCGATCCTATAAGTGCGATTAGTTTAGGAGTTGCTCTTATGTTCGGAACAGCTGGTCTTCCTCATATTCTTATGAGGTTTTTTACAGTAAGTGATGCAAAAGAAGCAAGAAAATCTGTTTTTTATGCAACAGGTTTTATTGGATATTTCTATATATTGACTTTTATTATTGGATTTGGAGCTATTGTTTTAGTTTCTCAAAACCCAGAATACTTAGATCTCGCAAAAGGTACACTATTTGGTGGTAACAATATGGCGGCTATTCATTTAAGTCACGCAGTTGGCGGAGATCTTTTCTTGGGATTCATTTCAGCAGTTGCATTTGCAACGATTTTAGCTGTTGTTTCTGGACTTACTCTTGCTGGAGCAAGTGCTGTTAGCCATGATTTGTATGCAAATGTTTTTGCAAAAGGTAAAGCTGATGAGATAACTGAGATGAAAGTATCTAAAATTGCTACTATATCTATAGGTGTTGTGGCTATACTGCTTGGAATTATATTTGAAAAACAAAACATTGCTTTTATGGTTGGTTTAGCGTTTGCGATTGCAGCAAGTGCAAACTTCCCTATTTTATTTTTATCAATGTATTGGAAAAAACTTACTACAAGAGGAGCAGTAATAGGAGGAACTTTAGGTCTTTCTACTGCAATTATACTTGTTGTTTTAGGTCCAATAGTTTGGGGACAAATACTCAATGGTGATGCATCAGCTGCAATATTTCCATATAAGTATCCAGCACTTTTTTCAGTAACAGTTGCATTTGTAAGTATTTGGTTCTTTTCTATAACAGATAAAAGCGATAGTGCTAAAAAAGAGATAGAAGCTTATGAAGATCAGTACGTAAGAAGTCAAACAGGAATAGGCGCTGAAGGCGCTGTAAGTCATTAAATATAAATAAATTGAAAGAGAGGGATAAACATGTCACAGGTTTTTGAGCCAAATAGAGCATTTAGTAAAGAAGCAAGAATTAAAAACATGTGTGAGTTCAAAGAGTTGAGCTTACAAGCAGAGGAAGATTTTGAAGGCTATTGGGATAAAATGGCAAAAGAAAAAATCGATTGGTTTAAACCTTATGATACTGTTTTAGATGAGAGTAATGCGCCTTTTTATAAGTGGTTTGGTGGTGGTAAACTTAACGTTACTCATCAATGTTTAGGACGTCATTTAAAAACTAGAAAAAATAAAGCAGCTATAATCTGGGAAGGTGAGGATGGAAGTAAAAGGATTATAACTTATCTTCAACTTTACTATAGAGTAAATAGATTGGCTAACTTATTAAAAAATCAATTTGATATAAAAAAAGGAGATAGAGTTGTTCTTTATCTTCCAATGATTCCAGAAGCTGCATTTGCAATGCTTGCATGTGCTAAGATTGGTGCTGTTCACTCTATTGTATTTGGTGGATTTTCAGCAGATGCTCTTAGAGATAGAATTATTGATGCTGATGCAAAACTGGTAATAACAGCAGATGGCGCCTTTAGACGTGGTAAACCATATATGTTAAAAACAGTTGTTGATGAAGCTTTAAAAGAGGGTTGTGAGTGTTGTAGTAAAGTTCTTATTGTTCAAAGAAACTTTGAAGATATTGATTATGTACCTGGTCGTGATTATGTTTATAATGAGATGATTACTAATGAGTCACAGCATTGTGATCCAGAACCTATGGATTCTGAAGATCCACTTTTCTTATTATATACTTCAGGAAGTACTGGAAAGCCAAAAGGTGTTCAACACAGTAGTGCTGGATATATTCTTTGGGCGCAGTATACAATGGAGAATGTATTTGATGTAAAAGAGAATGATACTTTTTGGTGTACAGCTGATGTTGGTTGGATTACAGGACATACTTATATTGTTTATGGGCCACTTGCAATGGGAGCTACTACTGTTATGTATGAAGGAACTCCTACTTTCCCTGATGTTGGTCGTTGGTGGAAGATGATAGAAGAGCACCGTGTAAACCAGTTTTATACTGCTCCAACAGCTATTAGACTTCTTCATAAAATGGGAGCTGATGAACCTAAAAAATATGACTTAAGTAGTTTAAAAGTACTTGGAACTGTTGGTGAACCTATCAACCCTGATGCATGGAACTGGTATTATAATGAGATTGGTGGAGCAAACTGTTCTATCGTTGATACTTGGTGGCAAACTGAAACTGGTGGACATATGATTACACCACTTCCTGGAGCTACTCCTATTAAACCAGGAAGCGCAACATTCCCACTACCAGGGATTATGGCAGAGATTATAGATGAGAATGGAAACCCAACTCCAAAAGGAGAAAAAGGTTTTTTATGTATTACTAAACCTTGGCCATCAATGATAAGAACTATTTGGGGTGATCCTGATAGATTTGTTAAATCATATTTTGGTGATTGTAAAAAAGATGGAAAACCAGTTTATTTCTCTGGTGATGGTGCAATGTATGATGATGATGGTTATATTATTATCACAGGGCGTACAGATGATGTTATCAATGTTTCTGGTCATAGATTAGGAACAGCAGAGATAGAAGCTGTACTAGGACATCACTCAAATGTGGCAGAAGTTGCCGTTGTAGGCCGTCCTGATCCTATAAAAGGTGAAGGTATTTTTGCTTATATCGTTATAAAAGGTGAAGATACTATTGGTGAAGAAATTGAGATGATTCAAGAGCTTAATAAACTAATCTCAAAAGAGATTGGTAATATAGCCAAGCTTGATGCTATTCGTTTTGTTCCGGGGCTTCCAAAAACAAGAAGTGGTAAAATTATGAGAAGAATACTTCGCTCAATTGCAAAAGGTGAAGAGATAACTCAAGATACATCTACCCTTGAAGACCCTTCAATAGTAGGAAAAATCGAACACTTAGTTAATAACTAAAATAAAAAGGCATAGTAGAAACACTATGCCTTTTTAACTCTATTTTTAATCATTCCATAAATAGTAATTATAATCCAAAATACTTCTATCATAAATGAACCAAGGTTAAAGTGAACCATTAGCGATATTATGAGTAAAATTGCTCCTACTAGATTAATGATTTGGAATTTAAGTGAACTATGCTTTACTTTATGTGCTTGAAGCAAAAAGTATCCATACACAATAAATAGCATACCAATAAAACCAATAATTTGAAAAACATCCATAATATCACCTTAAAAAAATAGAATTGAAGTATTTGAGAGGCTTACATGTAAAGAGTAAAATAGCTTTACATGTAAGAGTATAATTTAGCTAAAGTTTGTGTAAACTGCTTGAACATCATCATCATTTTCGATGCGTTCAATAAGGTTTGATATATCATTGATTTGTGCTTCACTCAGCTCAATTGGAGTGTTTGCAAATCTTTTTAAAGTAGCAGTTTTCATCTCTATCTTAAGCTCTTCAAAAGCATGAGATAGTGAACCAAAGTCAGTGTAGTCACCTGTAACTAAAACAGTACCTTCTTCTTCTTCAATCTCTTCAAGACCAGCATCTATAAGTTCAAGTTCTAACTCTTCTAAATCCATATCTTCAGTTTTTTCAAATTCAAATACTGCTTTTCTTGTGAACATAAACTCTAAAGAACCGTTGTTTAACATCTCTCCACCACCTTTTTTAAAGTGGCTTTTTACATTTGCTACAGTTCTTGTTGCATTATCAGTTGCAGTCTCTACAAATATAAGAGCACCATGAAGAGCTTTGCCTTCGTAGTTTACTTCTTTCATATCTGCCAAGTCTTTTGAGTTGGCTCTTTTTATAGCCGCATCAATATTGTCTTTTGGCATATTTTCAGCTTTTGCATTTAGTATTGCTGTACGAAGTTTTGCATTGCTTTCTGGATCAGTACCACCCTCTTTAGCAGCCATCGTAATAGAACGACCAAGTCTAGGAAATATCCTTGACATCGCTCCCCATCTTTTCATTTTTGCAGCTTTTCTATATTCGAATGCTCTTCCCATAAAATCTTACCTTGTCTAGTTTATTATGGTGATTATATCTTTATTAAGATAAAATAGAGGCTAAATAGGGGGAATTTATGAAAAAATTTGTTTATATATTGTTAATTATTCTTTTTACTTTTTCAGGTTGCCAAAAAACTCCATATACTCAAAGAAGTCAATTAGTACTTTATTCATATGATGAAGAGATTCGTTTAGGAGAAAACGCGGCACAAGAGATATTGGCAAAAGAGAAACGTAGTAAAGATAAAAAAAAGATAGATATGGTTAAACGTGTAGGAGATAGATTATCAAAAGTAACAGATGCAAACTATAATTGGGAATTTTATGTTATACAAAAAGATACTTTAAATGCTTTTTGTCTTCCTGGTGGCAAAGTTTTCGTTTATGAAGGTATATTTAAAGCCATAAAAAATGAAGATCAATTAGCAACAGTTATGAGTCATGAAATTGCTCATGCATTAGCACGCCATGGATTAGAGCGAATGAGTATGGGACAACTTACGAGTATAGGAAAAGTTGCTATTTCAGAAGCAGCTGGACTAAGAGGTAATCAAGCTTTTGACGTAGCTTTTGGTATAGGTGCTCAATATGGGATAATGTTACCGTATAGTCGTAGTTTTGAATATGAAGCTGATACTATAGGAATTAAACTTATGAAAAAAGCAAAGTATGATATTGATGAAGCAGTAAATTTTTGGAGAAATATGAAAAAAGCAAAAAAAACAGGCTCGCCTATGGAGTTTATGTCAACACATCCTACTGATGATAATAGAATAGCCAATATAAAAAGTATAATTAAAAATGAGAAGGGTATAGATGAAAGTTATTAGATTTTTTATTGTACTTATCCTAGTTACTTGTGTTTATGCAAAACCATCTAGTTTAGAAAAAAACTATATAGATCTGTTGCCACATTCTCAGATATACATTGATAAAAGTAATGCATTAGATATAAAAGATATTTTAAAAAAAGATACAGAGTTTAAACAAAATAGTAAAAATCTTTTAGGCTATGGCTTTTCTCCTGATTTTAGTGTTTGGATTAGGTTTACTTTAGCAAATAATACAGACAAACCTATAAGAAAAATCATTGAGTATGATAATACTCTTGCAACAAGTGTCAATTTTTATAATCCAGATAATGGATATAAGGTAGAAAAAGAGGGATTATTTAATGTGCACAAACATAGAAAAACATTAAATCCGATTTTTACAGTAGAGTTAAAACCATATGAAGCTAAGACTTATTATGTGAGGGCATCTTCATATATAACTACTCTTATAGTAAAAATAAATGCTTGGAGCAGCGATAGTTTCTATCAAAAAGAGATAAAACATCAGATGGTATTGGCTCTGTTTTTTGGTGCAATGATTATACTTGGTATTTATAACCTTTTTATATTCTTTTTCACTCGTGATATTAGTTATCTGTTTTATTTTTTATATGTTATTGGGGTTTGTGCACATCATGTTATGTATGTTGGTATAGGAAATATATATATACTGAATCAAACTTGGATTGTTTATATAATAACCTTTGCTTCTTTATTAGCATCATTTCCAATCTTCGCATTGGCTCTTTTTACAAAAACTTTTTTACAAATGAAACAGTATCCCAAGTTAAATGCAATTTTGAATTTTCTTATAATTTTGCTTCCACTTTCAGTTGTGTTTTTTATATTTACAGAAGAATTTAGTAAGTTTAGAAATTTACTTCCTATAGTCGCCATGATTTATCTGTTAGGAATCACTTTTTATGCAGCTTTAAAAAGAAATGAACAAGCTCGTTTTATTATGATAGGTTGGTTTGCCATATGTTTGGCAATAACATTTATGTTTTTATCTAGTGTAGGGATGTTTAATATATTTGAATATATTTCATACTATATTGAAATCTCTTTGGTTTTTGAAGCTACTATATTCTCTATAGCTTTAGCATACAGGATTAAACAACTTCAAGAAGAGAAAGTAAAAGTAAGTAAAAAATTAGTAATACAGCAAGAAAATGAGACAAAAAAATTAGCAATTAAAGTTGAAGAAAAAACTAAACATCTAGGAGTTGCACTTGAAGAGAAAAAACTTCTTCTTCAAGAGTTACATCATAGAGTAAAAAACAATATGCAGACTATTGTTTCACTAATAAGGCTTCAAAAAGATAAGGTAAAAGAGGAAAAACTGCAAGATGTTTTAGTTACTATTCAAAACAGGATAAGTGCTATGAGCCATCTTCATGAACTTCTTTTTAAACAAGAAAATGCAACTCATGTTGATACGTATGAGTATTTTGACCTTATGATAGAAGGTATACGAGAGAGTTATCATCATGATTTGAAGATAAATCTAGACATAAAAGCAAAACTTAAAATGGATGAAGCTATTTATTGTGGTTTGATACTCAATGAGCTTATTACAAATTCATTTAAGTATGCTTTTCCCAATGGAAATGGAACAATAGAAGTAAGTCTTAAAAAAGAGGATAGCTTTTATATATTATTTGTTGGAGACGATGGAATAGGGTATGATTCAAGTAAAAAGGTATCTTCTTTAGGAATAACATTAGTAAATGCATTAGCAAAAAAACAACTGAAAGGAGATATCAAAGTTAGTTCAAAAGATGGCGTTAAAGTAGCTGTAAGATGGAAAGAACGTGACTAAGATACTGATTATTGAAGATGAAGCTATTGTGGCACTTGATATAAAAAGTGCCCTTGAAAAGCTTGGGTTTGAAGTTACTGATATTGCTTCAAATTATTACGAGGCTATTAAAAGTGTAAAAAGTTATGAACCTCATATACTACTTAGTGATATAAGGTTAGTTGGAAGTAAAGATGGAATAGAGACAGTTAAAGATATACAAAAAATAAAAAATATACCCACTATATATTTAACAGCTTACTCAGATGACAAAACAATTAAAAGAGCAATTCAAACTAATCCTGTTGGTTATCTTTTAAAACCATTTAAAAGAGAAGAGTTAAAATCTACTATACTTTTAAGCTTACATAAAATAAATCAATCAAATAAAATAGAGATAAAAACTGAGGCGGTAAACTTGGGTTTTAACTATTATTTTGATTTAGAAAATGAAATTCTTTTTTATCAAGAAGTACCTATAGCTTTAAGTAAAAAAGAGAGAATGCTTATGTGTATATTGGTTGAAGCAAGAGGTACTATAGTTCCATTTAGCTATATAGAATCTATTATTTGGTCTGATAATTGTATATCTGATAGTACATTAAGGACTCTCTTATATAGATTGCGGGCAAAATTAGAGTATAAACTTATAGAGACCATACCTACGATTGGATGTAAACTTACACCTGTTTTTTGATTGTGACGTTTAGTGTGACGCTCTTAGAGTAGAATTTTATCCTATAAAGGATAAAATATGGTAAATCTAAACAAAAATCGTTCGTTGGATGAGTTACGTGGTGTTATACAAAAAAGTGTATATGAAAGAATTGATATTGAAGAGCAAAATAGAATTTTAGAGCTTTTTAATCAGCGAGTATTCTTAGAAAAGACTATAGATGAAGCTATTTCTTTTAACAAAAGTTTAAATTGGGATAAGAAAAATCCTTATTACCAACTAACAACAACTGCTGAAGAACTTATAGAAGTTTTTAAATTAAGAAGTGATGTATATACTAGCATAGAGTATCAAGAAGAATTTCCGGATACTATAGAAGGTCTTAATTTTGATAAGTATGACCATAACTCAGCTATAGTCTATTGTAAAAAGAATAACGAGTATACAGGAACATCTAGAATCATATTTGATTCAAGACATAAACTACCAAGTGAAGCAAAGTTCTCTTTTAACTATCTTAGAGACTCAGATTTAAAGTTGTGTGAGACTTCTAGGTTTACTATAAAAAAAGATTCAGATGGTTTGAGCTTTGATTTTAAAAATATAATGCGATCTTTTTATGAGATAACTACATTTAATAACTATGATTTAATAGTTTCAGGTATACGCGAAGAGCATTTTAAAATGTATTCAAAGTTTGGCGGAATAAAAATTGAAAAAGAGCTAGATTCATATGGACATATAGAAGTTCCATTTTTGATTATTTCTTGGAACCCTTATGAAGCATCAAAGTTTTTTAAGCGGTCATTCTTGAGATAAATTCCAATCAATAGTGACAAAACGTCACTATTGAGTTTTAATTATTTTGAGTGTTTTTCAAGACTTCTTCCGCTGCGATTAATCCGTAAACCAAACAATCAGGAGTAGAACAACTTATAAGTCTACTATAACCATGTATTCCCCCTGTGGCTTCTCCTGCTGCATATAAACCTTTGATGGGTTGGTTAGTCATGATGTCAATTACTCTTGCTTTTGTATCTATTAAAACACCACCTTGAGTATAGTTTAGTTTAGGAATAACTTCCATTGTATAGTAGGGAGCTTTGGTTATATCTTTTATTTTGTTCGTAAAGTTTTTTCCAAATGCTTTATCTACTCCAGATTTTACATATCCATTGTAAAAAATAATCTCTTTTAAAAACTTTTCATTATCAAGTTCATAATATGTACCTAACTCCTCTAAAGAAGAAAACTTTTTAATTATTTTTTGTTTAAAGTATTTTTTTAAAAGGCTATTGTCAGAAAAACTGTTGACTCCATTTGTATCATAAATAATAATAGGATGTTTTTTTGTCTTGCTTTGACTCATACTCATCAAAATGGCTTTTGCTAACTCTTGTCTTGAGCTACTCTCATCAACAAAACGTGAAGTTGTTTTTACATTTAACATACAGCCATATTTCATAATATCCATTGGTATTGAAAATGCAAAACGCATTAAAGAAAGATGTACAGGTGTTGCACCAGATTGAATCATATATTTTAGTGAATCAGCTTTAGCTTCTTTATGTGTAGAAGAGTTGATGTTTTTTACTAATGGATTTTGTATTGTTCTAAAGCTTTGGTCTCTACTATAACCACCTGTTGCATAGATAACTCCCGCTTTAGCTTTGTATCTATAAAGTTTTGAAGTACTTGTATTTTTTTTTATTACTTCCAAACCTATAACATTGCCTTTTGCATCTTTTAAAATTGTTTGAGCCTGAGTATTTACATGTAAAGAAAATTTCTTTAAAGAAAATAAAAATTTATGTAAAGGCTTCATAACTCCTTTTGCTCCACCATTTATAGGACATATAGTTCTTGCTACACTATGACCTTTATCTAGTTTTATTTTTTGATGAAAATTAGCACCTTTACTGGCAATAAACGCCATAGCTCTTGTTGAATTTTTTGCGATATTTAAAGAGTGCTCATAGTGATTTAAACCTCTACCTGCTTTAGCCATATCTTTAGCTAATAGTTCAGGAGTATCCGAAATATTTGCTTTTTTTTGCATTGGAGAATTTACTATTGCCATCTCTAATGTACTTAAAATTGAACTTCCACCCACTCTACTGTTTTTTTCAATCATCAATGTTTTTAAATCATTTTGAGCACAGTATATACTTGAAACTGTTCCTGCTAAACCACTTCCAACGACAATAACATCTACCTCTTCATCCCAAAGTAGATTATCTTCATCTGTATGATTTGCATTAAGTGTACTTGAAATCCCCAAAAGAGCAGTTGTTTTCAAAAAATTTCTACGTGATATATTTTTATTCATAATATTCCTTAAACAGTGACTTTAAAACAGGCCCCAGATTCTTCGTTACTAACATCTATACGCCCATCCATATTTTTTTCAATAATCATCCTAGTCATATACAGACCTATACCAGTTCCTTGATAAGCATGTTTTGTTGTAAAGTATGGATCAAAAATTTTGTTAATGATATCAGGTTTTATACCTCCACCATTGTCACAAATACAAACTACATTTTTATCATCTTCTTTATATAAGGAGATAGTGATACAAGGTTGTTTTATCTCTCTTTGGATTAACACATCTTTTGCATTTGAAATTATATTTAATATCGCTTGAGAAAATTCATTTTTATAACTGTACATTTCCATCTCTTCGTCAAAAATCTTAATATCTATATTTATATGATGCGAAGCTAAAGAAGCATTAACGATAGTAAGTGCATTTGAGAGAGCATCTTCTACAAAAAACTGCTCTTTTTGTTTGTCTGGCTGATAAAAATTGCGAAAATCTTCTATGGTACTTGACATATACTCTATTAAACTATTTCCTTCTTCTACTTTAGCAACTAATCTCTCTTGTGTTAGTTTTTTATTCTCTTCATATGCTTCAAGGTACATTAAAACCGCAGACATCTGCATGAGTGGCTGTCTCCATTGATGAGCAATATTACCTATCATTTCTCCCATAGAAGCAAGTTTAGATTGATTTACCAACATCTGTTCTTTCTCTTTTTTTTCTTGAAGAGCTTTTAGTTCTATACTCATTCTGTTATCGGTTTCTTCTTTTACACGTTGTTCTAAGTTTTTATTGAGAATACGGAGTTTATTTTCACTAACTTCGACTCTTGTAATTAAATAATGAAATATGTAGTTCACAATAAATGAAGCAAGGATAAAAAGAATAACACTAAAATATATGGCTTTACTTAATGACTCTTCATAAGAGATATTCTTATCTGTCACATCTAAAAAGAAAATAGTTTTTGCTACTATTTTGTTGTTAATATCAGTCAGTGGGAAAACTTTTGTTACAAAATATTGATCTTTTATTTTAAAAATTTTATTGTCATTGATCTGTTTAAACTCTACATTTTTAAACTCAGAGTATTCATCATCATCCAAGTGAATATATCTTTTAAAAATCTCTCCATATGTTTTAAAAAATATAAAACCTCTACTTCCATCAAAGTTTTTAATGCTTTGTAATAAAACCTCTGAATTAATCAAAAACTCTACTACACCAAGAAGTTCATTGTTTTGAAATACTCCACTAAGAAGTCTATAATAAACTTCATCATCTTTGACTATCAAATCTACTAAATTTCTATCTCTATTGTTAATATGCTTTAACAAGGGTTGGTATGTTTTGAAAATATTTTCATCAAACTTTATCTCTTTTCTATCAATTGTCAATTTTGAGTTTACTTTTATAAAAGAGATGTTTTTAAGGTAGCGATTTGTTGGTTTTAAGTTGTCAAAAACATACCTTATGTGATTCATTAAAGCTTGATTGTTATTTGTTTTTATATGTTCTGTCATTTTCTTTTCAGAAAAAAATCCAACTTGTGTACTATAGTATTTGAGCATATCATTAGCAAATGATGTGTAGTAGTTATTAAAAGAGTGGGTATATTCAGCTTCTACTTGTTTTAGATAACTTCTATGTGACATTTTATTTTGATAATATAGGATAAGAAACAGTACACTTATAAGGGTTAAAACAAAAATTAAACTTTTTGATTTTATAGATATGTTTTTGAATTTAAAATTCATTTTATTTGGATAAAGTATCCAACTCCCTGTCTATTGCATATTACATCTGAACTTGTTTTTTTTCTCAAATCTTTTATAAGTGATTTAAAGGCTTCTTTACTAACATCAAAACTATCCCAAACATGGTATTCTATCTCCTCATAGGTTAAAACATTTGGTGATCTTTTTATGAGTAATTCAAGTAAAGAGATCTCTTTTTTATTTAGTTTAATAATTTCATTTTCTCTAATTATAGTTTTATTTATAAAGTCATAAGTATTTTGTTTGTTTAATTCTATTTTTTCACCTAAATCTTTTGCCATTACATGTAAACACTCATTTAGTGCATCAAGCAGGGTTTTTTTGTTAAACGGTTTGATGAGGTATTTTGTAATATATAATTCCACGGCTTGAAGAAGATAAGATTTCTCTGTGTGTGCAGTCATAACGATAACAGGAGTATGCATATCTGTTTTTCTAATTTCTCTTAAAACTTCCAGTCCATCTTTTTTAGGCATACAGATATCTAAAAGTAAGATATCAGGTTTATATAGATGATAATATTCTAAAGCTTCTTCACCATCACTTGCTTCAAAAACCTTATCAACATATAACTCCATTACACTAGATACGCTTTTTCTTACTCCATCTTCATCTTCAGCATAAAGTATAGATATGTTTTTAAGACTCAATTTTCACCTTTTAACTAAATATTGATATATTGTATCAAAAATATTGATGGAAAAATATCGTTCATATCATGAACATCCGATTTGTATAACCGGATATTCATATTTTAATGTCCTGTTTCTGCTGTAACATTCATTACTGGTTCATATTCTGGTTTTAACTCATTTAGTTTAGAGCGTAAACCTTCATGACCTGAACTAATATGACAGGATACACAGTTTAGTGGTTTGTTAGTTTCAATCTTTGAAACATAGTGTTTATGCATTTCTAACTGTTTTGGGTTATTTGCTTCTGTTTTATCTAAAATCTTTTTATGACAACTTAGACATCCAGAATCATAAACAAAACTTGTACGGTGGTTTCTTTTTTCATACCAATCAATTTTTTCAGGTTCTCCAAAAGTGGTAATAGCAACTTCTACAAGTCCATTTTTTGCTTTTGTATATAGATAAGAAGTTAAAGTATCCTGTGGAAGATGGCAGGTAACACATTTTGCTTTTATTCCTGCTGGATTATTTCCACCATGGACGTCTTTATTGTAAACTTCTACCATTGGTTCCATTGAATGACAAAGTACACAAAATTTATCTCCAGAAGTCTCTTTAACACCCTTGTATGTACCCAAAGACAATAAAAGTCCAATCACGATACCGACACAAACAATAATTATAGTTTTTTTCATGATTTTTCCTTTACTTTATTGGTTTCATCCAAGTATCAACGTTGTGACAATCTGCACACATATTGACTGACTCTTCATGAGATCTATGACACTCATAACAACTTAGAGTTGTACCATCATGATAAGAGTTATGAGGACTAGTTTCATCTTTTTCCATAAATGAGAGTCTCTCAGCTAGGTACTCTTTACTTTTATGACATGTAAGACACTGCTCATCTTCTAATTCTTCATAATCTTCTTTTGGAGTATCTCCATGACAGTTCATACAATCAAGTTGAACTGCTTTATGATATGACTTTATAGAGTATTTTGCATCAGTGCTATTTATATCAACAACATATGTTTTATCCTGACTAGCATTTAGTACTAACAAGATCACTCCTCCCATAAGAAGGAGGAGTAAAATTGGCATATTGTAGGCTTTCATTTTTTATACTTTCATTATCTATTTAAGATTTTAAGATACTCTCACCAGCAACAATACCTGATGTCATACAATCTGGGATAGAACAACTTGTAAGTCTACTAAAACCGTGAATACCACCTGTCGCTTCACCAACAGCGTAAAGACCTGGAATTGGTTTATTTGAATCTATATCAAGTACTTCAAGGTTTGGAGTGACCTGTACACCACCTTGAGTATAACTTAGTCCTGGAGAAGCATAGATAGCATAATATGGAGCTTTCTTAGCAGCAGCACCGTTTAATTTTGTAAAGTCTTTTTCAAACTTTGCATCTTTATTTGCTGCAATTGCTTTGTTATATGCATCTACTTCTGCTTGAAGTTTATCAGCTGGTAGTTTAAACTTATCAGCTAATTCTTTTATAGTATTAAACTTTTTAATTTTTCCTTTTTTTAGGAACTTATTCATACGGTGAGGGTCATGTGAATTTGCAAAACCAGTTGAATCAAAAATCAAAACAGGATACTTTTTAGTATTTGTTTGAAGCATATGACTTAAAATGATGTTTGATAAATCTTGACGATTTGAATCTTCATTTGTGATACGTTCTGCAGTATTTGAATCAACCATCATACTGTATTTTAAATCTTCTGTTGGAATACCAAAAGAGAATCTTGTTAATGAAAGTTGAACAGGAGTTGCTCCAATTTTCATCATTGATTTTAAGGCACCTGCAGTTGCTCCTAAGTTTGATGGAGTTTTGATAAGTGCAAGCATTGGGTTTTGGATAGTTCTAAACTCTGCATCTCTACTATATCCACCGGTTGCAAAAACAACAGCTTTTTTAGCACGATAGTATTTTACTTTTCCTGTTGTATTCTCTCTATCATCAGAAGCAGCTTTTTTGTTAAACTTATACTTCTCTAGTACTTTAAGACCAATAACTCTGCCTGCTTTGTCTTTTATAACTTCTTCTGCCTTAACTCTTTTTTTCACTTCACCTTTTTGAGCTAAATAGTGTTTATGTAGAGCTTGAACAGCTTTACCACCACCACCTATTGTTTGAAGTGATCTTGCAACAGAGTGTCCACCTAAATGCTTTGGTTTATCAGCGTATTTTACACCTCTATCTCTTGCAAATTCGTAAGCTCTGTTTGAATTCTCAGCGATTCTTCTTGTATGACGAACATCATTAAATCCACGTCCTGCTGCACTTAAATCTTTAACATAAAGTTCAACAGAATCTTTGATACCATTTTTTGTTTGTATGTCTGAACCCATAACAGCAAAATCTTGTTGAGATATAATAGAGTTACCACCAAAGCGTGACATTTTTTCTATCATCATAGTTTTAAGTCCACCTTCTGCAGTAACTATAGAAGTTATATGTGCGCTCAATCCACTACCTACAACTATAACGTCAAACTCTGCATCCCACTTAATCTCTTTTTCACTCTCTACAGTTGCTGCATTAAGTGCAGGAGCAGCAGCGATAGCACCAGTAGCTAAAGCACCCCATTTCATAAATCCTCTTCTTGATAACTTTTCCATTTTTTATCCTTTTTTGATATATATAATGAAATTGTAATTAATCTAGGGGGGATAATGGGGGGATAAAAAATAGTGGCAAAAGCCACTATTTTATTTTAAACTGATTTATTTGTACTTTAATGTTAGAGTTTGAATCTTCTACTTCTGCTATTTGGTTTACTATCTCAGATATATTGTCTGAAATGTTCTGTGAAGAGTCTTTAATGTTATTTATATCAAAAACAGTTGTATTTATACTATCTACTATAGATATAGAAGAGTTTTTAAACTCTTCTATAGTCTGTTTAGCATTAGTCATTAGATTTGTAGAGTCTATAACTATCTTTTTTGAGTCATTTGCAATTTTTGATAGATTTTCTATAGACTCTGCATTTATTTTAATCTCACCACAGAAGTTTTCTATGTTTTGAGTGATGACATTGATAGTTACATTTATCTCAGCTAAGCTTTTTTGTGTACCTTCTGCTAGTTTTCTAACTTCATCTGCAACTACTGCAAATCCTCTTCCATGTTCGCCTGCACGTGCCGCTTCTATAGCAGCATTGAGTGCAAGTAAGTTTGTCTGATCTGCAATATCTGAGATAATGGTTAAAACGTTTTTTATCTCGTTTGTATCTTGTGCTAATTTGTTTAGTTTTATTGAAAGTTCATGCTCCTTTTGTGCATTGTTCTCGGCATTTTTTGATATGTTTACTATATGTTCCTCTGCGTTTAAAAGCTTTTCATTGGCTTTAGTAAACTCTTCGTTCACGTTGTTGATTTGAGACTGGAAACCTTTTGTCAACTCTTCAATATTGTGTACATTATTTGCCGCTTCATTTGAAAATTCTTTTGAGTCATTTGCTTTTGAGAATATTTCGTTTGATGAGTTGACTAGTTGAGTTGTTCTTTTATCATTATTTTCTATAGAGTTTTTTGTTGCCCATAGTGTCTCTTTTGTGGAGTTAAAAAGAGTATTTAGACTTTTTGAAATTTCTCCTATCTCATCATTTGAAGTTTCATTAAAATGAAATGTAAAATCTCTATTTTCTGCAATGTTTTTTACGTTCTGTGCTATAAAAATTAGATTTTTTGATAGTGATTTAGATATGAAATATGACACTAAAATACTTAAAAGCAAGATGATAAAGCCCAATGTTAAGGACTCAATCAATACTTTGTTTAATTGTTCATCTAAATAGTCTGTTTTTATATCACTTCCTAACATATACATTTTTCCATTTGGAGATTTTTTTGTAAAAAGATATGATTTGAAATTTCCATCATTATCCTCATATTCTTCAAAAAAACTATTATTTACAAAAAAACCATTTTTTAAAGCTTCACTAGCATCATATTTTGTATAGAAGGTATCATAATCCTCAGTTTTTATCTCTTCTTCTGTGGCACTTCCTATAACAGTATATATTGTTCCATTTTCTTTAGTCATAAGGTATATATACTCTAAACCATTATTATTGCTAAATTCACTAAGTTCTATCATAGTTTCATAGTATACTTCTTCACTCATAGGCCTGTTAAGGTCATATTTGTCAACAAAGTCATTTCCTAATTTCATTCCTATTGCATTTGCACCAGCTGTTAGTTTGTACTCTATATTTTGTAAAAAGTCTTTTTTGGATAAAGAATATGTAAAAAAAGTATACAGTGTAACTGACATTAGTGATATCAGTATAGAAAAAATAAATATTTTTAATTGAATTTTCATAGTAATCCTTGTTTTGATTTTCAGGATTATATAAAAACAAAGTAGTTAAAGAGTGTAAAGATACTACTAGTTTAAATTCACAGTTTTTCTTACTATATTACATAATCCTTTGTAAGAATCTCTAAAATATGTCCATTTTCATCTCTAAAGTATACGCCACGACCATTGTAATGAGTATTTATTTTTCCATCATCTAGTTTATACGGACCACTTCCATAAGCTATATTGTTATCTTTAATACGTCCAAATATTTCATCAAACTGCTTTTCACTTACCTTAAAAGCATAATGCATTTTAGAAAAATCTTTTTTAGTTACAAAATCAAATGTTAGAGTGGAGTTTATTTTTAGAACTGCAAAGTGTTCCCAGACTTTTAAAAACTTAAAATGAAATATTCTCTCATAAAATTTGGCTGATTTTACATTGTCGTATGTTGGGACTATTGTATGGTTGAGTGTTATTTCCATTATAATCTCCTTGTTTAAAGTATAACATTAGAGAAATATAATTTTATTTAGATATATTTTTAGTTTTTATAATTAATCATAAGGTAATTGTTAAAGAGTCTTTTTACCAATGATAAAAGAGACTCTTTAACATATATGGAGTTATTTTAAATTAGGTTCTAAATTCTGCAAGTTTATTGCTTAACGTTTCAGTCATTTTATTCATATGCTCTGCTGCACTTGCTATCTCTTCAACACTT
>CBDLTN010000008.1:0-45242 GCA_965306065.1 uncultured Sulfurospirillum sp. | reverse complement strand
AAATGTTAGATTATGATTATCTTGATATTAATGAAAAAGAACTATACATAGTTACAAAGTTTGATAACGTAAAAAAAAGTGATCTTTATGAGTTAAAAATATATCAGCCTGATGGCAGAGAGTACTATTATGACTATGATAGGTATAGAAGTGCCCCTGGAAATTGGATTAAATATAGCATATTGAACATTGATAAATTTTTTGCATCTAAAAATCAAGGAGAATGGCGAGCAGATGTATATATAAAAGGCAATAAAGCTGCTAGTAAAAAGTTTTATATCGGTAAAAGAGATAAAGTTAAAAAAACTAAAGAAGATATTACTATAGGAGTATTTCCTTTTATTGACGAAAAGAGTAGTATTTGGAAACACTCTATGCAAGTTTCATTTTACCTCTCTACAGGTATTTTATATGAAAACAAAAATATAAAAATAATCTCTCCAAAATATTTTATAAAAGATTTTCACAGTTATTTGAATCATAATTTGTATGAAACCTATATGACTCATCATTCAAATCCAAACTTTTATGATTTTTATGATTTAGCATCAAAATATAATATGGATTATATAATATTAGGTAGAGCATCATCTATTTTTAAAGATGATTTGTTGGACATACAGATTACGGCTTTCCTTTTAGATGTTAAAAAAAGAAAAATTATAAAAGAAAAAACAACTAAAGATAAAATATATAAATCAAAAACAGATAGTTTTACTTGTTGGTTATGTAAAAGGATTTCTATTTATGATAAGGTTTTAAATGATTTAAATGTAGAAATAAAAAAACTTGTGAAGTTTACAAAAATTTAAAAGCTATCTATTGAAGTACTATAAAATGGGGGTTAAAAGTAAAGTGGCCGGGAGAGGGAGATTCGAACTCCCGGAGGTATGACCCTCGCTGGTTTTCAAGTTCAATCCAAGAAAGTCAGCATTGGATATAAACCCAATGGGAGCGACGTTTCATATACTCCCAACATGTCTAAAACATGTCTTTTTCTTGACTTCAAAAGTCATAAGCGGTTAGAAGCCTACTTAGAGAAGCTGAGCCTTATTTCCTTCAAATTTTTTTAACTTTTAAAAAATAGTATCTTTTATTCTAGGTTTGTCTTCAACTGCCTTTAGCCGGTCACCTATAAAAAAGAGGTTGGTGGAATATTTTATAGAAGTTGCTTTTTAACTGCATCCAAAAGTAATTGCTCTTCATTTGTTATAACATCATCAGCAGATATGATTTCTTCTATCATTTTAACTACATCCGCAATCTGATTTTTTGAAAGTAGTCCTTTTAATTCATTTAATAAAATATCAAAGTTTTTTTCTTTATTGATTTGATTAAATAAGTCGTGAACATCTGCATCACCAAGAAGGTACTCATTTTTTATAAAGTTTACAAGGATATCTAACTCTTTATTGCTTGCTTCACCGTCTATTGATACAGCATGATATAATAATGTAATAATTGATATGACCATTCCCTCATCAAGTGAATTCCCTCTTTTTATTGATGTTAACTGTTTTAATAGACTGTTTTTGACTCTTGTAGTATTTTTTCTTTTTTTATTTATTGTTAGATTAGATATTTTTTTTTCAATATTTGATAGATCCTTATTTTCAAATTTTTGACCTAACTTATTAAAATATTTCTTGGTTTGATCTAAATACTTATCTATATTACCATTATCCCACTTAGTTAATTGATGAAATATTTCAAGAAAACTTTTCCCATCTTCTTTCCCAAATGCTTTAGTTGCTATTATCTCTAATTCAGTGTCTTCGTACATCATATTTGATAATTTCATTGAGGCTAAGATTAAGAATGTTGTTAGAGCTGATTTTATTAGTACTATTAATGAACCAAAGAGTACACCGCCAATTATTGTAACTGGTCCAGCAAAAGATCCAATTGCGAATAGCATTGCAATTAAAGATATATCCCATATCATGAATCCGAGGAGTGTAGAAAGAGATATAATAATCCCAGTAAATAATAACTTTGTTTTTGAATCAGTGCTTTTTGAATTTAGAATTGCAAAAAGGAATTTAATGAAATTTGGCCCTATATAAACAGTTTTCTTTATTATTTCAGCTGGAATATTTCTTATATACTGAATTAGCTCTTTATAATTGTTACCTTCTCTTTTTATGCTTTTTGCACCTGCTGTTGCTGCCACATCTGCTATGCTGGCTGCTTTATCTATTGTACTAGCGGCGTCTATAACTTCTTTAAACATTTCCCTCTCCTTAAATAAGTGATATATGTAACATGTATTATAACAAGAATAGTATTATAAGTGTTAATTTTGGTTAAACAGTTCAAATAATTTAATTATTGCAAGTGGTTGTTTTTTTGTGCATATATTGTTTTAATTATAAAGAGATTAAGTAGATTTTGCTACTATTAGTATTAAAAAGGTTTATAATGATAGAAGTTGGTTTTCCTCGCAGTCTTGATTTTAAAAGCGCTATTAAATTTTGTAATGAAATGTGGAGATTAGAAGAAAGTGAAGAATATAATTTTGATTTTAAAGAATTAAGATTTACAGAACCTTTTACTTTAGCATATGTATCTATTGAGATGAAAAGATTTAGAAAATATAGAGAAGGCAAGAAGTTTAGAGCTAGTAATTATCAACATTTATCATATCAAAGCCATATGGGATTTTTTAGAGCTTTCGGTTTGAAATTTGGTAATGAACCAGGAGAAGCAAGCGGTAGCGGCACATATTTGCCAATAACAATATTGAAAAAAAGTGATTTAGTTAATGAAGCATATGATGATGGAATTGAAATAGGTGATTTACTTGAGATTAAATCTGGTGAAATTGCTCAAATTTTAACACAAAATAGTAACGAAAATTTAACTAACACATTAACTTTTTCGGTAAGAGAAATTATGAGGAATGTTGTTGAGCATTCAAATTCTGAAATTATTGAATATTGTGCCCAATATTGGCCTAAGAAAAACATGGTTGAAGTTGCTATTTTTGATACTGGTGATGGAATACTAAAAGGACTTTCAGAAAACCCATTTTTATCTTTGAAATCAGAACGTGATGCTATTCAGTTAGCTTTAATGCCAGGAATCTCTGGAAAAATGTATAAAGGAGTTTTTCAAGACAAAAACAATCCTTGGCAGAATTCAGGATATGGATTGTATATGACAAATAGAATATGTAGGCAAGGGTCAAGTTTTTTAATATTAAGTAATGATTCTGGTTTAATATTTAACAGTAAAAAAAAGGAAGATATTTCATGTTCTTATAAAGGTGTGGCATTAAGGTTAAGAATTAACACAATGAATTTAGAAAATTGCTCAACAATGTTAGAATCATTTAGAGAAGAAGGGCGCAAAACATCTGAAGAAATGAATAATGGTGATATCATTGAACCTTCCATAGCATCGACAAAGTTAGCGAGCAATTTTTTATAAGAGAATAATGATTACTAAAAAAGGCAGGGTATAGCTTCACTTATACCCTTACTAATTCTAAAACACTTTTCTGTACAATGTCTTACAATACTTAACTAACTTATACTTATAGCTCAATGTAACTACAGCAATTATACACAACATCCATATAGCTACATACATACCAATGAAGTAACCAAAGATTACAGTAAAAGCGATAGCAACTATCGCAACAACATTCCCTAATACAAGACTAATTGCCAGTATACTTAGTAGTGCTAAACCTATTAAAATCATTTTTTTCCTTTATTTTAAAATGGGGTTGATAGTATTGATACTATCCTTTCATTAGTTTCTTAAAAATTTTAGATGGAAGTATCTGTTGTTTCATTATTAAGGCGATGCCAAATTCACTATCTAGCAGAGTTACTATTTCGATAATATTGTCTTTTAGTTCAACCAACTCTAGGTAAGTATCAAAAAAGTCCTTATCTAATAATGATGGTAGCTTATGGTGTTTTAGTTGTATTGGCTTTGTTAAGTCTTCATACTTTTCTATAACTACAAAATAGCCAAACTCAGGGTATTTATAATCAGATGGTAATCTAGCAAATGAATAGTGTAAGTATTCTTTAAAATCATCATCAACTTTTTCTATATCTTTTTTACTAAGTATTTCTATCATTTCATATCCTTGGTATGTTTGATAGAAAAAATGAATCTGTTATTTCAGACAACAATTTTTCTTTGAGTAATTTGCTCATGAGAGCCTCCTTGATTTCTAGTATCAAGGTTAGAATATATGGTTGTTTAATTTTTAAATGAAAAAGTAGTTTAGAAAATGTCACCCGTACCCACCCACAAATTTTGAAAATTACGGGCGGGTACGGGATACGTATTTGATAGTTATTTTTTAATGGTTGCTCTTTTGTTCCTATGTCTTTTCTTTCTAATGATATTGACCTTGCTATCTTCAATTATAATTTTATGTTTACACTTTAATGATATATCTTTTCTATTATTCTTTATGATGGTGGAGATGGTTTTGCTACTTACTTTTAATAGTTTTTCTATATCTGCATAGGTACATCCAAAATTATAGGCTTTAATTACAGTTTCTTTAAAATGCTTTAGTGTATCAATTGGAGTATTGTGTTCTCTATTTTTATAACTAGACCAATCTTTTTCTGAAACATCAAGTTTTCTTCTAAAAAATTGTTTTTTTGTTAGGAGTTCTTCTTCTCTTTCTTCTTGATAAATGTACGGCATAGCTTTTCTAATCACATCTTGTGAAAATCTAGTTATTTTTTGTATTTCTCTATGTGTATATCCATCCCAGTACAGATAAGCTATCTCAGTTGCTATAGTTTGTTGCACATCTTCATCACCATCTTCATTTTCTATAAGCTTATATGCTTTGCCACCATTTTTTACTTGTATATAATTATATGTTTCTGCATTGAACTCTACATTACAACAAATACACCTGAAATTTTTCTTCTCTTTTATATAAAAAAGAGTTTTTTCATAAGATACTGTTCGACAATATGGACAAAAATAAAATTTTTCATCCGTATTTTCTAGTTTTTTTTGCATATTTTCCTAACTCGTTTACTGTTCGTTTACTATTTAAAAAGCATATAAAAGCTCTGTAATCAATTATTTTAAAAAAAACATCTTACCCTACTAGCCTTGTTTTTTTCAACCTATGTTTTGCTTTCCATATTTTACCCTAAATTATTAAGAATAAAATTTTATTTTAGTAATTAAAACTTATTTTTAGCCACATATTTAGCTCTAGCCACCAATTTTAATAGTTGACTACACAATATTCAATTAATTCATATAGAAAGTAATTGTATAGCTTTAAAAGCCCTAAAAATAGGGATTAAAGCCCTTGATTATAAGTATTTTTTCTACTACAATTATTCCATCGATCGATTGTAAAAAGTGCTAATTAGCCTTAAGAGATACGATTTTGAGCGAATTCATGATAATAGCTCGAAATTAGTTGCATACATGCTAAACAGTAAAAAAAAAGGAAAACATGATGAAAACACATATTAATTCAAGAGCTGCAGTTTTTGCAGACAATAACGTTGGAGTTTACGTAGACTTCCAAACAATAGAAAGTAAATTTTCCATTGCTGCTATTAAATGGGAAGAAATCCTAGAAACCCAAAAAAGCAATCAAAAAGGTAAGTGTTTAATCTCTAAAGCTTATAAAGATAAGCCAGCAAAAACACTTCAATGGACTAAGGATGATTCAACTATTACTTTTGAGGTATTCCATTCGAATTCACAGAATGGTTGGGATTTCCAAAATGAATATGTTTTAACTTTAGAAGATATAGAAGCATTTACTCCTATATATGAATATAGTATGAACATTGTGCAAAATCTAAAAAAAGAATTTTCAGATGAAGCATTATCTGATACTGGCTTTTTGACAAGATAGGTAATGAAAAATGTCAACATATCTATTAATAGTAAAAAAACTCCACACGCTAATAGTGTGGAGTGGTGTGAAGGAAAATGGAATAGGCTACATGAAATTACTGAGTGTTTTGATTATTGTGCAGCTAAGTTTTTTGATGGTAGACGAAATAACAAGTCAGCTATTGGAATACCTTTTATCATCTTAGATTTTGATGATGGTATGACATTGGATCAAGGCATAGAAGAATTCTCTTCTTGTAAGTCCTTGATTGTTAGTACTAAATCACATCAAGTTGAGAAGGACGGTGTAGCAACAGATAGGTTTAGAGTGATTTTGCCTCTAAACATTTGCATTATAGATATGCCGTATTACAGTAAACTGATTAAAACAATTACAAGATTCTTTAGATCTGATACAGCATGTACTGATTCTGCAAGGTACTACTCACCAAATCCTAAACAATTGGTAAAGTATAGTGATAGTAATGAATACTTTGACATCAGAAAGTTTGATGCAATGATTCACGTTAGTGAAGTAACCGTACAAAAACATATTACGCTTCCTGATAAAAAGGAACACTCAAACCTTAAAAGTACAGTTCCACAGCGAATTGAATTATCAGAGTTACTGAATGTGAAAGTAAACTACTATCAATCTGGTATGGAAAGTTGTGATACTTTAGAGGATTTGATAACAAGAGTAAAACCAAGTGATCAAGCTATAAGGTGCCATTGTTTCCTTAATTCAAGGCATGAGGATAAAAACCCCTCATGCTTCATCTATAGAAACAAGACAAATGTTTACGCAAAATGTGTGTCTTGTGGCATAGATGGAATAATATATTTACAAGGAGAGAACTTTGAATATTAGAAAAAAAATCAACTTAGTTTTAAAAGAGTTTGTAGATTTTTTAGAGAAAGTTGAAAAAGAAAAAAATGATGATGGAAAAGAGATAGGAAGAGCTCCTATATGGTACGCAATTCATATGGTGAAAAATGGAAAACATAAAATAGTGGCTTACTCAGGTAGGCTATGGATCTACTACAAGGGAACATACATAAGTATTGATTCAAGAGCGAAAACACTTGATTTTGTGATGAAGTGTATTTTGAAAGTAGATGGAGAAGAGTTTGTAGCTGCAAGTTTGGTTGAAAAAGTATCTAATGAACTTTTCATGCAGTATTATGAGTTATCTCCTTATGAAGACAAAGAAGTAACGTATATAAATATGTTGTCAAATGTTTTAGCAATTCACAAAGATGGAACGATTGAAAAGGTTTCACATGATGAAAAATTTAATTTCACATATCAACTACCGTATGACTATGATGAAAACACTAAAAGTCCAGTATTCGATAAGTTTTTAGATACTTCTTTAGTAGACCCAGAATTAATCAACGTTATAGGAGAGTATTTAGGTTATGTGCTTAATACTAACGCAAAAAATCATGAAAAATCTCTCTTCTTATATGGTGATGGTTCTAATGGAAAAAGTACTCTAATTAACATTATTAAAGCAATGTTTGGTGTGGAAAATATCTCAGTAGTAGAATTAACAGAGATGGGTGATATGCTCAAATGTTCTTTGATGGATGGAAAACTTCTTAACTTAAGTAGTGACTCAAAAAAGACAGGTCTCGATACTGCAGCTTTCAAAAAGATATCAAGTGGTGAACCTGTTTTAGGAAAATATCTTTTTAAAGACATTTATACAATTGAAAAACTTCCAAAGTTACTTGTGGCAATGAATAAGTTACCTTTTCACAATGGTGATAACTCATTTGGATTCTACCGCAGACTACTTTTAGTGCCTTTTAACGTGACTATAACAGAGGAAAACAAGGATTATGACTTAGAATCTAAGGTTATTGCAAATGAGTTACCAGCTATTTTAAACTTTGCAATTGATGGGATGAGGCGTTTATCCAAACAAGGCTCATTCACAGAAGCAAAAGCAATGAAAGAAGCAATGAATAGCTACAAGGAATCTTCTAATCATGTTGCTACATTTTTAGAAGAAGAAAGATATGAAGCAGTAGATCCTTCACTAAAGAAGGGAACTTCTTTGACAGATTTATTTCAAGACTTTAAATACTGGTGTTTAGCTCTTGGACACAATCCATACTCTGCAACTTATCTTAGCAATGAGTTAAATCATTTAGGGTATATAGGATACAAAAATTCAAGTAAACACTATCGTATAGTGAAGAAAAAGCTTGAAAAAGAAACTGGATTTAAACCAGTTAATCATATATCAAAAAGTGAGTACGAAATTAAAAAAAATAAATAAAAGTCCATTGCCCATGCCCACCCACGGGCGGGTATGGGTGATTAATTTATAAAAAATAACCACATATTATATGAGTGTTGTTAATACAATACTCCATTGAAAGGAAAAATAATGGTCACAAAAGATGATATAAAATCCGTTAGGGTTTACGAGGAAAATTCTATTATCAAACTTGATTATAGAGTTCAGCAAAGTGCCAAGTTGCCTAAAGGTAAAAAGGGAAATAGGTTTAGACATTCTACAGGGGTTGAATACAGTGCAACAGCTTTTAAACGAACTAATTTAAAAAGGTTTGAGTTAGCTTTGGAGCATTACGAAAGTCAATTTCAAGATTTAGAAAACAAAGAAGTTGTTTTGTTTGAAGACTTGGCTTTTTTAGCACTTAAAGAAGCTGAATCAGGGAGAAGAAAGACAGATGATAAAAAAAATTATTTGTCTATTTTAAAAAAGCATGTTTTGCCTTATTTTGGTAAAATGCCAATCAAGGATGTAAAGGTTAAGGATGTAAAAGCATGGATGGTGAAAATGGGAGAGTTGAAGATCTCACAATCTACATACAACAAAAGACACTATGTTTTAAAACGTGTATTAGACTATGCTAACGAAAATGAGTATACAGTTTCAAACATTATGCAACATGTTAAACGGACCTCTCCAATGTTTAAAAAGCGTGAAGTTAAAGATGATGCATTCTATACGCAAGAAGAAGTAGAATTAATATTAAATGATACTTACTCAGGTGATAGTGAAGAAGAATTGAGAAATCATAATTACATCAATACTTTTGTTCATGTTGGATTGTTGTTAGGTGCTAGAACGGGTGAAATATCAGCTTTAAAGTTTTCGGATATAGACTTTGAAGCAGGAACTGTAACTATACAACGCTCTATTACTAAAAGCGTTATTAGTACAACTAAGACAGGTGTGTCTCGGACTATACCAATGGTAAAAGAGTTACATGATAGGTTATTGAAACATAAAGAAACAGCTATATGTGATTGGGTATTTCCTAATCCAAAAACGCTTAATCCTTATACTGATTCAAGAACTATAGTTGACCACAAGTTTAAGCCTATGCTAAAACGTCTTAAAATACCTTATATCGGACTTTATCAACTTAGACATACTTTCACTACTCTTGCTATACAAAAAGGTATATCATTAGTTACGGTTAGTAGATGTTTAGGTCATGCTGGAACTGAAGTTACTCAAAAACATTATTTACGTTTGGGAAATAGTAATCAAGCTGATGTGAGAAAGGAACTTGAAAGTTTAACAGCCTAGTATTTTGTTTTTCTCGTATGTGGGAGGAGAGTAATTTTGCTCTCTTTCCCCTCTGCAATTTTTTTT
Organism: uncultured Sulfurospirillum sp.; assembly: GCA_965306065.1. GTDB lineage: Bacteria > Campylobacterota > Campylobacteria > Campylobacterales > Sulfurospirillaceae > Sulfurospirillum_A. The sequence continues at coordinate 35,751 of CBDLTN010000008.1, read as the reverse complement.
CACAATTTTCTTCTTTTTGCCATGAAATCTACCAAAAAGTCCCAAAATAAGACACTTTTTAGACACACCCTTTTTAACAAATCTCTATATCTATTGTCTCATAGGTCTTTGCGACCTCTTCCTCACCGGATACTATATTTAGCGAGAAGATTTAGTAGATATTTTTTTCTTCAGATATAATACTTGAAAAACTAGAAAGGATTTTAATGATCAACTTATCAGATAGTATTCACATGGGAATAGTTAAGGCACAAAAAGATTATATAAATTGGTCTGGAGTTGGTTTGGGGCATAGTGCTGAGTATTTAATTGTAACTAATATTGCTCAAGTTATTTCTAATTTAAAGAATATAAATGAAATAGAAAGTATATTTGTAGAGCAAAGTACTGATGAGTTAAAAGAATGGGTTAAGCTAGAAAATGATGATGAATTAAGAAAAGGACGATGTGATATTTGTGTAGAGAGGAATGAAGAAGACTATGTAATAATAGAAGTTAAAAACACTTTAACTACTAAGGGTAAGACATATGATTCAATTTTTAGTGATATTAAACGAATAGAAGTGTTTTTAAAAAATAGTAGTTTTGTGAATGAAAGTTATGTATGTTTTTTAAATGCAAACTATATAAATGATAAAGAAGATACTGAAGAAAATAAAAAAGAAATATCCGAAAAAATTTCTGATCGTCTAGAAGTATTTTCAGATGGAGTTAAATCGGAATTTCCAAATCTAAAGTTTACTTTTACTTATAAGGAATTTCTTGAAAAAACTGAAGAAAATAAAATTTGGGGATGGGAAAGTGTCGTGGCTAAAATTACACTATAAAATTAGTCTATTTTTATTGACCAGTGAGTTAAAAGTATAAAAACAACTATATTGAGTGATATAGGAAGTTCATAGCAAATCTTTTTGTGGATTTTGATTTTTTATTTGTGATATTTCTTCTAAATAGTTTTTCATCTGTGTAGCAAAGTATTTTTTGTAATGTTCTTTTGTAATTAAATCGCTTTTGTGGTTATTACAGAAGTAGCAAGCTAGTTTACAGTTTTCACTATTGTATAAGTTAGAAATGGAGTCAACTCTTTCAACTTCTAAATTACGTCCTCTTCCACGTTTAGTACGCCATTTATTTTGCCATACTTTTTCTAATGTAGTTTCTGTTACACCACAGTAACAACAAAACTTATCAGTATTTTTATACCATTGGTAAAAGTCTTTGAAATCAGAAAAATTATATTTTTTACCGCTTCTATTTTCTATACTTCTACGTAAAGTTCTTATTTTCTGAATTTCTTTAAGAGTATCTGTATCTTTGTTTAATTTTATGTATAAGTCTCTAACCTCTTCAATAGAAACGGGTTTGTTTAGTTTAGTACTTAATTTTACACTTACCTGTTTATAAGTTGGTTTGTCATCTGTACTTAAATAGCAATTAATAAAGTCTTGTAGCATCTAAAACCTTTTTGTTGATTATATCAAAATTAAGAAAATCGCTGTGACTCGTTTCGTGTCTAAAATCATCAAAAACTATAGAAATTGACCAGTGAGGTTAAAAGTATAAATATAAGTGTAAATTATCAAAAAGTTTTGAAAGTATCGTAAATAAGGGGGGGTGTAAAATAAGTGGCCGGGAGAGGGAGATTCGAACTCCCGGAGGTATGACCCTCGCTGGTTTTCAAGACCAGTGCATTCAACCGCTCTGCCATCTCCCGACAATAAAAAGTTAAAACAGATTTGGAGGCGACACTCGGATTCGAACCGAGGATCAAAGCTTTGCAGGCTCGTGCCTTACCACTTGGCTATGTCGCCAAAATACTGTTTTGTTAGTGGTGCCCGGGGCCGGACTTGAACCGGCACAGCTGCAATAGCCGGGGGATTTTAAGTCCCCTGTGTCTACCAATTCCACCACCCGGGCTTAAAATGGGACACCACATTTGTGTCAATAAATAATGGAGCGGGAAACGAGGTTCGAACTCGCGACCCCGACCTTGGCAAGGTCGTGCTCTACCGCTGAGCTATTCCCGCAATAAATTTGAGATGGAATTGTACCATTTATTTTCTTAAATGTAAATAGCTATACGAAAAAAATATAAATTTTGTTATAATATGAAAAAATTTAAGGGTGATATATGCGTAGTGATCAGGTGAAAAAAGGACATGATAGGGCTCCACATAGGAGTTTGTTTAGGGCAACAGGTGTTAAAAGTGAAGATTTTGATAAACCGTTTATTGGCGTGGCAAATTCACATATAGATATTATTCCTGGACATTTCTTTTTAAGAGAGTATGGCGAAATCATGAAAGATGAGATAAGAAAGAATGGTTGTGTACCATTTGAATTCAATACAATTGGCGTTGATGACGGTATAGCTATGGGACATGATGGTATGCTTTACTCTCTTCCATCTCGTGAACTTATTGCAAATTCAATAGAGACTGTTATGAATGCTCATAAGCTTGATGCGATGATTTGTATGCCTAACTGTGATAAAATCGTTCCTGGCATGATTATGGGTGCTTTACGCGTTAATGTTCCTACTGTTTTTGTAAGTGGTGGACCTATGAAAAAAGGTTATACAAAAGATGGTGACCCGATTGATCTTGCAACTGCATTTGAAGCTGTTGGTAAGTTTGAAAATGGAGATATTAGTGAAGAAGAATTAACTGACATTGAATGTAATGCCTGTCCAAGTGGAGGAAGCTGTTCTGGAATGTTTACTGCAAACAGTATGAATACGCTTATGGAAGCTATGGGAATTGCGCTTCCTGGCAATGGAACTATACTAGCTTTGACTCCTGAGCGTGAAGTTCTTATAAGAGCTGCTGCAAAAAGAGTTTGTGAGATTGCACTTGATAAAAAATATAACTTTAGAAACATACTAAATGAAAATGCAGTTAAAAATGCATTTGCTATAGATATGGCAATGGGTGGAAGCTCAAACACAGTTCTTCACATGTTAGCTATTGCTAAAGAAGCAGGTGTTGATTTTAATATAGCAGATATAAACGAGATAAGTAAAAAAGTTTCTCACATAGCTAAAATATCTCCTTCACTTTCAACAGTTCATATGGAAGATATCAACAGAGCTGGTGGAGTTGGAGCAGTTATGAATGAGATAGCAAAAAGAGACAATGGTTCAATGTATCTTGATAACCTAACAGTTACAGGCCAGACTATAGCCGAGCGTATTGAAAATGCTGAAATAAAAGATACAAACATAATTCACACTTTAGATAATCCTTACTCAAAAGTAGGCGGTTTAGCTATACTTTTTGGAAACCTAGCAGAAGCAGGTTGTGTTATAAAAACTGCAGGTATCACTGGTGAGAGAAGTTTTACTGGTAAGGCTGTATGTTTTGATTCTCAACAAGCGGCGATTGCCGGGATAGTAGGAAACAAAGTAAAAGCTGGCGATGTTGTGGTTATCCGTTATGAAGGACCAAGAGGAGGTCCAGGTATGCAAGAGATGTTAGCACCTACTAGTCTTATTATGGGTAAAGGTCTTGGAGACAGTGTAGCTCTTATTACTGATGGTAGATTTAGTGGAGCAACTAGAGGACTTAGTATAGGTCATGTTTCTCCAGAAGCTGCTGAAGGCGGCATGATAGGACTTCTTAAAGATGGAGATAAGATTTCTATAGATGTTGATGCGTATACAATAGAAGTTGATTTAAGTGAAGATGAGTTAGAAAAAAGAAAAGCTGATTTTAAACCGATAGTTAAAGATGTAACTGGAAGTTGGTTAAAACAGTACAGACAATTAGTAACAAATGCTAGTAGTGGAGCTATTTTAAAGACTGAATTTTAATGGAGTTTTTAAACTTACTATTACAACATACTATCACAATGATGGCTATTGTTGATCCTCTTGGAGTGAGTGCAGTTATGCTCTCCCTCCTCCCTCAAAACAGCACAAAAGAAGAAGTAAATAAAATCGCTTATAAATCTACATTAACAATAATAGTAGCTTTTTTTGTTGTTCTTATAACTGGTAATTTTCTGCTTAAAATATTTGGAATAGAATTAGATTCTTTAAAGGTTATGGGTGGTATTGTTCTCCTTATTACGGCACTTAAAATGGTAAGCGGAGCAATAGAAGAGAAGAATCAAACAAAAGAGGAGAGAGAAGAAGTAAAAACAAGTGAAGATTTTTCTATCATTCCTTTGGCTATTCCTATTACATTTGGTCCAGGAATTTTTGCTACTATAGTTATTTTAAAAGGACATTCACATAGTTTTATGGATATGTTAGCACTCGTAATTGCTTTTCTTGTTGTAGCGCTTGCGGTTTATCTCTCTTTTAAAAACAGTATTTATATTAAAAAGTATTTAGGTATTACAGGACAAAAAATCATAAGTAGACTTATGGGTCTTATAGTTGGAGCCATTGCAGTTCAGTTTGTTCTATCAGGAAGTGCCTCTCTTTTAAAGACATATTGGGGTTAATCCGATATACTCTTTACATGTAAAGGAGATACTGTGAACGATAGTGGTTGGTCATGTCCCCATGATGTAGAAGGTATATGTGATATTATAAAAAAAGAGTGTGACCCTGGTGATAAGGGTTGTGTTTTGTATGGAAAAGCAAAATTTGCAAGTATGGACTCTCCATCAAATGAAGCGTTTGAAAAGAGGATGGAGAGAAAGATGAAGCGTATTCTTGAAGAAACAAAAGAGAATTAATTATGCGTGTATCAACTAAGGCTCTTTTTAACCTTATCTCAAAAACAGAAGATAAAAATATAAAAGAGACTCTACAGAAGATAGTATCAAACAAAGCAGAATTACTAAAAACTGATTTGCCCCAATCAAAACAGACTCCTAAAAAAGCCAACGTAAAAGAGTTGGTCAATCAACTTCTAAAAGAGTTAAGCAGCAACACAAAAACAAAAGAGAATGTTCTTCAGGAGATAAAACAAAGTGACATTCCAAAACTGATGAAAAATACAACAAGTGAATTAAAGACGCTTTTAAATCTCATCAAAAGTGATAAAACTCTCTCTAAATTTGCTCCTGTTCTTGAAAAATTGCTTTTACATGTAAAAGAGATAAAACCAGAAACACTAAAGCAAGAGTTGGCTAAATCAGGTACTTTGATGGAGTCTAAATTGGCATCTGTAAAAACTGAGATTATGCCAGCCCCTCTAAAAGAAGTTTTAACAAATCTCAAAGACTTACTTATGAAAAACTTACCAAAGCAAGATGAAAAAGCTTTACATGTAAAGATACTTGATACTCTTTTGAGTGCAAAGAAAGTAGATAAGAGTTTTGTGCAAACTTTACAAAATCTAATTAAAGAGATAAAAAAATCCCCAGACTTACCAAAACAGATAGAGCCACAACTAAAAAAACTCAATTCTTTGATTCAAAAAAGTATATCCCTTAAAGATACAAATATAAAAGAGCTTTTAACAAATCTAAAACAGACTCTTGTAAAAAGTCCACAGCAGAATGCTTTACATGTAAAGGTGATTGATAAGATTTTAGATACACCAAAAGCAGATAAAAGTTTTATAGATGATATAAAAACACTTATCAGTAATTTAAAACAGAGTAGAAATATTGATAAGCCAGTAGTTCAAGTTGTAGCAAAACTAGAAGAGTTAGTTCAAAAGAGCTCACTAATAGAATCAAAGATACAAAACAGCCCAAAAGAGATTTTACAAGCGGTACAAAAAGATGTGAAAAAAGATATAGTTCAAATAGCCCCTAGTGAGATTAAAAAAGTTGTAGCTGAAGTAAAACAGGTTCTAAATGAGTTAAAATCACTAGTTTTGGACTCTAAAAAAGAGCCAATTTTAGAATCTAAATCACAAGAGATAGTCAAACTAGTAGAGCAGACTCTTAAAACTCCAGATTTTTTTCCAAAAGAGTTAAGCAAAGCTACTATCTCAGAAAAACTACAACAAGTAGTAAATCTTATCAAGAGTGAATTAAACAAAAGTGATGTGAAAAACTCTTTACATGTAGAAGTTGCAAAACTAACCAACAAGCTTGAGACTGTTATAAAAGAACAAGTAATAACCAAACAGATAGTACCAAATCAAAAGCTCCAAGTAGAAGCTCCTATAAAACATGTGTTAGCAAATGATATAAAATCAACTCTGTTAAATATCAAACACGAGTTAAGTACACAAACAACACCAATTGCTAGAGAAATTTCAATACAAGTTGACAGACTTCTTACTCAGGTAGATTATTTTCAACTTGTTTCACTTAGTTCAAATTCACAAACTTCTTATCTTCCATTTTTATGGGATGGACTTGATGAGGGACAAGTGAGTCTGAAAAAACTAAAAGAGAATAGATTTTTTTGTGAGATAAATCTAAAGTTAAAAGAGTATGGTAAAATAGATTTAATGTTGATGCTTTTTGATGATATACACCTTAATATATCTGTTTTTGCTGAGAAAAAAGAGTTTATAGAGTTAGTTCAAGAAAACTTGCCAGCGCTAAAACAAGGGATAAACAAGCTTGGCTTGATTCCTTCAACAGTACAGTTAAAAGAGCGTCACTTAAAAGAAGAAACACAAAATTTTACAGGTTCACTAGGAACAGGACTGAATATAGAGGTATGATGAAGATAGAAGAGATTTTAGAGAAACAATTTGGATTTAATAGTTTTAGACCATTGCAACGTGAGAGTATAGAGGTGATTACAAATAAAAAAGACCTGCTTACCATACTACCAACAGGTGGAGGAAAGTCACTATGCTACCAGCTACCAGCACTTTTTTTTGAAAACCAGCTTACTATTGTTATCTCTCCATTGATAGCACTTATAAATGACCAAGTAGTTGCACTAAATCAAAACGGTATAAAAGCAGACAGGCTAACAAGTGAGTTAAATCAAGAAGAGATAAGCCAAGTCTATAGAGAACTACATAATAAAGAGCTTTCTCTTCTTTATGTCTCTCCAGAGCGCGCCAATATGGATAGTTTTAAAGCACTTTTAGGGCAGCTTGATGTTAGTTTTATTGTTATAGATGAGGCTCACTGTGTTAGTGAATGGGGGCATGAGTTTAGACCTGATTATCGTAAGCTACATTTTCTAAAAGAGGAGTTTCCTCATATATCAATCGCTGCTTTTACTGCAACTGCTACTTCAAAAGTCGCTGATGATATTGTTAGTTCACTTAGACTGAATAACCCAACCAGATTAAAAGGGAGTTTTTTCAGAGACAACTTAATCCTAAATGTGAAAAAAAGAGTAGGTAATGGAAGAGTTGAACTAGCAAGTTTTTTAAAAAACTATGAAGGTGATAGTGGGATTATTTATACCTTTACAAGAAAAGAGACCGAGGAGATAGCAAAGTTTCTTAATACTCAAGGCTTTAAGGCTTTAGCTTATCATGCAGGGCTCAAAAGTGAAGTAAGAAGAGATACTCAAGACCAGTTTATAAAGGATGAGACTAAAATCATAGTTGCTACTATAGCTTTTGGTATGGGGATTGACAAGAGTAATGTTCGTTTTGTTGTTCACATGGATCTGCCAAAGAGTATGGAGAGTTACTATCAAGAAATAGGACGTGCAGGACGTGATGGGCTTAAGAGTGAGTGCTTGTTGTTATACTCCATGGGAGATGTAGTTAAAAAGAGTGAGTTGATGAACTCAATCGAAGATGAACGATATAAAAACTTTGCAAAAAATAAGATAGAAGAGTTATATGCTTATGCAAATTCAAGAGAGTGTCGACACAAAGCAGTTACAGGGTACTTTGAAGAGAGTTTGAGTGCATGTGAAAAACTGTGTGATAACTGTCAAAAAGAAGATGTAGAAGAGATTGATATTACCAAAGAAGCTAGGATGTTACTCTCTGCAGTTTATCGAACAGAACAGAACTTTGGTAAGGCTCATATCATAGATATACTCAGAGGAAGTAAAAATACAAAAGTATTGGAAAATGGACATGATAGTCTGAGTGTTTATGGAATAGGAAGTGAAATAACAAAAGCAAGTTGGAGTTTGATAATAGACAAATTGTTTGAGATTAAAGCACTAAAGCGTGGAGAGTTTAGGCAACTTGTATTAACTTCATTTGGAGCAGATGTACTTAAAGGAAAAGCCAAAGTAAGTGCAGATGAAGAGATATTTCAAAAACGAGATAAAAAAGTATCTTTAGTAAAAAAAGAGAGTGATTTTGAACATAAAGATGAGCATTTTGAAGTGCTACGTGAACTAAGAAAGACAATAGCTGATGAGATAGGAGTTCCACCTTATATTGTTTTTTCTGATAAAACTATAAAAGAGATAGCAAGTAGACTTCCACAAGATGAAGAGAGTTTTTTAGATATAAACGGTGTAGGACAAGTTAAGTTAGAGCGCTATGGTGAACAGTTTATGAATAAAGTGAAAGAATTAATATGAAAAAAGCAGTTGCCCTACGATATGACACTCAAAAAGAAAATGCTCCTAAAGTTGTAGGTAAGGGTAAAGGCAAAATTGCTGAGCGAATTATAAAAATAGCACAAGAGAATGAACTACCGATAAAAAAAGATGAAGATTTAGTTGAATTACTTACAAAGATAGATATAGACAAAGAGATACCTCAAAATCTATATAAAGCGGTTGCAGAAGTTTTTAGTTTTATATATAATGTCACGAATAAAAATGAGGAAAATCTCAAAGAGCTTGAAAAAGTTCATAATCAGGGGCTGACCCCAAAAGAAAAAAAATCAAAAGGTTAAAAAATGGAAGTTTTACCAAATTGTCCAAAATGCAATAGCGAGTATACTTATGAAGATGGAAGTTTATTAGTATGTCCTGAATGTGCCCATGAATGGACAGTAACAAATATGGAAGAGAAAGAGTTTACTGTAAAAGATTCTAATGGAACAATTCTAAGAAGTGGTGATGATGTAACTGTTATCAAAGATTTAAAAGTCAAAGGAAGTTCTTCAGTTGTAAAAGTAGGAACTAAAATCAAAAGCATAAGACTTGTAGAGAGTGCAGACGATCATAACATAGATTGTAAAATCTCAGGAGTTGGTGCTATAAAAATTACACCAAAGTTTGTTAAAAAGTCTTAGTAATATTTATTTATAATTTTTTCAATAGTCCCATCTGTTTTCATTTGGACTATTGATTTTGAAAATTCTTCAACCAACTTTTTATTAACTCTTTTTTTTGAAAATCCTAGATAAGTTTTTGAAGAATTTAAAAGATAGTTTTTATTTGTACCACTTATTTTTATAATTTTTATTTTGTCTAAATATCCAATTTCTTTCGCATGAAACAGTATTGTTGCTTTAACTCCAATTAACATATCGAATCTATTGGCAACAAGTTTTTTTATATTAGATATATTATTATGTCCTATATCAAGGAACTTAAACATACCCTTATCAATTGCTTCTTGAATCTTTCCTCCAAAGAAGAAAGCTCTAGGAACTCCAAGTTTTATATTTTTTGCATTTTTAAAATCTTCATCTAGAGTAAGATTAGAATATTGATTTATAAAACCGTACCACTCTTCTGTGTAAAGCTCTTCTTTGGGATAATATAAGTATTTGGCTCTGTTTTGACTATAGGCTGCATCTATTATGCCATCGGCAAGGCCATTTTCTACCATCATTAGAGCTCTTTTCCATGGGTAGAATTTTATTTTTACATCATATCCTAATCTGTTTAATGCTTCTGTCACAATATCAACATTGGTGCCAGTTGCTTTATTGTTTTTGATATATTCAGAGGGGGGTGATTCTAAGGTTACAAGAAGAAGTTCTTTTGCTTCAATAAAAGAGAAAAGTGTAACTAGTATTACAAATATACTCTTTCTCATATTCTTCTCCTTTTTTGTATTATATCATAACCTACCTCTAGCTTTATGCATCTTAAATAAATCGTTTATCCAATATCAATATTTTTTAAGTATTTGTTTATTTTAGGTATATTGTTTTTCCTACAAACTAAATATGTAGGGATTTCCAGGATATTTTTACTTATTTGTGTTGTTTTTAGTTTATCCATATATCCAAGTTTTTCAACAACAGTTTTAGGCAGTATAGCTTTTCCCATACCAAACTCTATACAACTTAAAATAATTTCAAAATCTGGAATTCTGGTTGTTTTATAATCAGTAATACCAACATGCTTATAATATTTTTTAATTCCATCATAAAATTGACAATTATCTCCGCAAGAAAGAATTGTATAATTTTGTGTTATTGAGTTCTTTTCTTCAAGAAACAAAAGATCATTTTTAAATTTTTTTAAAACCACTATTTGCTCATCTTTAGGTTGATAATCAATAAATCCAATATCTATTTTATAATTTATTAACTCATCTATAATAGAAACATTGCTATCTCTTATGATTTCTAATCTAATATCAGGAAAATCTTTATTGATCTTTTGTATAAAAGGAACTAGTCTTATTCTTGCATTTGTATATGCAGATGCAATTATTAGGGAGTCTTGTTGATGTATATTTTTCATTTTTGTTTGAATTTCTTCAAGTTTTTTTTCAACATCAATAGCTAAGGGCAATAGTTTTTCACCCTCTTTTGTTAAAATTATGCCTTTTGGAATTCTGTGAAAAAGCTCAAACCCTAACTCTCTTTCAAGCTGTTTGATTCTTAGAGTAACATTGGCTTGGGTTACATTTAACTCTTTTGCTCCTAGTGTAATGCTATTAAATTTTGCAACAGTAGTAAATATTTTTAAGATATTAGAATTCATTTAAATTTCTCTTTTTAATGTTTTATTTGGTATATTTTAATAGTTTTATATATGCCAAATAAGATTATACATAAATTTTTTTTATATACTCTAATAATCAAAATTAATTTGCATAAAATAATTGATTGAAGTATACTCAATTAAATCAATTAAGGAAAATGATGTTTAAATATGTAATTAATAGACTGCTACATGCATTTTTAGTTATGTTTACTATCAGTTTTATTGTTTTTTTTATCATGTTTAAAGCAGGAGATCCAGTAGAACTTATGCTTCCTCCTGATGCAACTCAACAAGAAGTTATAGATATGAGAGTAACTCTTGGATTAGATAAATCTTTTATAGTTCAATATCAAAAGTTTTTAGTAAATGTGTCGCAAGGTAATATGGGAACTTCATTCATATATGGTCAACCTGCACTAGATATTGTTTTTGAAAGACTTCCAGCTACTTTAGAGCTAGCTATTATTGCTATGCTGTTTTCCATTCTTTTGGGTATTCCTCTTGGAATAATTGCATCTATTAATCCTAAATCTATTTTGAGCAGAGTAATTATGTTTTTTTCTCTCTCAGGCATCTCAGTACCTGTTTTTTGGACAGGAATGATACTTGTCCTTGTTTTTTCTGTCATATTAGGAGTTCTTCCAAGTTCTGGAAGAGGAGAAGTTTACCTTTTTACTTCGGCATTCACGTGGGATGGTATAAAACACCTTATTATGCCTGTTTTAACTCTTTCATTGTTTCAGCTAGCATTGATATTAAGATTAACAAGAACAGGAATGATGGAAGTATTGATGCAAGATTATATTAAACTAGCTACTGCAAAAGGAGTTCCTCGAAAAGTTATTGTTTATTATCATGCTCTTAAAAATACTATGATCCCTCTTATAACAATAATAGGTATTCAGTTTGGAGAGTTGGTAGCTTTTACCATTATCACTGAAACTATCTTTGCATGGCCAGGAACTGGAAAACTTATAATTGACTCTATACAGAGTTTAGATAGACCTGTTGTAGTAGCATATCTTTTAGTTATATCATTTATGTTTGTATTTATAAACTTTGTTGTTGATATGCTCTATACTTTAGTAGATCCAAGAGTGAGGGTACAATGAAGTTATTTAAAAATGAGTTGTTAATAGAGTTTTTTGAAGATAAATTAGCTGTTATAGGATTAATAATTTTTGTTATATTTTGTATATTAGCATTAGCTCCTGCTCTTTTCTCTCCTCAAAACCCATATGACCTTGCGCAATTATATTTAGAAAACAGTTTTAAATCACCTGATAGTGAATTTATTTTAGGAAGTGATGAACAAGGAAGAGATATATTTTCTGCTATCATGTATGGTCTTCGTATCTCTTTATTTGTTGGCTTTGCAAGTACTATACTCTCCGTTATAATTGGATTTACTTTGGGACTGATTTCAGGTTATTATGGTGGTTGGATAGATACGGTTATCATGAGAATTGCTGATATTCAACTCTCTTTTCCTGCAATTTTGATTGCTTTGATTATTATGGCACTTTGGGGTGCTGGAATTGGAAAAATAATCATTGCCATAACTATTGTAACTTGGGTTTATTATGCAAGAACAGCTCGTGGAGTTGTACTTGCTGAGAAAGAGAAAGATTATGCACAATCAGCTAAGGCTCTTGGAATGAGTAGTTTTAGTATCATTTTTCGTGAAATTATGCCAAATGTCACTGCTCCGATTATTGTTATCGCTACTGTTAGGATTGCTACAGCTATTATCTTAGAAGCGACACTTAGTTTTTTAGGATTGGGTGTGCCAATAACTGAACCTTCACTAGGTTCTCTTATATCTAATGGCTATCAAGTTTTATTTAGTGGGTATTGGTGGACATCTGTGTTTCCTGGCATAGTTTTGATGTTATTAATTATCTCTATCAATCTTATTGGAGACAGGGTAAGAGATATAATGAATCCGAGGTTAAAAAGATAATGGCATTATTAGAAATAAATAATTTAAAAACACATTTTTTCACAAGAGGTGGAGTTGTAAAGTCAGTTGATGGTATTAGCTTTTCTATACAAAAAGGTGAAATTCTTGGAATTGTGGGAGAATCAGGTGCGGGAAAATCTATAACAGGTTTTTCAATACTAGGACTCATTGATAAACCAGGAGAGATAGTAGATGGTGAGATTATTTTTGATGGTGTGGATTTAGTTAAACAAGATGAAAAAGAGCTTCAAAAAATAAGAGGTAATGAAATATCTATGATTTTTCAAGATCCTCAAACTTCTCTTAATCCTGTTATTAGTATAGGGGAACAACTTATGGAGGTTATACTTTATCACAGTAAAAACAGATCAAGAAAAGATGCTTTTAATGCTTGTGTTGATATCTTAAAGCTTGTAGGACTTCCTGCTGCTGAGAAGAGAATGAAAAGTTATCCTCATCAACTCTCAGGGGGAATGAAACAAAGAGTTGTAATTGCAATGGCTCTTTTAAATAATCCTAAATTGTTAATTGCAGATGAGCCTACAACTGCACTTGATGTTACTATACAAGCTCAGATCTTGTATCTTATGAAAAAGCTTAGTAGTGATTTTGATTCTTCTTTAATTTTGATTACACATGATATTGCTGTGGTTTCTCAGCTGTGTGATAAGATTGCAGTTATGTATGCAGGGCGAATTGTTGAGTATGGTAAAAAAGAAGATATTATATTTAATCCTCAGCATCCATATACGAAGGGGTTGATTGAGTGTTTACCAAAACTTGATGATGAAAAAGAACGGCTATATCAGATTCCAGGGATAATGCCTTCGCTTTTAAATCTTCCAAAGGGTTGTTATTTTAAAAACAGATGTGAATATGCAGATAAAGAGTGCGATATATATCCTCCGCAACAGCAGATAAAAGGGAGGACGATATTTTGTCACAAAGTGAAGTAAAACTATTAGAAGTAAAAGAAGTTGAGAAAATTTTTAAAGTAAAAGTAGGTGCTTTTGAGACAAAAGAGCTACATGCTTTAAATAAAATCAGTTTAGACATATATGAAGGAAAGACTCTTTCTTTAGTAGGAGAGAGTGGCTGTGGAAAAACGACTGTTGGAAAGGTTATTTTAGGTCTATATCAAGCTACAAACGGTTCTGTAATTTTTCAAGGTAGAGATATATCAAATTTAACTCCTTTAAAAAGGGGAAGTCTACAAAAAGATGTACAGATGATTTTCCAAGACCCCTACTCATCTTTAAATCCTAGAAAAAAAATAAAAACTATCCTTGAACAGCCACTTAAAATTCATACAAAAATGAAGAAAAAAGAGAGACTAGAGACGATACTGTCTCTTTGTGATGATGTAGGGATTGATTATAGTTATCTAAATCGTTATCCTCATCAGTTCTCAGGAGGGCAAAGACAAAGGATTGCAATAGCAAGGGCAATGATACTAAAGCCTGAATTAATCTTAGCGGATGAACCAATTTCTGCGTTAGATGTATCAATTCAAGCACAAATAATAAATCTAATGATGGATTTAAAAGAAAAGTATAAATTAACAACACTATTTATAACACATGATATAAGTGTAGTTAAGCATTTAAGTGATTATGTTGCAGTTATGTATCTTGGTGAGATTGTAGAATATGCTTCTAAAGAAGACCTTTTTAAATCACCAAAACACCCTTATACAAAGATGCTTTTCTCTACAGTGCCTAATATACATACTCCTTTGATGGAAGAGAGTGTACTAAAAACTGGTGAGATACAAAGCCCTATAGATTTACCAAAAGGATGTTTCTTTGCAAATAGATGCTCGTACAAGGATAGCTCTTGTGAAAAAAGTCACCCAGAACTAGCAGATATAGGGAATAATCATCTTGTTAGATGCCCTAAGATTGGAGAGTTTTAAATTGAATAATAAAAAACCTATCATTGGGATTTCAAGCAATGTAATGACTGAAGAGAATGGAAGATTTGAAGATTATTGGAAAACCTATGTAAACGAAGATTATATTACATCTGTTTTAAAAGCAGGTGGAGTTCCTTTTATAATACCCATTGTTGATGATGAAGAAGTTATAACAGAACAAGTAAGAAACATAGATGCAATTATCTTTTCAGGGGGAGATGCAGATGTTAATCCATATCTATATGGTGAAAAAATTTTACCTGAAACCAGCACTCCAAATGAAAGAAGAGATTGGTTTGATTTGAAACTTGCCAAGATAGTTAAAGAGTTTAAAAAACCAACACTTAACGTATGTAGAGGACACCAAATAGGAAATGTACTTCGTGGTGGAACTTTACATCAAGACATTTTATATGCAGATGATATTCATTTAAAACATAACCAATATTCCAAGCCAGATTTCCTAGCACATAAGGTAAAAATACAAAAGGATAGTTTGTTATATGATATTGTAAAAAAAGATGAAATCTGGGTAAATTCTTTTCATCATCAAATTATTAAAGATGTGTCAGATACATTAAAAATATCAGCAGTAGCAACTGATGGTGCAATAGAAGCTGTTGAATATAAAAATCCAGAGTACTTTTTTTTATCAGTACAGTGGCATCCTGAGATGATGGCAGCTAGTGGTAATGAAGATATGATAAAAATATTTAAAAGATTAGTAAACGAAACAAAAATTTAAAGGAGTTTCTATGAAAAAAATTATAGTTGGTTTAGCTACAGCAGCTTTACTTTGTTCAATTGGTAATGCAAAAACTTTAAAAATAGGTTCTGCTGCAGAGGTGCAGAGTATGGATCCTTATTTTATAAATAATGATGATACAAATTCTGTTTTAGGTAATATATTTGATAATCTTGTTATGTTTGATAAAGATATAAATACTCAACCTAATTTAGCCCTCTCTTGGTCAAACCCAACCCCAAAAGAGTGGATAATAAATTTAAGAAAAGGTGTAAAATTTCATAATGGCAATGTTTTTAATGCTGATGATGTTCTTTTCTCTTATGATAGAGTTAAAAACTGGGAAAAATCTGCATTCAAAAGCAAAATAAATATGATAGAAAAAATTGAAAAAATCGATGAGTATACAGTAAAAATGACTACTGTAAAGCCATATCCAGTTTTTTTACGTCAACTTACTTATATAAATATCATGGATAAAGAGACATTAGAAGGAAAGACTGACCAATGGATTGGATTAAATCCAGTAGGAACAGGACCATATAAGCTATCTTTATGGAGAAAAGGCTCTCACGTCAATATGGTTAGTAACAATGAGTACTGGAAAGGAAAAGCATCATATGATAAGGTTGTTTTTAAGCCATTGACAAATGATGCCACTCGTATAGCAGCACTTTTAAGTGGAGCTGTTGATATTATTAATAACGTTCCAGCAGTTGATGTTGCAAAAATAAAAAGAAATTCTAAGTTAGATTTTTTCATGGTTCCATCTTTAAAAACAATTTATATGCATATGGATCAACATCGTGAAAAATCTCCATTTGTTAAAAGTGCATCTGATAAAAATCCACTTTTTGATAAGCGTGTACGTCAAGCATTTTCATATGCAATTAACCGTGAAGCGATTACAAAACATATTATGAAAGGTTTTGCAGTAACTGCCTCACAGATAAATGCTAGTACAATATATGGGTATGATAAAGATTTTAAAGGACTTGAGTATAATCCTAAAAAAGCAAAAGAGTTACTTGCTAAAGCTGGTTATCCAGATGGGTTTGAAATCCAGTTAGACTCATTAAATCGTGGTGATTATCCAAAGATTGCACAAGCAGTAGCATCTGACTTAGCTCGTGTAGGTGTTAAAGTGAAAGTAAATGTAATTCCAGGATCATCATTTTTTGGAAAAATGGGTAAAAGAGACAGTAGCTTTAGTCTTATTGGATGGGCAAGTGGCTCAGGTGATGCTAGTTCATTCTTAGATAGTATCGTACACTCTGTGAATCCTGATAAAGGTTATGGAAAATATAACTGGGGTAACTTTAGTAATCCAAAAGCAGATGAGTTAATCGAAAAATCAGCTAGTACTATGGATCCAGCAAAAAGACTTGACCAGTTGAAAACTATCAATAAGATAGCAATGGATGAAGTAGGATATCTCCCACTTCACTATACGGTAAACTTATATGCATCAAGCAAAAAAGTTAAATTTGAGCCAAGAATAAACTCATATATCTGGGCATTTGACGTAAAATAGACCCAAAAGGGTTTATTTTGTGTTTGAAACTTCATATCCAAAGATGATATTTTTATTCATCTTTGGATCTAGTGTAAAGTTCCAAATCGTTTTACCTTTCGCACTTTGAGAATCAAATTTTGGCTGAGCTAAAGTTTTTACTTTTATATCTGGATTTTTTGAAACAGGAACTCTTGTAATAAACTCTATATCTGTTTTATAAGGTTTTTTGTTTTTAATTGTATATTTCCAGTTTTGAGTTGAAACTTTTTTATCGCCAAAAAATGTCTTTTCATCTAGTGTTTTAATGAGCTCTTTTTCTATTTGTATATGTTCATCCTCTCCAAAGTATATTTTTGTCTCTTTATCTTTTTGAACTCTTCCCATGTATCTTGCTGCTATTGGGTTTTGGTTTAAAAAGTAGTTTGCATGAGCACCACTATAATCTTTTTTTGTTTTTATAGAAGCCTCCATATATGCCCTATTTGTTCCATAGGCATCTATGATAGTTTTAAAAGATGCATTGAGTATCTCTTTATCTACATGTAAAAGATTATTCTCATTAGCTTTTAGTTTTACACTCTTTATTTTATATAGTGATTTTGTAGCTAACTCTTGGTGCTGAATTTTTTCGATATTTGGGGCAGACTTTTGAACACTGTCCATAGCCATCATTGTTTTTGCATATGGAGCTACTCTTTTTTGACCAAGATACTCAGGATAAAAATGTTGTGGTGCAACATTTTGATTATATCTATATGAATAGATGTTTAAATCTACATTTTCATAGTTCTCAACACCACTGTAAAATAGTGTGGCCTTTTTCTCAATACTCAAGGATTTATTATTGATATTTGCACTTATATTGTAAAAAGGAGTGTATCTAATACTATCTTGAGGATATGAAATCTTTAATTTACTTTGAGTAGATTTGCAGGTATATGAAGTTTTTAACTCCTTAAATTCCTCTTTAATCCCACTCATTTGGTTTAGTTTTTTATCAATTTCTTGTATCTCTTTTTTAATATTTTCTATAAGTGTCAAATTTTCTGTTAGGTTTTTTGTCAAATATGATGATATTTCATCTATCTTAGAAAAATCTTCTATCCCTTTTAGTGATAATGTTTTTAAAAGTATGTTTTTTGCTTTTAGTGATTTTAACTCTAAAACTTTTTTATTTTTTTTATTTTTCAAGCTTTCTATCTCTGGGTTTAGCTGTGTTAAAATATTTGAGAGAGAATTGTTTTCAACTTGACATTGTTTGTTTATTGTATATCTTATTTTTGCTAACGTCATTTGTTTAGGAACTTTTGTTGTTATTTCGCCAGTTTGATTAAGTTCATATGTTTTGTTTAAAAATGCTTTATTGGTATAAATATCTACGTTTACATGTAAAGGCTCAGTTGCCGCAAAAAGACCTACGGTTGTTGTTAAAAGTAGTATAGAAGTTTTTTTCATAATTATCCTTATTTGTGTGATTGTAAATTTTAGCATATTAGAGTAAATGGTTTTTAAGCAAAATTGTCTTATATTGCTTATAATTTAATTAAGTCTTTTTTATAAGTGACGAATTTTTGTTTAAAAGACAAAGAGGTAGAGTATGGATACTAAAGAGTTGGAACTTTTAATATCTACATGTAAAGATTTGAATGTATTATATGTAGAAGACAATGATGAAGTACGTTTTCAAACTTCTAAAATGTTAAGTGTATATTTTAACTGCATAACTCAAGCAATAAATGGAAAAGATGGGTTAGAAAAATTTAAATCTAACAAGTTTGATGCAGTTTTTACTGATATTAATATGTCTGTAATGGATGGAATCTCTATGATAAAAAAGATAAAAAAGTTAGATTCTCAAATCCCTATAGTTATATTTTCTGCCTATGACAACACAGAATACTTTTTACAAACAATAGAGTGTGGAATAGATGGATATATTTTAAAACCATTTAGATTTGAAGAGATACAAAAGATAGTAGAAAAAATTGCTTTGAAGTTACGAGATTTAGAAAAACTAAATCCAAAGATAGAGTTGGTAGATGATTTCTATTGGAATAAAATAGAAAAGTGTCTTTACCAAAAAGATAAAGAGATATCGCTTACAAAAAAAGAGACTATACTATTTGAGCTTTTATCTTCATCTAAAAACAAAGTAGCTACTTCACAGGAGATAGAGATAGAAGTTTTTGATGATAACTACAGTGATAATAAAAGAGTAAGAAGCCTTCTTTCCCGCCTTAGATGTAAGGTTGGTTGTGATTTAATGCAATCAATTTACTCTCAAGGCTACAAACTAAATTTGGCAAAAAATGTTAAAAAAAGCAGAATGGTTTGAACAACTTTTCAACAATAGTGGCGTAGGTATTTTTATTGTTGATGAAGACAGAAAGATACTTGAAGCAAATGAAGCCTTGTGTTCAATGTTTGGATACAAATATGAAGAACTTATTAATCAATCAGCAGAATTTTTACATGTAGATAGAGCATCATATAAAAATTTTGCAAAGGTGGCTTTTAATAAAGTACTAAATAATGAATCATTAAACTTAGAATACAAGTTTAAACATAAAAATGGTAAACATCTTTGGATAAGAATTGCAGGGGACTCTGTAAAGCTAAATCGTGAAGTTTTATGGACGACAACAGACATTACAAAAAGAATAGAAGCAGAAGAAAAAGTAAAATACTTAAATGATGGACTAACCCAAGAGATTAAACAACAGTTACAAGTTTTAAGAGAGAAAGATAAACAACTCCAGTATCAAGCACGCTTAGCGATAATGGGAGAAATGCTCAGTATGATAGCTCATCAATGGAGACAACCTCTAACTGCAATAAGTGCAACAACTAGTTATATGCTTGGTAAATTATCTATAAATGCTTTTAAAAAAGAGGAGTTTGTAGAAGAGCTTGCACATATAGAAGATTACTCTAAACATCTATCTAAAACAATAGATGACTTTAGAAATTTTTTTAGACCAAATAAAACAAAAAAGAATACAACCTTAGAAGGCATTGTGAATACTACACTAGAGATAGTTAACCCTTTGTTGGTAAACAACAATATAGTTGTGATTAAAGAGTTTACATGTAAAGAGACTATATATACTTATGCAAATGAAATCAGACAGGTAATTTTAAATCTTATTAAAAACTCACAAGATGTTTTACTAGAAAGAGATATTCAAAACCCAAGAATAAAAATCAAAACTTACAAAAAAGACAACAGTGCAATTTTAGAAGTTAGTGATAACGGAGGAGGAATACCAATAGAGATATTTGACAAAATATTTGATTCTTATTTTAGTACAAAAACCCAAAAACTTGGAACTGGTTTGGGACTCTGTATGTCAAAAACAATAATAGAAAACAACTGTAAAGGAAAACTCAGCGTCAAAAATGAAGATGAAGGTGCAGTTTTTACAGTATCTATACCTTTATAAAAAGTAGACAATTAATAGACAATTTAATTTTAAAAGCTTCGTAAAAATAGGACAATTCATAGACACTCTAAGAATATAATGGATTTGACATTCAATTCAAAGGAGGATTTTATGGAGCAACCAATTTTTCTCGAAGAGAGAAAATTAGTTAAGAGATGGAATGGCCCTTTGCCAATTCTGATTAATACAGCGTTTGTGTTAACACTATTTTATATAACATGGTGGATTTTTCAAGACCCTAGAGGTATTATGAGAATGTATACACCTTATGTTGGTTATATGTGGTGTAGATGGCTTTTGGTTATTATGATATGGATGGCATATGTATTTGATTTTTGGCCATTTAAAAGAAAATGGTTAAATGAAACGCATCCCGTTGTAAAGGGAGTTATCTTAACAACTTTGACTGTTATACTTTTCGCAATCGTTTTAAAAGGTTTTTTTGAAACCGTTTTAGGTGAATATGCAATCGCATATTTTAGCCCTGAAAGACTAGAAGCACTAGGTATAGTAGAGTTTTATGCCGAAGAGTACTCAGCACAAGCAATTTTAATGTTTGCGGCAATCGCTTCATGGCTAAGTCCTGCTTGGGTAGTTGCAGCTGAAAACTCACCTTGGCAAAAATTAGCTCAGCCTGTAAAGGGCTTTACTATCTTAATGTTTACATTTTTTATTAGTATGATTGTATATTTTGTAGCGTTTCACTCTCATATGGCAATACTTTTTGATCCATGGCAACAGTTTACTGCAATAACACCACCATGGTGGGAAAATTTTGCAGATACAGTTCATGGAAATTTCAACATAGCTTGGATTATGTGCTGTACTGTTATTGTTTGGATGCATGAAACAATTTGGGAAAGATACCCATTTTGCAATATCAAAACAGACTGGTTAAGAAGATTTGCTTCGTTTTTTGGAATTATAGCAGTTGCTGTTGCTATTAGTTTTTTTCTTTATTATGCACAAGAGCTAATATGGGGTGAAGCAGTTAGAGGAACAAGAAGATTGATGTCTCCTGATTGGAGATGGCTTCATGTTGGTGAAATGGTAATATTCTGGTTAGTTCCAGCTCTATTTATGCATTTTTACATGAAAAACGGAGTTAATAAATACTCTAAACCAGTAAATGCTTTCCTTCGAACGGTAATTTCTATCGTTGCTGCTGTAGCTTTATATTATGTATATTATAAAACAGCACACCTATTTTTAGGTACACAAAAAGGTTTTTCTCATCCTCAACAATTTCCAATGATACCTATGATTTGGCTTATTAATATTATGCTTATAAATTATTGGTTTATGGATGGATGGCCTGGTTGGAAGCTGGTTAAGTATGAAACAGCAAAAGAAGAAACAAATGCCCAAGATGAAGTACGTATGACTCCTAAATTTAATTATGGTTTGGCTGTGGGTGCTGTCAGTGGAATTTTAATTTACTTTGCGATTGTTTATTTGTTACCAACCTTTGGTGATGTATTAACAATATTTAATTGAAGGAGAATGTAATGAATGAACATGAAAACAAAGGAAGAAGAGATTTTTTAAAAGGAACTGTTACTGGTATAGGTTTTGGAACCTTAGCCTCTATGGGACTGTTTTCTTACTCTCCTTTAAGAGATTTTTTTCTTCCTCAGATAGATAGAAAGTTTGCGGATTTTGGGGCATGTAAAAGTGTTAAAGTAACAAATATCTCTGAGACGAGTTGGTTTGATAACGCTACACTTATGGGAGATATAAAAGGAGCTGGTGGTCTTTTGGTAAACCAATATGACTTTAATTGGGCTCCTTTTGGAGATGGAACTGGTTTGGCAAAAGGTAGTTATGAAAAAGGTATTGCAAAAATCAAGCATCTTCTACCAAACAACCTTGAAGAAGCTTGGGAGATAGCAAGACAAAATAGTGTAAATGCAGACAATGCTGGTGGTTTTTCTGCTTTAGTTGAAGTAGAAAGACTAAATGGAACTAAGAAAAAGTATCTACTTGATGTTGGTTGGTCTTATGATTGGATGGATAAATCTTTTAAAAGGGAAGGTATTGATAAGATGCTTGCAAGTGGAGAAATAGATACTTTGATTATTTCTCATGAACACTTTGACCATTTTTATGGATTTCCGGTTGCAATGAAATATAATCCAAATTTAAAAGTAATAATACCTGAAGGATTTTATAAAGAAGGTTTACAATACATTAAAGATTCTGGACATACTGGTGAATTAGTAGTGGCAAAGAATGGTTTATATGAAATTGAACCTGGTTTTTCTACATATATTTTTGATGTTCCTATTATTTGTAGAGTTTTTGGAGAACAATCTATCTTTGCAAACGTAAAAGACAAAGGATTAGTAAGCATAACAGGATGTTGTCATCAAGGTATCATTAAGTTTGCAAATACTGCGTATAAAGAACTTAAATATGATAATGACCAGATGTATGGGATATATGGAGGATTGCATATTTCACCTTTTGATGACTGGGATCCTAAGTATGATGATCTTGTTATTTCTTTAGGTAAATGGGATTTTAAAAAAGTGGGATGTAATCATTGTACAGGCCTTCTCACAGCTGAGAAGTTTATTCGTGCTGGTTATCCTGTTATAAGAGGAACAGCTCAACACAGATCTCAAAGTAAGTCATATCTTGGCAATGGCGATATAATTACTTTTGGATAAAATTATAAGCCGAAGTTAACTACTTCGGCTTTTTTAGGATAAATGATGAATATTGATAAATTTTACCCAACAAAAATAGATGCAAACAGAGAAACTTTCAACGCTATTATGCGTTCACTTTTAATAAAAGCCAGTTATGATGGAATACTGAAAAAAATTACTGATTATAAAGGAATGTATCTTAATGAAGAACAACAAGAGTGTTGGACATTAAAATTTGAAAATTTTACTGGAATTTTTGGAATAGTTTTGTCAAATGTCCAAGATAAGCAAAATGGATATTTGGGAAAATTTAATCTATATTATTTTCCTTCAAATGATGATAAGTACTTGAACAAATGTTCTTTATATGAAGAGTATATTGCAACTGATGAAAATTTTATAGAAAAAGTAAGAGCATTTTCCTCTCATGCTGAATTAACTAAAAACTTTTATGTTTGTTCTTTTAATCTTTTTATTGATAAAGCAAAAAGCAGTTTATTTGTAAACTATGAAGTACAAAAAAAAGAAAAATCATACTCGTTAGATGGTGTAATAGATGTATATAATATGACGAGTGAAGAGTTTATATTAAAACCCTTTAGCATGGATAAGAATTTTCCAGCATTTAGAGTAATGTACCAGTTTTTTAATTTTTTTAATACACTTTTGACTAGGATAAATGAGGATAAACCAGATTATTTTGAAATTTATAAAACAAAAGGGGAAGTTATATCTTACTCTAAAAATGGAACTTATTCAAAAAAGGAGAGTATAAATAACTTAAAACTGTTTATTTCATTAGGCTATGGTAATTTGGACTTTAAAAGTTTAGAGATTGGTCTTGATATGAAAAAGAAGTTAAAAAAAACAAATACACTTCATAGTTTTATGAAATCTAGTAGTTGGTTAAATTGCGATGAAGACTTTGAAAAATATAATAAAACTCTTATACAAAACAATTCAAAACCAAAACTGATTTTAGTAACAGGGTTTTTAGGTTCTGGCAAAACAAAGTTTTTACAAAACTATATAGAGTATGAAAATAGCAAAAATAGATTTGTTGGAATTATTCAAAATGAGATTGGAAAAGTTGGTTTGGACGGCCACTTATTAGATTATGACTACTCATTAGTTGAAATTGATGAAGGTTGTGTTTGTTGTAGTTTAGCAGGACAGTTAAAAGCTGGTGTTGCTTCGCTTATGAAGAATTCTAAACCAGATACTATTTTGGTTGAAACAACAGGTGTTGCTAACCCTTTTAATCTGCTCTCAGAGCTTAATGAGTTAGACAGTGTTGTTGAGTTTGATTCAATTGTAAGTGTTATAGATGGAGTAAATGCAATTGATTTATGGAATAAATATGCTATTTTTAAAGACCAAGTCAGAGCTGCTGATGTTATTTTGCTAAATAAAACTGACTTGATGAATAGTGAACAAATCAAAGAAGTTGAGAATCTATTGCTAAGAAATAACCAATGTGCGAATATCATAAAAACTGTAAATTGCGATATTAATCCAACTAGCATTGCTAATTCATCAAAGCTAATTAAATCAAGTACTTCTCATATTGCAACAATGTTTACAGAGGATACTCCAAAAGAGAGAACACATGTACAAGATGGTATAGCTAGTAGAAAAGTTGATATTTCAAAGCCTATCAATAAAGGTATTTTTGAAGATTATTTAGAAGCCATCCCAAAAGATATTTTTAGAATAAAAGGGATTATTGAATTTAAAAATTTTAATAATCAATTTGTAGTCCAGTTTGTTAATGGAAAATATGAGCTTTTAGAGCTAGAAAAAAGCAAAGGAAAAGATAATTTTTTAGTATATATTGGCAGGAATATAGATAGATATAATTTAATTTTTAATTAGAAGTACTTATTGTGAATAAACGCTTTATTATCTAAAATGAGATATAATCCTAAAAAAATACAGGATGGCAGATAATGGCACAAAAAGAGACAAAATATATATTTGTTACAGGTGGAGTTTTAAGTTCACTTGGTAAAGGGATAGTCGCAGCTAGTTTAGCAACATTGCTAAAAGAATCGGGTTTAAAAGTTAGTATGCTTAAGGCTGACCCATATATCAATGTAGACCCAGGAACAATGAGTCCGCTTGAACATGGTGAAGTTTTTGTTACTAATGATGGTGCAGAAACTGATCTTGATTTGGGACATTATGAGAGATTTTTAAATGAAGATTTATCTCAAGATAATAATTTTACAACAGGAAAAGTTTACTCTTCTGTTATAGAAAAAGAACGTAGAGGAGATTATCTAGGCAAAACTATTCAAGTTATACCTCATATTGTAAATGAAATATCAGATAGAATTAAAAAAGCTGGTGAGGGTAATGATATTCTTATAGTAGAAATTGGTGGAACAGTTGGAGATATAGAAGGACTTCCATTTTTAGAAGCAATTAGATCTTTAAGAGCTGAAGTTGGTAAAAAAAGAGCTATGTATATTCATTTAACTCTTATACCTTTTATCAAAGTTGCAGGTGAACTTAAGACAAAACCGACTCAACACTCAGTACAAGAGCTTAGAAGAATTGGTATAAGCCCAGATATTCTTGTGTGTCGTTCTGAAAAACCACTTCCTAAAGAGTTAAAAAATAAACTTGCAAATTCATGTGGAGTTGAGAGAAATTGTGTGATTGAATCACTTGATGCCCCAACTATTTACAAAGTTCCTTTAAATATTCAAAAAGAAAATATATTAACACCAATATCAGAGATATTAGAACTTGGTGAGTTAAATCCAAATATGGAAGAGTGGGATACTCTTGTAAAAAGAGTAATTGCGCCTACGAACGAGCTAACAGTTGGTTTTATAGGAAAATATCTAGATTTAAAAGAGGCATATAAGTCTTTAACAGAATCGTTCATTCATGCAGGAGCGCATCTTAATGCTAAAGTAAAGATAAATTGGATTGATTCTGAGATAGTTGAAGAAAAAGGTGTTGAGGCACTATTAGGTGATGTAGATTGTATTTTAGTTGCAGGTGGCTTTGGACATCGTGGTGTAGAAGGAAAGATAAAAGCAATTCAATATGCAAGAGAAAACAAGGTACCATTTTTAGGAATTTGTTTAGGAATGCAACTCTCCATGATAGAGTATGCAAGAAATGTTCTAAAGATAGAAAATGCAACTTCAGTAGAGTTTGATGAGAAGACAACTTCACCTATTGTTTACTTAATTGATAACTTTTTAGATACAGCAGGAAATAAACAACTAAGAACGTACAAGAGTCCACTAGGTGGAACAATGAGACTTGGCGGGTATAAGTGTAATACAAAAGCTGGCTCACTTTTAAGAGAAGTTTATGAAGGTAAAAAGATTATTGAAGAGCGTCATCGTCATAGATATGAGGCAAATCCACAATATAGAAAAGAGCTTGAAAAAGCAGGTATGATTGTAAGTGGAGAATCAGATGGGCTTATAGAAGTAGTTGAGATTAAAGATCATCCTTGGTTCTTAGGCGTTCAATTTCACCCTGAGTTTACTTCACGTCTGACTAACCCAAATAGAGCTCTTCTATCTTTTTGTGAAGCAGCACTAAAAACTCATCAAGATGGGTGAGTTATTAACAAAAGAAGATGTAAGGAAAATTTTATCGGATAGATTTAAAGATGATACATGTAACTGCTTAGGTGAGATTCCTAAGCCAGGCTCGTTTAAAGATATAGATAAAGCATCTTCACGGATAATAGAGGCTATAGAAAAGAAACAGAAGATTGCCATCGTTGGCGATTATGATGTTGATGGAGTAGTCTCTTCGGTGATACTTAGTGAGTTCTTTGATGATTTACATGTAGAGTATTCAATCATCATCCCAAACCGTTTTAATGATGGTTATGGACTTAAACCAGATATCGTAAAAAGACTTAATGCGGATGTCATTATCACTGTTGATAATGGTATTTCTGCAGTTGAAGCTGCTGAGTTTTGTAAAGAAAACGGCATAGACCTCATAATAACTGACCATCATACAGTTCCCTCTGTTATCCCCAATGCTTATGCTATTGTTAATCCAAAACAACCTGATTGTAACTTTCCAAATTGTGAGATATGTGGTGCTCAAGTTGCATGGTATTTGGTGGCAAATCTAAAAGAGAAGATGGGAATAGAGTATAATCTTGGCAAATTTTTAGATCTTCTTTGTATTGCTATTATGGCCGATATGATGGAGCTTAAAGATATGAATAGAGTTATGGTAAAAAAAGGTATCAAAGCTTTAAACTGCTCTAAAAGAGTTGCATTTGAAGCAATACGTGAATACTTTTCTAAAAACTCTCTAGAAGGTGATGATATATCATTTTTAATAGCTCCACTTATTAATAGTTCAGGTCGTATGAAAGATGCCATATACTCATATGAGTTTTTAAAATCAAAAAATTTAGAAGATGCGATATTAAAATTAGAGTTTATTGTACATCTAAACAATACTAGAAAAGATGAAGAAAAAAATCTTTTTGAATCTTCATTAGAACAAACAAGTGAAGATGAAAATATAGTTATTGTTTGGGGAGAAGATTGGCATGAAGGTGTTGTTGGTATTGTAGCTTCTAGGCTCTCTAAGAGATTTAAAAAACCGGCTATTGTATTTTCTATTAAAGATGGAATTGCAAAAGGAAGTGCTAGAGGTGTAGGAGATGTAGATATCTTGTCTCTCATAGAGATGCAAGAAGAGTTGCTTTTAGGTTTTGGTGGACATAAAGGAGCAGCTGGAGTATCTATAAAACAAGAGAATTTAAAAGAGTTTAAATCTCAGATGGTAGAAGCAAGTCGAGATATAACAACTAAGGAGTTGGAAGCTGGAGGAGATGTTTTAGGTGAATTAGATATTGATAGTGTTGATTTTGAGCTTTTAGAAATATTGGAGAGTTTTGAGCCTTATGGACAAAAAAACCCAAAACCTAGCTTTATACTTAGAGATGCTTTTGTAAAAGTGGATAGAGTTATAGGAAGAGACAGAAGACATCTAAAACTTATACTTGTAAAAGATAATCATTCCATAGAATCTCTATTTTTTAATTATGATGTAGATGTACAAAGAGGTGATGTTGTAGACATACTTTTTAGCGTTTCTCGTAACGAATATAGAGGTTTGGTAACACCGCAGTTACTAATAAAGCAAGTTTTAAGTTATAAGTAAAGATAAATGTGCTAACCTCTTTATATACAAACTATTTATAAGGAGAGGCTATGATAAATGAGAATGTTGGTGAGTTGTGTAAGCAGCTAGATCGTGAGTTAAATAAGAGAGGAATTTCTAGACGTGATGCGCTTAAGTTAGCGGGTGTGGGTACTGCATCACTTCTATTAAATCCATCAGAATCAGCTGCAGCTACCCAAGCAGTGGCATCTTCTAATGCAAAAGGCAAAATTGTTATAGTCGGTGGAGGAGCGGCAGGTTGCTCCATTGCTTCATTGCTTGTAAGTAAATTAAGTAATCCAGATGTAACAGTAATTGAGCCAAATCCAAAGAGTGTGAGTTATCAACCAGGGCAAACTTTAATAGGTGCTGGTGTTTGGCAACCAGAGGACATAATTGCAGACAATAAAGACTTTTTACCTAGTGAAGCTAAGTGGATAAAGGACTCTGTTGTAGAATTTTTACCAGATAGCAACAAAGTAGTGACATCTAAAAATGGAGATATAGCATATGACTTTTTAGTAGTTGCAACAGGGCTTCAATTAAATTATGAAAATATAGAAGGACTTAGCCGTGATGTCATAGGAACAAACGGAATAGGATCGGTTTATTTTGCTGATGGAGCAAAAAGAACTTGGAGTGAGATGCAAAAGTTTATTGCAGTTGCTAAGAGTGGGAAACATGTAGAGGGTGTGTTCTCTCACCCAAATACTCCAATAAAATGTGGTGGCGCTCCAAAGAAAATCATGTATTTAACTCATACACGTTTAAAAGAAGAAAATGCAAGAAAAAATGCAACATTAACTTTTTATCCAAATGGTGGAAAAATGTTTGGTGTTCCAGAGTATCATGATGCAATTGTAAAGCAGTTTGAAGATCGAGATATGAAGTGGAATTATAAACATAACTTAGTTGCAGTAGATCCTGGTAAAAAAATAGCTACATTTGATCATAAATATCTTGTAAAAGGTGAATGGGATGAGGATTTAGAAGAGTACGATATGATTCCTCAAGTTAAGCAAGTTGAAGTTCCATTTGACTTTTTACACGTAACACCTCCAATGAGTGCTCCTGATGTTGTTAAAGCTTCGCCTTTATCATGGAAAAGAGGTAGTGCATCTAAAGGTGGTTGGGTAGAGCTTAATAAAGAGACTCTTCAACATACGAGATATGAAAATGTTTTTAGTTTAGGTGATGTAGCGGGAATACCGATGGGAAAAACAGGAGGAAGTGTAAGAAAACAATATACTGTAGTAGCTCAGAATCTTATAAATGTGATGGATGGCAAAGCTCCTAGTGCAAAGTATGGAGGATATACAGTTTGTCCTTTAATTACAGATATCGGTACAGTAATGCTTGCAGAGTTTGACTGGAGCAAAAAACCTACAGCATCGTTTCCTCTAGATCCTACAAAAGAGCGTTGGATATGGTGGGTTTTAAAAGTTTATATGTTAAAGCCTATGTATTTTCATGGGATGCTAAAAGGTAGAGCGTAATGAAAACTTTTATATATAAAAAACTTTTTTATGGAGTTTTCGTATTATGTCTTTGTCTAAGTTTTTCACAGGCAAAAGAGTATAGTGTTGCAGAAATTTATGACCAAATGTGTTCAAAATGCCATGGTATCAAAGCAGAAGGAAATCCTGAAAAAAAAGGACCTTCACTAAATGATATGAGTAAAAATGAACTCTCTTATGAGCTTTTTGATTTAGTAGGAAATGGTTCACAATCTTCAGGAAGTGATAGTGAAGTAATGGAACATAATCAGAAAAAAATCATAAAAAAAGGAATGAATTATCATCCTGACGATATGGCTCTTTACATATATAGTACTTTTGGACTTAATAAAACAAGCACAAAGGTTTCTAAAAATAATTCAATGAAATCCTATAGCGTTTCAGAAATATACAAAAGAATGTGTTCAAAGTGTCACGGAATGAATGCAGAGGGAAATCCTAAGAAAAAAGGACCTGCAATAAATGACATGACTAAGAATGAATTAGAAATGGAGCTTTATGATTTACAATCAGATGGATTTCAATCATCAGGTTCAGGAAGTGAAGTCATGACTCACAATCAAAAGAAAATAGAGGATAAAGGTATGATATACCATCCTGAAGATATGGCTACATATATATATTTTAATTTTAATCCTGATGCAAAAAAATAGGAGCTATATCAAAGGAAAGACATTAGTCTTTCCTTTTTGTTTACAATCTTTTGTTATAATTCTCTAAATTTTAATTTAGGATTTTAGATGACAAAACTAGGTAAAGAAGTTGTTATTTTTGTAGGATTATTTCTGTTTTTAACACTTGGTATGCATATGAAACAATGGATTTCCCATCCAATTGATCATATTGAACATCTAAGTAGTAGTCAGTTTGGTCTTTTTCATCCTATTTATTTTACCTTTGGAGTTTATATTGTTCTTTTTTTAATAAGAAAAATGGTTGGTTTTGTTGTAGGATTATTTACAAGAAAACCTTAAAACCCTTTTCCATCTTTTACAGGAACAAATAAACACTCATCGAGTTCATCTATGTGTATATTATTACCTTTTTTTGTAAATCGTGTAATAATTTGTTTGTTTTCTTTTTCTATTGGAGCTACAAGTATCCCACCGTCTTTTAATTGTTCAAATAGTTTTTCTGGGATTTTTGGAGTTGAAGCTGAAAAAAGAATTCTATCATAAGGGGCATATTCTCTCCAGCCATTTTGTCCATCATCAAATCTAGTATGTATGTTGTGGATACCAAGGGTTTTAAAACGTTCTCTTGCTTCAATAAGAAGTCTTTCAACTCTCTCTATTGTAAATACACGTCTGATGAGTCTGCTTAAAACTAAAGCTTGATAACCGCTTCCACAACCTATTTCTAGGACATTATCAGCACCATTACAAGATAAGGCTTCACTCATTTTTGCAACTGTTAGAGGAGAGCTTATCCATTGGTCTGCTACCATTGGTAAAGCATCTAGTTTGTATGCATGTCTTGAAAATCCTTTTGGTACAAACTTTTCTCTCTCACTTGAAACTAATGCTTTATATACATGTTCGCTTATATTACATACTTTTTTGATTTCATCTGCCATATTTTTACATTTTTGTAGTTGTATCTTGCTGCTAAAATCGCTCATTATAACCCTATATTAATATATTTTCTCATCTTTTTTATTTCATTAAGATCTACTTCATGCTTAATAATAAATGCAGAGTCATCTCTATAAACATCACCAAAAGGAGTTATTATAGCACTACTACTAGCCATATTTTCATCGCTACTATTTGCTACTATAACAAAAGCCTGGTTTGCAACTCCTAGTGCATGAGAAAGCGTCTTTAGGTGCTCTTTTCTTAGTTTTCCCCAAAAAGATGGGACTAAAATTATATCTGCTCCTAAAATGTTCTGCCATAAATCACTAAAACGTAGTTCAAAACATACAAGTGTAGCAATTTTTATTCCATCTATCTCTATAGTTTGTATATCTTCTGTTTTACCAGAAACAAAAAACTTCTCTTCATTTCCAAGTGGAAATAGTTTAGCTTTTGGGCGAGAATGGACTAGAGTACCATTATGAAAAATTTTAAGGTTATTAAAATACTTACCATCAATCTCTTCTATGAGAGTTAAGGCAAAAGTTTTACATGTAGAGAATTTTTTTAATTCATCAAGTACTTTTTTTGAAAAATCTGCTGAGTGTTTTAAAGAGTCATATTTATAGCCACTTAAACATAGCTCAGGAGCTAAAACTATAGAGTCTTTAGGAGTAAGACTAATTAAGCGTTTTAGAGTCTTAAAGTTATCCTCAAGACTCTTTTCTTCATAGTTAAATTGAAGTGCAACTAAAGTTTTTTTAGAAGTCATCAAATGATAGACTACCTTTGCTGTAATTTGTCACATTTCCTTCAAAAAAGTTTGTTTTTTGTTCATTGAATTTAGAAAAATCATCTACCCACTTTATAGGGTGCTCAGCATTGTACATTTTTTCAAATCCTACAGCACTAAGTCTTTCGTCTATCAAAAAGTGTATATACTCTTCAATGATATCATCAGTAAAGCCCATAATTTGATTTTGTGTGATATATTGTCCCCATTCAATTTCTAGCTTTCCTGCTTCTTCGAACATCTTAAATACTTTGCTTTTAAGTTCATCCGTAAAAAGCTCAGGTTTTTCTTTTCTTACAGAATTGATCATGTTTTGAAAAAGCAATAGATGAGTTATCTCATCTCTTTGAATAAATCGAATCATTTGAGCAGAACCAAGCATACGTCCAGCACGAGCAAGAGCATAGATAGCTGTAAATCCAGAGTAGAAGTAAACGCCTTCCAAAATTTGATTGGCAAACATAGCAAGTAGAAGTTTTTCTTCTGTTACATCACCTGCAAGTTCTTCATATACACTAGAGATATAAGCATTTTTTCGTCTTAAAACATCGTCATGTTTTTCCATCTCATAGATAAGATCAGTATTGTCGCAAATAGCTTCTGCCATAACAGCATATGATTTAGAGTGATTTGCCTCTTCATAGGCTTGACGAGCTAAAAGAGCATTGATTTCTGGTGCTGTTATGTATGGGTTGATATTGTCAGCCAAGTTATTTGTTTGAAAACTATCCATACTTATAAGTTGTGACCAAACTAAGTCATACATACGCTTTTCGGAGTCAGTTAAATTTTTGTTGTAATCAAGTACATCTTTTGTTGTATCAACTTCTTTTGGAAACCAAGTATTAGCTTCCATCATATCCCAAAGATTTAATGCCCAAGTATATCTTGCTTTTGTAAAATTTAAGATTCCATGAGGGTTACCTCCAAAAACTCTTCTATCATTTAGATTTTCATCTGAACTAGGATTATATATTTTTTTTCTATTCATTTGTATCTCCCCTTTTTAGGAATTAAGCTCCTAAAATTCTATTTAAGAATGTTATTTTAATAAATGATTTTATCTAAAGCAGGCTTAAAAAGTTTTATTTATATTCAATTTATTTCTCTAAAGAAACAGACATTGTCTCTTCCTCTATCTTTTGCTTCATATAAAGCTATATCAGCTCTTTTTAAAATGGTATCAATTTTTAATAACTCATCATTAAAAATGCAAATACCTATACTAGTACTAGTTTTGTATGTAATATCATGTAGGTTAAAAGGAGTCTTTATTGTATTTCTGATTTTTTCTGATATAGCTACTGTATACTCTTTTGCTTTATGAAAGTCACTTGGCAAATCATCTAAAACAATTATAAATTCGTCCCCACCAATGCGTGCTACTATATCTTGTTTCCTTACAGTACTATTTAATCTATTTGATACTTGAATAAGTAAATCATCTCCTGCATCATGTCCGTATGCATCATTTAAAGATTTAAATTTATCTAGATCCAAAAAAAGTACAGCTACGCTTTTACGAACTCTTGCTAACGTAGTTATGATCTGTTCTAAGTGTTCGATTAAAAGTCTTCTGTTTGGTAAATCAGTAAGAGCATCATAAAAAGCAAAGTGTTTTACATCATCTTCTCTCTTTTTTCTTTCACTTATATCTTGTTTTATAGCGATGAAGTTTTGAATTTCATTGTTTTCATCTAAAACAGGAGTTATACTTAACTCTTCATAATATAAACTTCCATCTTTTTTTTTGTTAATTAATTCATTTTTCCATGGGCGCTTATCTAGTATAGTTGCCCATAAGTCTTCAAAAAATTCCTGTGGTTGTTGTCCAGAATTTAAAAACTCACTTGGATTTTTACCAATAGTGTACGCCATATCATAACCTGATAGTTCTTCAAAAGCAGGATTTGCCCACTGAATAAGGGCATTTTTGTCGGTTATAACAATAGTATTTTTACTTGCTTCAAGTGCTTTTGTTAAAAGTAACATATCTTGTTCTATTTTCTTTTTTTGACTAATATCTCTAAATACAGTAACTATTTTATGTGGCTCATTATCTCTTATAATAGACTTACTAATGATATCTACAGAGATATTTTTTTTATCCTTACATGTAAAGAATTCTTCTGTGCTATAAAATTCTTTATTTTTCATAGTATTTTTAAATATAGGACACTCTGATTGAGGTATATGGTTGTTTATATAGTGTGAATGAAATAAGGTATGTGCACATCTTCCAAGTAACTCTTCTTTGTCATACCCTAAAATTTTACAAGCCATTGGATTTATATACTCTATGATACCGTTAGTATTCATGACATATAGTCCTTCTGCTAATGTATCTGTGATAGAGTTAAACCATTTTTTTTGATAATCTATGTTATTTGATTTTTCTCTTACAACTAAAAGAAGTTTTATAAATATAATTGCGCCTAAGATCATAACAATAGGAAATATAATAAATAAATTTGTCGTTACAGGAAGAGAATCAATAGTTTTGTAAGAAATTAGATAACCTTCTATTTTATCGTTAAGCCCTATCATAGGTAAAAATGATACTTCATAATGTGTACCATCTATTTTGACAAAGGTACCGTAGGTTTGTCCATTTTTCATTGCTTTTAATAGTTTTTTATCAAAATGAAGTTTTTTATTGATTTGCTTAGTTACAGGTGACAGCTGTTTTGGAGAGTTTTGCAAGAATTGGTTAGCATCTTCTTGTAAATAGTTTTTATTGATAATAGATTTACTATATAAGTATTTTTGTTTTTCAAATATTTTTGAGTTAATCTGGGCTTTGTTTACAATTATAGAGTACTCTCTATTTTTATCAAGATTTGATAGGGTATTTATGATTGCTTTGGTAGTAAGTGTGATTTCTACACTTCCTATATGTTTGCTCTTATAAGATATTGGAAAAACATTTCTAAATCCAGAAATCACTTTACCTGTTTCAAAACCATCTACATGTATCTTTTGAGTATTTGCAATTTTTACACTTTCCCGGCTTTTAAAAAGTTTGTCTCCTGATTTGTATGGTTTATGGAATCTTAAAAAACTTTCTCCATTTTTTACATGAAAATGAAGTTGCCTTATATTCTTTGATTTTAATTCTTCATATAGAGGGTAAAGCTCTTTATATAAAAGACCTCTGTATAAGCTTTGTTCACTACCTATTGAAATAGATCCTTTATAAAAAAGCTTTAGTACATTATTCTGTTTTATCTGTTGATTAAAAACATTTTCTGCAAACAGTTTATATTTTTCCATACTTGCTCTGTATGCAATATCAAGCGTAGCAATACTTTTACTAAAGTGAGCTTTTTGCTTATCAATTTTGATATGGCTTACATACAATATTGAAACTATTGTTGCTATACAAATGAAAGAAATTAGTGGTATATATAGAATATCAAATGTTTTTTTAATCACTAAAAATTACCTTTAAGAGGTATTTTAACGCCATCTTTTAAGGCTCTAAGGTTATTATAATACTCATCTTTTGCATTACTGCAACCATATTTTATATTTTCACCCCATGTTTCAAACTCTACTTTTTTTACATCAAGGAAAATATTTTTTATTTTCTTCAATGTTTTTTTTGAAAGAGTTGAGCTGTTTCCTATTAGAGCAAAACTTGGTAATTGTGGGGTTTTTGTTATATCTTTTAATCCAAGGTTTGAGTATTTATCGGCGATGCTGCTTTTAACGCCGCCAAATTCAAACTCTCCTCTTATAATGCTAAGAGCAACATTATCATGCCTCCCTACAT
>CBDLTN010000007.1:0-45522 GCA_965306065.1 uncultured Sulfurospirillum sp. | reverse complement strand
CTGATATACTCATGATATATCAGAAGTATATCAGATTATATGATAAACTTCAAGTTTAGGAGAACTTATGCAAACTATTAAAGAGATAACAGGTAAAGTAGAAACAGATATAACTCCAGAAAGAGCAGCATGTGAACAAGGAAATTTTTATGAGCCTATAGCTGCTAACAACATCGGTCCAGGAATGAATACCAGAATTCAGAGACTAAGAAAACTAAGCTTTGATGCAAAGCCTAGCATTGCTATAGAGAGAGCACTTCATCAAACCGCATTTTACAAAGAAAACTTAGGAAAGTACTCTATACCTATCTTAAGAGCATTGACGTTTTTAGACCATTGTGAAAAAAAGACTCTTTATATGGGCGATGATGAACTTATAGTGGGTGAGCGTGGACCAAAACCAAAAGCGATACCAACTTTTCCAGAGCTTACTTGTCATAGTGTTGAAGATTTACATGTACTAAACTCAAGAGAACAACAACCTTATACAATAGATCAAGAGGATATTGATACTTATGAGAGAGAAGTTATACCTTACTGGGAAGGAAGAACTCAAAGAGAACGTATCTTTAATCATGTTCCTGATGAGTGGAGAAGAGCTTATGAAGCTGGACTTTTTACTGAGTTTATGGAACAACGTGCTCCTGGTCACACAGTTCTTGATGGAAAGATTTATAAAAAAGGAATGCTTGATTTTAAAAAAGATATAAAAGCACACTTAGACTCTTTAGATTATATGAATGATCCAGAAGCAACTGACAAATCAGAACAATTAAAAGCGATGGATATCTCTTGTGATGCAGTTATAGTTTTTGCAAATCGTCATGCAGATTTGGCAGAAGAAAAAGCAAAAAGTGAAAAAAACTCTAAAAGAAAAGAGGAGTTACTGAAAATTGCAGAAGTTTGTCGTCATGTTCCTGCAAATGCTCCTCGTAACTTTCATGAAGCTATACAGATGTACTGGTTCGTTCATCTTGGAACCATCACAGAATTAAACGGTTGGGATGCAATGAACCCAGGTCACTTTGACCAACACCTAACACCTTTTTACGAAAAAGAGCTAAAAGAGGGAACCTTGTCGCGTGATGAGGCAAAAGAGTTAATCTCATGCGTATGGATAAAAATAAACAATCAAACTGCCCCACCAAAAGTAGGAATCACTGCAAAAGAGAGTGGAACATACAATGACTTTACCAACATAAACATTGGTGGAGTAAAGAGTGACGGAAGTGATGGAGTTAGTGAAGTTTCATACATAATGTTAAATGTAGTAGAAGAACTGCACCTGCTTCAACCAGGAACTTCTGTTCATATTGCACCACTTACACCAAACAAATTTTTAAATGCAGCCTGTAAAGTTATCCGTCAAGGTCATGGTTACCCTTCTGTTTTTAATCCAGATACTTACATTATGGAAATGATTGGTATGGGTAAATCAATACAAGATGCAAGAGAAGGAGGATGTAGTGGTTGTATCGAAGTTGGAGCTTTTGGAAAAGAGGCATTTTTACTAACTGGTTATTTAAATGTTCCAAAGATTATAGAAGTGATGCTAAATGACGGTATAGATCCACTTACAGGCAAACTTGCAGGTATCAAGACTGGAAACCCAAGAGATTTTAAATCATACGAAGAACTTTATGAAGCATTTTTAAAGCAACTTAACTTTGTAGTTGACCAAAAAGTAAAAGTAAGTAACTACATAGATAGAATGTTTGCAAAATATGCTCCTGCTCCATTTCTCTCAGTGGTTATAGAAGACTGTATATCAAAAGGGAAAGATTATTATGATGGAGGACCTAGATACAATACAAACTATATCCAATGCACAGGACTTGGAACTGTAACAGACAGCCTCTCAACTCTAAAAAAACATGTTTATGAAAACAAAACTTTTAGCATGGATAAAATTTTAACGGCCGTTTCTCACAACTTTGAAGGCGAAGAAAAGATGCGTCAAACAATCATCAATAAAACTCCATTTTTTGGAAATGATGATGATTATGCAGATGATATCGCTTTAAAAGTTTATGATGATTTAGTCAAAGCAATTGACGGAAAACCAAATATAAAAGGCGAGACATTTCATCTCAATATGCTCTCAACAACTTGCCATATCTACTTTGGTAAAGTAATGGGTGCAACTCCAAACGGCAGACTTGCTCATAAGTCTATTAGTGATGGAACATCACCATCTCATGGCTGTGATACCCATGGTCCAAGTGCAGTTATACGCTCACTTACAAAACTTGACCATACAAGAAGTGGTGGAACCCTATTAAATCAAAGATTTTTGCCAAGTCTGCTTAAAAGAGATGAAGATATCAAAAAACTGGGGCAACTAATAAGAAGTTACTTTACTCTTGGAGGTCATCATATACAGTTTAACATAGTAGACACTGCAACACTTCTAGCAGCCCAAAAAGCTCCTGAAGAGTACAAAGACCTGCTTGTTCGTATGGCTGGATATAGTGACTACTTCAATGATATGAACGATGACTTACAACAAGAAGTTATCGATAGAACCCAAAATGACACGTTCTAATGTCACTAATATTTGATGTAAAACGTTATGCTATCAATGATGGCCCTGGAATCAGGGTCACCATCTTTCTCAAAGGTTGCCCCTTGTCTTGTACTTGGTGTCACAATCCTGAAAGCATTGAAAAAACAGTAGAAAAGCTGTTTACTAGTTCAAAATGTATTGGGTGCAGTTCTTGCGTAGAAGCTTGTGAACAAAATGCTTGCAGACTAACAAACAAAGGTATTGTTACAGATTACGAAGCCTGTCTTTTATGCGGAAAGTGTGCCGAAGTTTGTCCAACAGGAGCAACCAAGATGTCAGGAAAGCAATATCAAGTTGATGAAATAATGAACATCATCAAAAAAGAGACTATCATGATGGATCAGTCTGAGGGAGGAGTGACTTTTTCTGGAGGAGAACCTCTTAGTCATCATGAACTTCTTATTAGTCTTTTAGATGAGTGTGGAGAAGAAGAGATACATCGTTGCATCGATACAACTGGTTATACAAGTGAAAAAAAACTTTTAGAAGTAGCTTCAAAGTGCGAGCATTTTTTATATGATATAAAAGTGATGGATGATAATAAACATAAAGAACATACTGGTGTCAGTAACGTTCAAATACTAAAAAATCTCCAACTTTTAGCAAAAACCAATGTAGATATAAACATAAGAATTCCTCTTATCAAGGATTTTAACGATGATTTAGAAAACATCAAACAGACTGCTGAGTTTATAAACAAACTTGAAAAACCGCCTATCATGGTAAACATACTGCCTTACCACAATATAGCGCAAAAAAAGTATGAAAAGCTAGGAAGAGAAGATAGTTTTGTCAAAATGAAAGAACCAGAACTAAAACGCCAAAAAAAGATTATCGAGATATTTGAGTTTTATGGAATAAAAGCTATAATTGGTGGATAATTTGAAAGGAAAATAATGATTAAACATATAGTATTTTTTAAACTAGAAGATAACTCAGAAGAGCATAAAAAGTTTGTTCAAGAAAAAATCATGTCTATGAAAGGCAAGATTAGTGAACTAAAGCACATTGAAGTTGGCATAAACTTTTGCCCAGAAGATAGAGCCTACGACTTATCTCTCATAAGCGATTTTGAATCATGTGAGGATTTAAGTGCATACGCTACAA
This sequence comes from uncultured Sulfurospirillum sp., assembly GCA_965306065.1. Classification (GTDB taxonomy): domain Bacteria; phylum Campylobacterota; class Campylobacteria; order Campylobacterales; family Sulfurospirillaceae; genus Sulfurospirillum_A. The sequence continues at coordinate 41,849 of CBDLTN010000007.1, read as the reverse complement.
ACCCTTTACATATAGAAGTCATCAAATACCTCAAATCTAAAAACACTATCACTAAAGTGGTAGATTATGAGTACTAGGATTTATCCTAGTACCTTTGTTTATACCATTCATCATCAATAGCAACGAACCTTTTCACAAGTTTTAACTTTAAATAATCTTCTATTGAGTATGCTCCAAATCTTATATATTTTGTCTTATTAACTTTAAGTTGTAACTTAACTTTAAAAATATCTGGATTTATATCTACATCTTCTCTTAACTCTATAACATAATCACCTGGTGCTTTATCAAAAATGAAATGACTTTTATTCATCAACATGTCTTCATAATTTCCATTTATATATATATTAAATCTTTTATGTTTCCATATTGGATTGTGTGGGCGATAAACAACAATAGCTCCTTTACCATTTTTTATATGTATATCTGCAGGACTTGCACTCTTTGAAGAACATCCTATAAAAAATAGTGTTAAAAAAACACTTACAAACAAAAATTTAATTACTTTCATATATTTACTCCTTTGAACTTATAATAATTTTACAATATAACTTTTTAAATTGAGGTAACGATGATATGATTGAACCAAAAACAATAAGAGAACATGCTATCCATATAGTACTAGTAGGATCTGATAATCCAAGAAAAATAAGAAGAAATGTTGAGAGTAGTGGTGTAAAATAGGACATTGAACCTAAAAGTTGAATGTCTCCATTTTTTACCCCATAGTCCCATACGAAAAAAGCTCCTCCAACTGGTCCTAGTCCTATAAGTATCACTACTAATATATCTTGCACACTCAAAGCTACAGTATTTTCAAAAATTAAATGACACAGCATGGATAAAACAGCAGTAACTCCGCAAAAAGCTCCAACTGCACTGGTTGGTACATGTGCAAAATATCTTGAAATCACAGAATAAGCTCCCCAAGTCAAAGCAGCTATAAAAGCGTAAGAGTATCCATTGATATACTGAGCTTCAAAATTAAAACTTCCTCCTTTTGAAACCAAAAAAATGACTCCTATAAGTCCAAAAGATACTCCAACTATATGAAACCACTGCAGTTTCTCTTTTGGTAAGAAAGAACTAAAAAGAACAATAAAAAGTGGCCAAAGGTAATTGATAAGGTTTGCTTCTATTGCAGGTGCATTTTGTATAGCTAAAAAGTAAAAATAATGATAGCCAAAAAGTCCACAAACTCCAACTATCCAAACTTTTAATGGCCATTTTAAATGAACCAATATGCCTTTACCCTCTTTTTTCCATAAAATAAAACCTATAATAAACGCTACAAAAAACGCCATAGATGTAAGTTGAAAGGGAGGTATTTTACTAGCTAATACACCTAAGCTTGCTAATGTAGACCAAAGAAGTATTGCCAAAATACCAAATAAATTTCCTCGTTGCATAATTACCTCAAATCTGATAAAATTTCAAAAAAATTAGGATTAATGATGTTTAATAAAATATCACTTGTGATTGTATCATTATTTAGTACATTTGTCTTGGCAAATGATGCAATAGATACAATAGAGATGGCAAAAATGTATGAAAAAAATGGCGATATCAAAAATGCGATGAGACAATACAAAAAAGCAGCTCTTATGTTAGCAGATACGAAAGAAAATTATATCAAAAGTCAAGATGAACATATCATATCATTCGGGAACAACTCTATTCCAAGTTATAACAACAATGAAACAGACAAAACAGTAAAACAAATAATCTATTCGGCATTTGATATAGAAGCATATAGAATGAACTACTTACTTCCTGTAACTTATGATAACAAAAATCATGCCATACACGATGGGCATACATTTAGAAAAGACTTTGAGACAAAATTTCAAATTAGTTTTAAAAAAAGACTATTTGAAAATATATTTGGACTAGATGAAGCCCTATACTTAGGATATACACAAACCTCTTGGTGGCAAACATCAGCACCATCAGCACCTTTTAGAGAAACAAACTATGAACCTGAAATATTTTTGGATTTTCCATATCAAGATAGCCAAAGTATACTAAAGTCATATAGAGTAGGACTTACTCATCAGTCTAATGGCAAACTTTTTGACTCTAAATCTTGGAATAGAATCTACCTAAGTGGTATTTTCCAATACAGCGGTATATTTTTTGAACCAAGAGTTTGGCATAGATTTAAAGAAGATAGCAAAACAAACCCTAATGATGTAAATGGTGATGATAACCCAGATATACTGCACTATCTAGGATATGGTGATATAAGCATTACTTACCCATATCAAAAACATCTTTTTAGTTCCATTATTAGAAAAAGATCAATACAGCTTGACTGGACATTTCCTCTGTTTGGACTTAACGATGTATATGGATATTTACAAGTTTTTAGCGGTTATGGAGAAAGTTTAACTGATTATAATGAAAAAGTTGAAAAGATTGGTATAGGTTTTTCTATAACAAGATAGTATAAAAAAAGGGGAAGGGAGTTAAAAACTCCCTTCCCCTTTAATGTTATTAGTTACTTATAATTAAATATTAGTATCTTGGAGCACGTCTAGGACGCTCTTCTCTAGGTCTAGCTTCATTAACTCTTAGAGTTCTTCCGTCAACTTCTTTTTCATTTAATGCTTCGATTGCTGCTGCTGCTGCTGTATCGTCTGCCATTTCTACAAAACCAAAACCTTTTGATCTTCCAGTTTCTCTGTCATTTATAACTCTTGCACTAGCAACTTCGCCGAATTCTGAAAATAGCTCTACTAATCTGCTATCATCTGTTTGGTAAGAAACATTACCTACGTAAATATTCATTTACTTTCTCCTTAAATTTTCAAAACCAATGCTAATTGCAACACAAGACATGCTTTAACGACACAAAGGAATTTCTAAGTAACGATTATATCATAAAACTTTTCCAAATAACACTTTTTTTTTATTTTTTTTTAATTATGTTACTTTTTGGCTCATTTTGTTTCTAAAATACCCTATAATTACACCAGCCTCTATTTAAAGGAATTATATGCTTGAATTAACCACAACTTTGGGATTAAAAATTCTTCCATTATATATAACTATAGTACTTGGATACATCATGGTTCGCTTTTTTCAAGCTAGACGGGAAGGCATGGCATCTTTACTTATTTATATTATAGGGCCTGTTGTTATTTTTATGGCTTCGTACAAAGTTCAACTCAATCTGGCAGTTGTTTCTCTTCCTATATTACTATTTATATTAAGTAGTACACTATCACTTATCTCTTTACGATTAAGCAGAGGTATCTTTCAAGATAATACAAAAAACATCTTGGCATTTTCAGCAGGAACAGGTAATACTGGCTACTTTGGTATACCTCTCGCAATTATGCTTTTATATGAAAATCTAGCGAATATTTATATATTTACAGTCCTAGCATCTTTGCTTTATGAGAGTACGGTTGGATTTTTTGTTGCAGCAAAAGGTCACTATAACATTAAACAAAGCCTTATTAAAATTCTAAAACTTCCTTCTATATATGCACTTATCTTAGGCCTTACATGTAATATCTCAAAAGTTGAGTTTAGTACAGACTTACTCAATTATCTTGAATATTTTAAAGGAGCTTACGCTATTTTAGGAATGATGATGATAGGTATGGGACTAAAAGGTTTAGCAAATGTAGGTATTGACAAACTTTTTATAAGTTTTGCCTTTGCTATTAAGTTTCTTATTTATCCTCTAGCTGTACTTTTTATTATATGGGTAGATTCACAATTTTTTATGTTTTTCTCATCTGATTTATATAAGGTAATGTTTATCTTTTCTATCGTACCTATGGCAGGGAATACTGTAGCAGTTGCATCTTTATTAAATGTCCATCCTGAGAAAGCATCCCTTGCGGTTATTTTAAGTACTATAGTTTCTATATTTACTATTCCTGTTATGGTTGCTTGGTTTATGCCTTAAGATATTTTTTTAATCTTTGTATTCCCTCTTGCATATGTTCTATCTCTCTAGTATATGCAAATCTGAGATACTGATTTGTTTTATTTGAGCCAAAATCAACTCCTGGCGTAGTTGCTACGTGCAATTTTTGTAATAACTCTTTAGCAAACTCAAAACTATCATTAGTATATTTTGAAACATTAGCCCAAATATAAAAGGCTCCTTGTGGCTTTGCATCTATTTCAAAAATTTCACTAAGCTCTTTAAACAGATAATCTCTTCTTCTTTTAAATTCATCTTTTACTTCAGATAAATACTCTTTATCGAATGCTTCTAGTGAGCCATATTGACTCAAAGTTGGTGCAGAAATAAAAAGGTTTTGTGCAATTTTTTCTGCGTCTCTTACCTTATGTTCAGGTACTATTATCCAACCTAAACGACTTCCTGGCATACAATAAAACTTTGAAAATCCATTTATTACAAAAACATTAGAACTATACTCTAAGGCAGTATTCGCCTCTTTTTCATAAGTCAAGCCATGATATAGTTCATCAGATATAAAAGAGATTTTTTGAGTATCACAATATTCTATTAACTCTTTTAAGTTTTTACTACTGTATATATTACCTGTTGGATTTGCTGGTGATGATATTTGTAAAGCATCAAGTTTATGCTTTTTTAAATCTTCTACATGTAACTCATAATTACTCTGTTTCCCTATAGGCATAAAAACCGGTTCGATATCTAAAAAATGTGCAAAGTTTTTATAACAAGGATAAGATGGGTCACTAAGCCCAAGTTTAGCAGATGCTTTTAAACTCAAACCATATGCAATTAAAAATGCTCCACTAGTTCCTGGTGTTAAAAAAATCTGTTCGCTTTTTACATAAACTCCGTATCTATCCTTATAGTCTTTAGCTATTAATTCTCTAAGTTCTAATAAACCATGACTTTCTGTATATGAAAACTTATCACTATCAACTGCTTTTTTTAGAGCTTGTTTCACTTTTGGCGAAGGAGGAAGATCTGGCTGTCCTATCTCAAAGTGTATAGCATCATCATATTTCTTGGCTTCTTTTACTATATCCATCACTATAAAAGAGCTCATATTTTTACAACGCATTAAAATTATCCTTGATAAAAATCAATTTTTTCTGATTTTACAATAATTATGATAAAATTGTCACTATGGATAATACAAACAACAGTAAACTTAAATTCTCAAACAAATCCGAGGAAAAATTAGACTATCTAAAAAATCTTGAAAACAAAAAGCTAAAGCTACGTCAAGAACTCTCAAGAAGCACTAAAGAAAATAGTGGCTTATGGTATATTGATTTTAATAATAACTCTTTTACATGTACTGAAAAAATTAAACATATTTATACTCAAGAGATTAAAGATAATGGCCTAGAGTATTATCTATCAACATTTACAAAAAAGAAATATAGTACTATATTGAAAAAAATTAAAAATATACAAAAGAACTTTCAAGAGTTTTCCATAGAAAGAAACATAAAATCACTCGACAATTCAAACAAAATAATCTTTGAAAATATTAATTATATTCCTTCAAAAAATTTACTAATTGGTATTACTAGAGATATGACAAAGGTTTTTCAAACAAGAAAAAACATACGTCAAATAGATAAAACTATCTATCAGCTAATGAAACTTTTTGATAAAAATATCACTATAATTCAATGCAATAAAGACGCCACTATCACTTATGCGAGCTCTGCATTTTGTCTGAAAACCAATTATGATAACAACCATGTTGTAGGAAAAAAAATATACGAATTTGAAACGATAGAAAATAATAATATATCGAAGATTTTTAAAAATCTTATAAAGAATAGACTAACATGGTCAGGTGAACTTAGCTTTCGTAAAAAAGATGGTAAATCATTTTGGGTAGATGCATTTATATCTCCTATCTTTGACCAAAATAATGAACTTATAGAATTTAACTTATTATGTAACGATATAACCACCCAAAAAATATTAGAGAAAGTTACAAATTATGATGCACTAACGGGTATCTACAATAGAAGATATTACAATGAAATAGTTCCAAAAGAGATAAATAGAACTCTAAGAGATAAAAAAACAATATCATTTGCTATGATAGATATAGACTCCTTTAAACAATACAACGATATATATGGACATAAAAAAGGTGATGAGGCTCTCATAAGAGTAGCCAAAGAATTACAAAAATCTCTTAATAGAGCTGGAGATTTTTTATTTAGAATGGGTGGTGAAGAATTTTGTATTGTATTTTCTGGCTACGATGACAAAAAATCATTTGAGTTTTGTGAAAATATAAGAAAAAATATAGAAAATCTTAATATTCCTCATAGTGGCAGTAATGTACATAAAAATCTTACCATATCCATAGGTTTAGTGGTATCAGATTTAGCTCATGAAATCATAGATGAACTTGGGCTTTATACAACTTCTGACAATGCTCTTTACGAAGCAAAAAGTGCAGGCAGAAACCAAGTATTTTTTCATAAAGCTGACGACATAGAGATATTTTGATATATGTCTAAAAAGATATATACGCTTAACGATATTCAAAAAATACTAACTTATACGCCTCCTATATTTTTAATTCTTTTAACAATTGTTACCATCTTTGTAACTTACATTCTTATAGATTACAGGCTAAATAGTAAGATTGCATTAATGACCCAAAAACAGAAGTTTTTAAATCAAAAACATCTTGATGCTTACATAGAAGACACGCATCAAAGAATCAAAATTAGGATAAACAAGGCTCAACAAGAGCTACAAAAAAGTGTTCATTTACTTAAAGGAGTTTACACAACAACAAGGTATAAAGGTCTAACATCCCATCTTAAAGAGATTGAAGAAAAAGACAATATTCTTTTTGTAATTTTTGATAAAGATTTAAAAATTTTTCATGGAGAAAAGATAGCAAGAAACATACAACAACTAATTTTTAATCAAAAAAAAGATACAAAATACTTAGACTTAACACTGTTATATATCTCTTCTCAAGGAACAGATTCATCTTTATCATGGAGAAATGAGATAGATAGAACTATTCAGCTTAGTTATTTTGATAAAACATTTGATGGAGAACTTTTTATAGGAGCATTTTCTTTAGTAGATAGTCTTAGAAACCTAACATTAGATGAATATGTTCGATCAATTAACAATACTCCAAGCGACCCTATAAAGGGATACTACTTTTGGATATACGATTATGCAAAAAGAAACTCATTTAATATAAATAACAAAGAAAACTGGGAAATAGCAACAACAATTCAAAATACAGATCAGTACCGTGACCTTAAAAAATATCAACTTAGAATAGGTATAACTCCAAATCCAGTAACGCTAAAATCAAATATTCAAAAAATAAAAGAAGAGTATAAAACAAAAATGAGATTTAGCTCTTTTGTCATCTTTCTGGTATCTATTCTTTTACTTACTTTTACCACCCTATTTTCAGCTTTTATAAAAAAAAGATTTAACACATATAACAACCAACTTGAAGCCTTAGTAAAAGAAGAAATTAGTAAAAACGAACAAAAGCAAAAACTTCTTATTCAACAAAACAGACTTGCTGCTATGGGTGAAATGATAGGAGCTATTGCCCACCAATGGAGGCAACCTTTAAACAATATTTCTCTAATCATACATTTTATAAAAGACAACATAAAAGAGAAAACTTTTCATAGTTTTATTGACCAAGCAAAAGAGCAGATAGACTATATGTCTCAAACTATTGATGACTTTAGAGATTTTCATAAACCATCTAAAAATAGTGAGCCTTTTGATGTTAAAGAAGCAATAAAATCAGCTATCTCTATTTTAAATGTAAGTGAAAATATAACTATAAATCTATCTGGAATTCATCTATACATAGATGGTTATAAAAATGAATTTCAACAAGCTATTCTTAACATTCTCTCTAATGCAAAAGATGCTATAGGACAACAAATAGGAGTTATAAACATATCAATCAGTGATAATAAAATAACCGTTTTTAACAGTGGTGGAGAAGTAAGTAAAGAGGTGTTAGACAAAATGTTTGAGCCATATTTTACCACTAAAGAAGATAAAAAAGGTACAGGGATAGGTCTATATATGACAAAAACAATTATTGAAGACAATATGGGTGGGGAAATATATGCAAAAAATGAAAAGGATGGCATATCTTTTACCATCCTTTTATAGTTATTTTTTAGCTAAACTCTCTTCAAGCATATCACTTAATGCTATAAAAACGCTTTTACTATAATCTTCCATTTTTATAAAGTTCGATATAACATCTTGTGTTTCATCTACTAAATTAGTTTTTGTATTTTTAAGATATTCTATTGAAGATATTACACTATCATGTAAATCTTTATGAGGTTCGTCAAACTGAACATACCCTTTGGTTGTACCAAATATCTCTTTACCCTCTTTTACATACCATTTTCCAATTCTACACATTTTGTGGTTTGTAAACTCTTTATTTATATCATTGGCATAAATTGCACTATATGCATTTGATTTAAATATGGCATGATCAATTTTTGCTAAAGTTATAAAAACAGTAGACTGGATTTCATTGATATTTTTAGAAGCTTGTGCTGATTGACTAACTAATGTATCAAATGTGGTACCTAAAACTCCCATAGTTTGACTAGAAGCATCGGCATCTTCTTTCATAGTCTGTGCATTTGTTGAGATTTCTGCTGTTTCATCTTGAAGCATTTTAATTGAAGTACTTATCTCAGCAGTTGCTTTTTGCGTAGTTTCTGCTAGTTTTCTAACCTCTTCAGCAACAACAGCAAATCCTCTTCCATGCTCACCCGCACGAGCTGCCTCAATAGCTGCATTTAATGCCAATAAGTTTGTTTTATCTGCAATATCATTGATGATACCAACTACATTTGTTATCTCTTCACTTCTTTCACTTAAAACTCCCATACGCTCTTCATTTTGATTTACTATCTCTATTAAAGAGTTCATCTTATCTGTAGTCTCTTTTAAGTTACCATAGCTCTCTTGCGCTTCTTTTGTAGAAGTTTGGCTCTCATTAGCTATATATTTTAATTTATCAACAATGCTAGAAAGATCATTTTGAACTAGAGAAAAATCATCACTTGACCCACTTATCTCTGCTAGTTTTGAGTTTAGAGTATTTCTTGCTATAAATTCATGAGTTTTTTTCATAGCTTCAACAGCACTATTGGCTATCTCTATTTGAGCCTTAAACTCTCCATGCATTCCTTTTGTGAGTATCTTTCTATCAAAATTTTCATTTGAAGCTGCAACAATTGTTGATTTCATCTCTTTTGTAACAAGTTCAAAATTGTCTAGAAGTGAGTTCATGTTTGAACATAAAGTTTTTAACTCACCCCCCTCTTTTAATCCTGTTATACGACCACCCAATTCTCCATGTTCACTATCTTTAATTATATCTGCTAGTTTATGTACTGTTGATTGAACTTTTCGTATGTTTATAAACATAAACCAACCAAGTCCAAAATTTATAAAATTTAAAACTTGTATCCAGTGAAAACCATTAGTAACAGTCTCCAAAGTAAATGCAATAGCAAAAACACTAAGCGAAACTATATTCGCTATTTGAAGTTTTCCTAGAGATGAAGCTCTATTCGTACGAGAGAACAAACTGATCATAAGTCACTCCTAAAGATTTTAATGCGTCATTTAAAACTTTTTCGGAAGCATCTAAACTACCGCTTCTCTCAGCTTGAAGCATTTTTGCATAAACAGGAGCTATAAGTTTTACAGCCTCTGGATTTGGCGAGCGTCTAACAGAATGATACCCAGTAATTGTGTTGTTTTTAACATTAAATGTCGGTGTTACATAAGCATGTACCCAATAGTACTTACCAGACTTTGCTCTATTTTTCACATAAGCAAATATCTCTTCACCAGACTGAACCTTCTCCCAAAGAAGTTTAAAGACAGCTTTTGGCATATCTTTATGCCTTAATATATTGTGAGGAGCCCCTATTAACTCTTCTTCGTTATATCCTGAAATTTCTATAAATGTGTCATTTCCATATGTGATATTACCTCTTGTATCTGTTTTTGATACAACAAACATATCTTCACTAAAAGTAATCTCATTACCTTTTACTGTTATACTCATATTTTCCTCCCATTTTCGAACCTATAATTCTACTACAAAAAAATAAGAAAAACAACTTTTTGGCAAAAATACTATTTTGTCACAAAAATATCATCTTTTTCTTACTTTTAGGATTTTTTTACACTATTTTGTTTATAATGAACAGATCAACTCAATGGGGCCTATTATGTTACAATTTTCTACAAGAGTTCTGTTAGCAGAAGATGAGTCAGTAGCAAGAGAGATACTTGAATTTTATCTTAATACTATATTTGATGAAGTCATCATAGCCCAAGATGGTTTAGAAGGTTTAGAAGTTTATAAAAAAGCTATCAAAGAAAACAAAAAAATCGATCTTGTACTTACTGATATAAAAATGCCAAATATGGATGGAATTGAGATGCTAGAAAATATTTACAATCTCAATAACAACCAAAAGTTCATTATAGTCTCAGCATATAAAGATGAACAAATGTTATTAAAATCAATAGATTTAAAAGTACTAGGATACTTTATAAAACCTCTTAATGTAGACAATGTGATGGAAATGTTAATAAAAGCCAAAAATGAGGTTTTAGAAGATAAAAAACATGATGAAGGCATTATCGATATAAATGAGATATATACTTACAATAAACAATCCAAACTACTATATGAGAACAATGTACTGGTAAAGCTATCAAAAAAAGAGACTCAAGCACTAGATATATTAATACTCAATAGAAGAAAAATAGTCGAGATAGAAAGTTTTAAAAAAGAACTTTGGCAAAACAAAGAGACTCTTGACGCTACATTTAGAACTGTTATGAAAAGACTTAAAGACAAAATAAAAACAAAAGATTTTATACTTTCAAGAAAAGGGCAAGGATATATAATAGAGTAAAAATGTAACATTTATTAAATTAATTCACCTTTTTTAAAACTTAATTGAAACTTTTTTGAAACTTTTAACTATAATGATTTTAGTTTAATTTAAAGGAGTAGAAATGACAACATCAAGTTTACTAAAAAAAGTTTTAGTTACCTCAGCTCTCTCATGTGCACTTATCAGTGGAGTAAATGCTGCTTCCAAAGAGAAAAAATATATCATTGCAACTGCTAGTACTGGTGGTACTTATTATCCTGTTGGAGTTGGTATAGCAACTATTGCAAGCCTTAAGCTAGCAAAAAAACACAAAATGACATTCTCGGCAGTAACAAGCGCAGGTAGTGGTGAAAATGTAGATATGATTGATAAAGGCGAAGTTGACTTTGCAATCCTACAAGGTCTTTTTGGTTCAATGGCTTGGCAAGGAAAAGCTAAGTATGAAGGTAAAGCAAGAAAGAATCTTCGTTCAGTTAGTATGCTTTGGCAAAATGTTGAACAATTCGTTGTTTACAATAAAGTTGCAACTTCAGGCAACATTATGGATATGAAAAATCTATATGACAACAAATTCTCTATTGGTAAAAGAAACTCAGGAACCAGAGTATCTGGACAAACTATCTTAAATGCATTAGATATTGATTATACTAAGATGAATCTACAGTTCTTAGGTTATGGACCAAGTGCAACTTCTTTACAAGATGGAAAAATAGATGGAATGAATATCCCATCAGGTACTCCAACAAGTGCTATTACAAATGCTTATGCAACTATCGGTGCTGATAAAATTAAACACTTAGAGTTTAGTGATGCTGATGTGAAAAAGATAGCTAAGGCTTATCCTGTATGGACAAGATTTGTTATAAAAGCAGGAACTTATCCAGGACAAAAATCAGATATAAATACTATCGCTCAGCCAAATTTACTTGTTGTTACAAAAGATACACCTGAAGAGACAGTTTATCTTTTAACAAAAACTATGTATGAAAATCTACCATTTTTAAACACAGTTCATAAAGCAACAAAAGTTATGAATATAAAAAGTGCGATTGCTGGTCTTCCAATGCCACTTCACCCAGGTGCAGCAAAATACTACAAAGAACAAGGAATCAAAATTCCTGAAAGATTAATGGCTAAGTAAATCTCAACCATCCACTCTAGTGGATGGTTTATACCTGTTTTAGATGTAAAGCAGATATAAGCTACATGTAAAGGAAAAATTCTATGCTAAAAATCAGTAAAGAGAAGGTGAAAAAATTCACGTTTGTTTACGCTATACTCATTTCAGTTTTCCACTTTTATATCAATATCCAAGGAGGTTTGAGTGATTTATGGTTCAACGCAGCTCACTTTTCACTTCTAGCTTCTTTAGGCTTTTTAAGTTATAAAGCTTCAAGTTATTCAAATGATGAATTTGTATCTATATTTGATATTTTATTGTCTATATTGGTATTAGTCCCTTTTATTTATATGGTAGGATTTGAAGAGTCTTTATATCAGGTGTCAAATGGAAATATGAGATTTTGGGACATAAATGTTGCAATTCTTTCTATAATTCTTTCTATAGAGATAACAAGAAGGACTACAGGTTTTATAATCCCTTTTATTATGGTTAGTGCTATTGGATATATAGTGTTCTTTGGAAAATATCTCACAGGAGTATTTGCTTTTGGAGGAATGACAGTTGAACGATTTTTATATCGTATATACTTTACAGGAGAAGGTCTTTTTGGCTCAATTGCTACTATATCTTCTACCTATGTATTTATGTTTATACTTTTTGCTGCATTTTTACTTAAAAGTGGTGCAGGAGATTTTATAGTTGACCTCTCTTCAGTTCTAACTTCGAAGTTTCGTGGAGGAGCAGGACACGTTGCGGTTTTTAGCTCAGCTCTTATGGGTACTATCTCGGGAAGTGCTGTAGCAAACACCGTTTCAACTGGTTCTATTACTATTCCTATGATGAAAAAAAATGGATTTAAACCAATTTTTGCCGCAGGTGTTGAAACCGCCGCCTCAACAGGAGGGCAAATTATGCCTCCTATCATGGGTGCTGGTGCTTTTATTATGGCACAAATAACACAAATACCTTTTGTTACTATCATAACAGTCTCAGTCTTACCGGCTATATTGTATTTTGCATCTATTGGCTTTTATATCCATATACATGCAAAAAAGAATCATCTTGAAGTAGAAGAAAGAGATGTAAAAATATTTCCTATCATAAGAGAAGGTTTTCACTTTTTAATTCCACTCTCAACTCTAATAGGACTTTTAATATATGGATTTACTCCTACATATGCAGCTGGTATTGCTATAGTGGCCATTATTGGGGCATCCTACTTAACCAAACATAAAAGAATGGGCATAAAAGAGATTTTAGGAGCCTTAGCACTAGGAAGTCAAAACATGGTTGTAACTGGTGTTCTTCTAGTTGGAGTGGGCATTATAGTTGGAGCTATAAATATCTCTGGAATAGGTATAACTTTTTCTCAACTTATTATGGAGTGGTCACAAGGTGAACTCATAATTGCATTTATACTAATAGCTATCGCTTCACTAGTTCTTGGAATGGGTCTTCCTGTGACTGCATCTTATGTTGTTTTAGCGGTTCTTAGTGCACCAGCACTTGTAGGACTTATGCTTTCACCTGAGATGGCAGCTTTAGCAGCAGCTGGAGTCACTATACCTGAAGTTACTATGTCACTTCTTGCCGCTCATCTTATAATCTTTTGGTTATCACAAGACTCCAACCTTACTCCGCCAGTTTGTCTTGCAGCTTTTGCTGCTGCTGGTATTGCTGGAACTCATCCAATGAGAACAGGCGTTCAATCTTGGATACTAGGAAAAGGACTCTATATAGTTCCGCTTCTTTTTGCATTCTCTCCACTTATAACAGGGGAATGGATAGAAAAGTTTGAGGTATTTGGTTTTGCTATGGTTGGACTTTTATCTTTTAGTATACTTATAGAAGGTTTTTGGGATAGAAAACTATATACCATAGAGAGAATTTTGTTTGGACTTAGTAGTCTTCTTTTGCTCTCTCAAGATACGCTTTTTAACTGGGAGAGTTATTTTGAGATTGTACCAAATGTACATATTGTTGGGATTATTACCTTTTGTAGTATAATGACATTTCATAAATTAACAGGGAAAAACAGATGCAAGATACCATTAAAAGCTTAGAAAAAAACGGATTTGAAGTTTTACATGTAAAGAGTTCTAAAGAGGCATTGGATATAGCAAAAACATATATCAAAGATGGACTTAAAATTGGACTTGGAGGTTCTACTACAGTTGCACAAATAGGTCTTTTAAAGTACCTTGTTGATTACGAGAACATAAATCTATGCAACCAATATGAAAGCGGTATAAGCATGGAAGAAAACTTAAAAAGAAGACGTGAAGGAATCTTAAGTGATATTTATATAACAGGCTGTAATGCTATTACTAAAAAAGGCGAGCTTGTAAATGCTGATGGTAGTGGTAACAGAGTTGCTGCACAAATCTTTGGACCAAAAAAAGTACTTCTTTTTGTTGGGATAAACAAACTTGTAGAGAACTTACATGAGGGATTTGCTCGTATCACTAACGTAGCATCTGTAAAAAATATAGAACGTATGAATAACAAAGCAATAGAGATGGGCAAAGAACCAAAATACAATATTGATAATATAGGCAATAAATTTGCTTTTATAAATGGTGATGAAAAAGGAAGAACTACTATTATCCTTATAGATGAAGAGTTAGGATATTAAGATGTACGACTATTTGATTGTAGGCGGGGGAATTATAGGTCTTAATATAGCAAAAAATCTAAAAGAGAGAGATGCCTCATGTAAAATAGTTTTGATAGATAAAGAGAGAGAGTTAGCAATGCACAGTAGCGGTAGAAACTCAGGAGTTTTACATGCTGGTTTTTACTACTCTGCTGACTCTTTAAAAGCAAAATTTACAAAAGATGGCAACAAAGCCCTACATGATTTTTGCGACAACAGAGGTTTACATGTAAACAGGTGTGCAAAAGTAGTAGTAGCTACAAATGAAGAAGAGTTAAAAGGCTTAGAAGAGTTAAAAAAACGTGGCGAAGTAAATGGAGTTGATCTTTCATGGATGGATGAAGATGAGTTAAGTGAAAAATATCCAAATATAAAAACTTATAAAAAAGCCCTATTTTCTCCAACAACATCTACTGTTAATCCTAAAGAGCTTACTTTGGAGTTTGGAAAAGTTGTAGAAGAGATGGGAGTTAACATCCTTACAAATACAGCTTATAAAAAGCGCATTAGTAAAACTGAAGTACTTACAAGCCAAGGAAGTATAAAGTGTAAAAAAATCATCAACTGTGCAGGACTATATGCAGATAAAATAGCACAAGAATATGGTTTTGCAAAAAACTATGTAATCATACCTTTTAAGGGAATATACTTAAAAGATGCGGATAATCTCTCTGGTTTAACAACTAATGTTTATCCTGTTCCTAACCTAGCTAACCCATTTTTAGGTGTTCACTACACACTAACAGAAAAAAATGAAGCAAAGATAGGACCAACTGCAATTCCAGCTTTTTGGAGAGAAAACTATAAAGGATTTGATAACTTTAAACTTGCAGAGATGATACAAATACTATTTTATGAAGCAAAACTTTTTATCACAAATGCTTTTGGTTTTAGAAGTTTGGCTTTTACAGAAGTAAAAAAATACATTAAATCACATCTTATAAATCTTGCAAAAATTCTTACAAATGATATGGACCACAAGGGTTACACTTCATGGAGTACACCAGGAATCAGAGCACAACTATTAGATACTAAAACACTTGAACTTGTACAAGACTTTGTAGTAGAAGGTGATGAAAACAGTGTTCACGTACTTAACGCAGTAAGTCCCGCTTTTACCTCATCAATCCCTTTTACAAACTGGGTTGTGGAGAATTATATACTTAAAAAGTAGGCTTTACATGTAAAGGGGCAAAAGCCCCTTTATCCTTCTAGTGTTAGTTATACTCTCCTATATAGAAAACTTTTGGTTTTGTTCCTTTTTCAGGTAGTAGTACACTAGGTTTATTCGCTTTTAGTATTTGTGTTAATTCACTTTTTGCATCGTTCATATCTCCAAAGATACGAGCATCTGCTGGGCAAGCTACAACACAAGCTGGAGCTTGTCCTTCTTTAACACGGTGATCACAAAAAGTACATTTTTCAACAGTACCTTTTCCACGTATTGCTTCATAACCATCTGCTCCACGAGCAGCGTTAAAGTAAGGGAATGGTGCATTTGCTTTATCACTAAGCTCTTTTTTAGAGAAAGTTCCACCCTTAACAATACTGCTAGTATCACTAGCATACTCACTAAATGCATCTACCTTGTTAAAGTGAATAACGCCATAAGGATCCGCAAGCATACAACTTTTACATCCTATACAGATACTAGGGTCATGTGCAACAAAACCATCTTCAGTTTTATGCATAGCTTTTGTTGGACAGACTCTAACACAAGGAGCATCTTCACAATGGTTACATAAAGTTGGTGTATGTATATAACTAACATTTGGAAATGTTCCATAAGTTTCTGTTGTATGACTAGCCCAATTAATGCCATCTGGTGTATTATTTTCACTCTTACATGCCAAGTCACAGGCTCCACAACCCACACAATTGTGTAGGTCGATAATCATTGCATATTTTTTTGCCATTATTTATCCTTTACCTATATCTTAACTACGTTAACACGTGAAAGTCCACCATGTCTTGGACATGATCCACTTAATCTCTCAAAATCATAATGAAGAATTTCATTATTATTTCCACCTCTTGGTTTTGAACCAAATACTTCAGCACCAACTCGTCCATATGCCCAGTGTCCTTGTCCATAACACTTCACAACTACTCCTGGACGAGTACCTTCCCAAAGTTTTACTTCACTTTCTATACTTCCTTGTTTAGATGAAATACGAATTTTATCACCATTTTTTAGTCCAAGTTTTTGTCCATCAAGCGGATTCATTTTAAGAACATCTTTTTCAACTTCTCCACCCGGATCAACATCTAACATGCCATAATACCATGTAGTGTTTTGACTTCTTCCTTCTCTATTTAATCTTGAGCGGTGCTCTGTAAAGATAAGTGGATATGTTCCTTCATCTCCATGTCTTACAACTGGTTCATAGTGAGGAACAAAAGCAAGATCACCTCTAGCGGTATAATTAGCTGCTTCAAATGCTTCATCCATGGAAACACCATGTTTTTTAGCGTGAGCACCCATTACTTTTTTCAATGTTTCACTATAAAACTCAAACTTATGTGTTTTTGTTTTAAAATTTCCCACTTTTTTACCTGGTTTAAAACGTTTGGTTTTCCAAACACCTTTTTTAACAAAATCATCCCAACTATCTATTTTGTCTCCCTTAGCACTACCCTTACCAGTCCAAATTGGCTGAGTATAATATTTAAGTGCAAATAAATCGAACTCTTCTGGTGTTTCAGGGGTTTTACCACTCTCTGGATCTTTAAAGTTTTCAGTATAGTAACGATATGGCCCATCAAAACCTTTTTTAGCTAAAGCTTTTGCAATTAAAAACGGTATCTCTGTTTCATCAGTCTTAGCATCACCATAAGGCTTAACTAGTGGCTGATTTAATGTTGCATAACCATGTAAGTTTTGCTTACTTTTAATATATCCCCATCTCTCAAACATGTGCATTTTAGCTGGTAAAACAATGTCCGCAAACATACTCATCTCAGCTAAATTTGTTGTAAGGTGAGCAAAAAATGGCAATTTAGCCATTGCTTTTTCCCATACGTCTGTACCATTTGAAGAGAATGCAAAGTTGTTCCAATAACCAATGGCAACTTTTATATCATAAGGATTTTCATCAATTAAAGCCTGTGCTAGATTTGGAGTAACTACACCACCCCCACTTTTCTTCTTAAGTGCAGGGAAACCAAGTGTTCCTCTTTGGTCTATTTTTGGCTTTTTTGTATTTTTTTTGATTTTAGGATCTATATAAGGCTTATAATTTGGTGTTTTATTAACAGGTGGGGAATATTTTTGTAAAATTCCACCTACTGCATCAACCGATCCAACTAAACCATTAAGAGCATGACCTGCCATAGAAGAGTATGCACCACGTACTTGCATAGAAGCCCCTGGGCTTACCCAAGATATTGCCTTACTTCCTGCTGCTGCAAATTCACGAGCTACTTCACGAATGTCATTTGCATCAAGACCAGTAATCTCAGCTGCCCACTCTGGAGTTCTTGTTGAAAGCTCCAAATTCCACCATGCAACTACACCATTAGTTTGTATCTCATTGAACACTACTTCTACAGCTTGTTCATCTAACATAACTGCAGCTGGAACTTCCTGTCCTGGGATAAAATGATTTTTTCCATCTTCAAAATTTCCAACAAACTCTTTATTCCAAATACCTTCACTAAGTATTACATGTGCAATTGCCAATGCTAAAGCCCCATCTGTTCCAGGAATAACTGGCATCCATCTATCGGATTTTGCAGCAGTTGCTGAAAAACGAGGATCGATTGTAGTTATACGTGCTCTGTTTTTGACATTACCCATCTGTTTTATAAACCAAGGGGTTTGACGATTTGATGCTATTCCATCCCATCCCCAACCCAAAACATAACGAGTATTGGATAAATCAGCATCTGCATAATCCCAAAAGCCTTCTGTATAGTAACGTCCAAACTTTTCTGCTTCTGCACAAATCGCACTATGGGAAATGTTGTTTGGACTACCTATGAGTTTAGGGAAAGTTCCATAAAGAATCTCTCTCATGTATGTATAACGTCCACGCATAAGTAAAAACTTATGTGATTCATCATTTTTAATAAGTTCTAAAATTTTATCTGCTATTGTATCTATCGCTTCATCCCAAGTAATTGGTACAAACTGAGGATCAATCCCTCTTCCTTTTTTAGGATTAGTTCTTTTTAGCGGTGTCTTCACACGATCTGGATCATACACTTGTTGAATTGCCAAATGCGGTCTAGGGCAAATACGTTGTGAAGGAGAGTTAGGATTACCTCTAACTTTAACAACTTTTCCATTAACCACTAATCCTTCAATTGCACACCAACTTGTACATCCTTGACATGTGGTAGCTCTCCACTCTCCTGTTTCACCTTCATAAGCCAACTCACCAGTTATTGCTTCTGCTTCAGTTTTGAAAAACGTTACACTACTTGCTACAGCTACTGTTGCAGCTGATGTTTTTATAAAGTCTCTTCTATTTACACTCATTTTAAGCTCCTTATACTGCTTGGCCAAGATAGACCACTAAATTTTTTAGGAAAAAACTTCCTAAAATAATAGTTACAAATGTTGGAAGTGCCACCACTTTGAAAGATATTTTTCCAAGTAGTACTAAAGTTAAAAGTATTAAAGGAAATACTAATCCTAATAAAATACTAAGTACCCAAAACTCCATTCCAAATCCTGACATCAGTACTTCAAAAACACCTTTTGAAGCTGCTGTTGTAAGTGCCAAATTATATGCCCATGCCAATAGTGCTGCTAATTCTAAAGTTAAAACCATATTGATGACAATTGGTAATTTAGACTTTTCACTCATGATTTCAACATCTCCAAGATTCAATAAAAAAATCAAAGAAGATCCTGCTAAAATAGAGGATAAAAAGAAAATAACAGGTATTGCGTTATTCCAAGGTTCAATTCCTATTCCAGCAAGTAAAAAACCATGATAAAGTCCTACTAATCCAGCCAAAATTGCTCCAATATATACAATCACTGAAGAGATTGTACTTATATTCTTAGTAGCAATAAAAAATGCTATATATAGTCCAACCACTACAAAAGCACTCTGTAAAAATATACCAATTGACATAAAGGAAGTTGGATTTACTTCAAAAATAGTTTTTATTACATTTAAAGGTCGCCCAAGCTCAGTCAATAGCAGTACCAGTCCAGCTATAACCAATATCGGTGCTAGCATAAATGCTTTTTTTATAAAGCCATCATGTACTTTTGCATCTATACAAAAGAAAACTGCCCCAATAAGGAAAGCACCAACTCCTAAACCACCTAAAAACAGGTCTAACGAAACCCGTATGTCCCACAATAATTCCATTATGGACTCCTTTAAGATTTTTTTACTTTATTTCAAGTATGGCAATATATAAACAATTCATGTGCCAACTTGACAAATCCCTTCAATAGGCAGTACAATAAAGAAAAAAAGGTTTAATGCAATGAAAAATAGTCAAAATTTGACCAGTATATTTAAAAAATTGACCATCACTATTTTGCTAATAATCATGCCAATATCACTCTTTTCAAAAGATTCTATTGTCTTAGGTCTTACTGGTACTGTCTTCAAAGATGAC
The DNA here is from genome assembly GCA_965306065.1 of uncultured Sulfurospirillum sp. Taxonomy (GTDB): domain Bacteria; phylum Campylobacterota; class Campylobacteria; order Campylobacterales; family Sulfurospirillaceae; genus Sulfurospirillum_A. Next base: position 21,594 of record CBDLTN010000007.1, on the reverse strand, counting down.
TTAAAAAATTTCATGGATTGGGAAAAATATTTGGAAAATCAAAATGATTTTGATGTAAAAATTCTCTTTTCAAAAACATACGCCCAGATGAATGCCTTGATTAAAGAAAAAAAAGTTGATATTGCTTATGTTTGTAACTCTAGTTATACAAAATTAAAAAAAGAAAAAACAGGAAAACTCCTTGCCATTCCTATCGTTGAAGAAAGTGACCAATATTACTCATATATAATTGCAAAAAAAGATTTAAAAGCAGAATCTATTGTTGATTTTAAAGATAAATTATTTGCCTTTACAGACCCTGATAGTAATTCCGGTTCTATTGCACCAAAATACTACTTATTGAACAAAAAGTTTGATATAAAAACTTTTTTCAAATCATATATATACACTTATGAGCATGGAGAATCAATAAAAGCAGTAATTGATGGATTTGTTGATGGGGCAAGTGTTGATAGTATAGTTTATTCACGTTTTGAGCAAAAATATCCAGATAAGATTAAAACGATAAAAGTTATCCAGATATTAGGACCTTTTACCAACTCTCCCATAGTTGTAAGAAATGATTTATCCAAAGAAAAATTTCTTGCATTACAAAATTCATTCATTAATATGCATTTGGATACTTATGGAAAAACTATCTTGAAAAAACTTTCACTTGATCGTTTTGATATGCCAAAAGATCAAGACTTTACAAATGTATCAAAAATGGTAGATGTTATTGATAATTTACAATGAAAAAAATATTTAACTACATCCATGAACTCTCAGTAAGAACTAAACTAGCCATACTTATATTTTTTGTAGTCTTATCCATATCATCTGTTTCTATACTAATCAATATAGATATGCATAAAAACCATTCTAATTTAATTGTAGATGAATTAATTAGAACAAATATAAACTCCAATAAAGCCTTTGTAGGTGAATTTATACTAACACATAACCAGTGGGAACTCTATAAGTTTTTACAAACTCTAAGTGCAAGTGAGATTATAGTAAGTTGTGGTTTTATCGACAATCACAACAGAATAGTTGCCCATACAGACACTAAAAATTATCGAATTGGTGATAATTTTGAAAATTTAAACAAATTTATAGTTGTTCCTTTTGTTCAAGATGGAGTTGAATTTGGATCATTCGTTTTAAGTGTTCATACTCATTCTTTTATGGAACTACTAAAAGAAAGTTTTTTTGTTCAAATTCTTTTACTAGTAGTAGTGGCTCTATTATCGCTTATAATTGCCAATATCTTTATGAGTAGACTTTTAAAAAGATTAGATTTACTTTCAAACAATACTCAAGCAATGATAGAAAAAAGGTGGGATGATGTTTCTCTTTATAAAGGTGAAGAAAAAGATGAGATTACAAGTATCATTCATAGGACAACAAAACTGATTCATGAACTAAAATACTCTATTGAAAAAGAAGAAAAAGATGCTAGAATCTCTCACTCTTTACATATATTAGGAGAAATAAGTTCATCTTTTGCACATGAAGTTAAAAATCTTCTTCAGCCTTTAAAACTATTGATTTCTAAAGACAATGTGCCAGATAAAGAAGACATGCCCATTATATATAAGGCATTTTCACGTATGGATCATCAAGTAAAAGACTTTTTAGCCCTTACTAAACCTACAGATTTTCATTTAGAAAAACCTTTACATGTAAAGCCTTTTGTAGATGAAGCAGTTGCACTAATTAAAGCTAGACTTAGTGAAAAAAATTTATCTGTCCGAACACAAGTAGAAGAAAACTTTTTGGTAAAACTTAATGCTCAGGCAATTGAGCTTATTCTCATAAATCTTTTAAATAATGCAATAGAAACAGCAGATAAATCCTCTACTATCAATATAAAATGGGAAAGAAGCAATAATGAAGGTTTGAGCCAACTGTGTGTTAAAAACCAAGGTAAATGTATGGATGAGACAACTAAAAAGAATATTTTTAAACCCTTTTATACTACAAAAAAAGACGGTTCAGGATTAGGATTATTTAGTATATATAAAATAGTCTATCTATCTAAAGGTTTTATAGAATTTCAAAGCGTAGACAATCAGACAAAATTTTGTCTTTATATTCCTATTGAGGAGAGTGTATGAAAATAGCTATCATAGATGACCAACAAGAGATTAGATATTCAGTTTCAAAGATTTTGAAACAACATGACCACACACCTTTGCAGTTTAATGGATTAGAAGACTCTTTGGATGAGACGTTAGAAGAGCAAGGAATAGAGCTTTTGATTGTTGATGTGATGTTGAGTGAAAATTTTACGGGTATTGAGCTTATCAAAAAGTTTAAAAACAGAGGGCTTAATCTTCCAATCATTTTGATGACGGCATATACAACACCTAGCAATATGATAGAAGCTTCAAAATTAGGAATAAAAGATATTTTGCAAAAACCATTTGATCAAACACAACTAATTGGACTTGTTAATAAATATCAAAATAAAAAATCTCATCATAAAACAAAAAAACATGCAATTAAAAAAAGTGATGAAGAATTTGTAGGTTCTTATGAAACTATGAAAGATATTTATCATAAAATTGGAATTGCTGCAAATAATGATTTGAGCGTCTTAATATATGGCCAAACTGGTACAGGAAAGGAGTTAATTGCAAATCTTATTCACACAAACTCTGAAAAAAATAACTCTTCAATAGTCTCTGTAAACTGTGCCTCTATACCTAAAGACCTTTTTGAATCTCAACTTTTTGGACATGAAAAAGGCTCATTTACAGGAGCAGATAAACAACATATTGGTTTTGCTGAACAAGTGGAAGTTGGGACTCTGTTTTTAGATGAAATTGGAGAGCTTGATGGAGAATTACAAAGTAAATTGTTACGTTTTTTAGAGAGTAGAACGTTTAGAAGAGTTGGTGGGACTAAAGATATTAAATTTAAAGGAAGAATTTTAAGTGCAACTAATGCTAATTTAAAGAAGCATATCGAAAAAGGGATTTTTAGAGAAGATTTATACTTTAGAATATCTATGTTAACCATAATCCTTCCAAGTTTAAACAACCGTATACAAGATTTACCCATTTTATGTGATCACTTTATAGCAAAGGCTAATAGAGATTTAAAAACATCTATAAGTTCAATATCCCACGAAGCTCTTGAAGCTCTTGAAAATCATCAATGGGAAGGTAATATACGAGAATTGCGAAATACTATCTATAGTGCTTGTTTAAATGCTCAAAATAGCGAAATAGACCTCGAACAAATAATTAGCTTAAAAAAAGAAGAGAAAAATATAAACACTGATATTGAAAAACTATGCCTTGATTATCTAAAAAAAGAAGGATTAGGAAAAGCTAAAGATTTAAATGAAATTCTTTTAAAAACATTTTTACAAACTAGTTTTAACTTTTGTCCAAATATCTCTAAATTATCTTCAGCCTTAGATATATCTCGTAATACTCTCAAAAAGCAACTAATAAAATTTGATATTTATGAAAAATAACAAAATTATACTAGACAAGCAATAGATAAAATAAATCAACATATCAATATATCTTGATTTATTCATGTAATTATGTTATGATTCACTTTTAAAAGGAAAATAATGAACAACTTTTTAACTACAATTGGTTCAATTAACGATGAAACCAGAGTAAAAATCTTAAGATTTATTCACATAAATGGTGAAGTATGTGTATGTGATATAGAAAACTCATTTGAGATGATTCAATCACGCATATCAAGACATCTCAAGATTTTAAAAGATGGTGGTTTTTTAAGGGTAGAGCGTAGAGGTCGTTGGGCTCACTATGCTATAAGAAGCCCACTTGATAAGTTTCGCCAAGAAATTTTAGAAGAAATTAGCTATCTTGATATTAACATTCCAACACTTAACAAAGAGTGTAATGATGAATAAAAAAGTTTTAGTTTTATGCACAGGTAACAGCTGCCGTAGTATCATCGCTGAAGCTCTTATAAATGCAAAACTAGATAGTATTGATGCTTATAGTTCTGGTGTGAATCCAAGTGGAAAAGTTCATCCAAATGCAAAAAAAATCTTAACTCAAAACTCTATATGGCAAGATAAATACTACTCAAAAACTCTTGATAGCCTTTTACATGTAAACTTTGATCTGGTAGTTACTGTTTGCGACCATGCAAAAGAGACATGTCCCATGTTTCCATACCCTGTAAAAAAGATTCATATCGGATTTAGCGACCCAGATGGATTAGAATTTAAAGAGTTTGAAAAAACTTATAAAAATATAGAAAAAATTTTACTACCGAAAATAGAAGAGGTTTTAAATGTGGAAAAATAGCGTAGATTACTTCACTATAGAAGTTTTAGGATTAAGTGGAAAGATAAACGAAGCTATCAACTTTTTTATCTATGATGTTGGTAAAATCTGGTTTTTACTCCTTACAATCATCTTTGTAGTCTCTTACTTAAGAACTCATTTTAATACAGAATACGTAAGAGCATACCTACAAGGCAAATCAGAATTTTTTGGCAATATTTTAGCGGCACTCTTTGGAATCATAACTCCATTTTGTAGCTGTAGTGCGATTCCACTGTTTTTAGGTTTTATTCAAGCTAGAATTCCCATAGGAGTGACTTTCTCTTTTCTAATAAGTGCCCCACTCAACAACGAGATAGTTGTAGCTATGCTTTTTGGTATTTTTGGTTGGAAAATCACTGCAATATATATTGGATTTGGACTTTTAGTTGCGATATTTGGTGGATACCTTATAGGCAAAATGAACATGGAAAAATATATATTATTAGATGTTAAAAAGATGGAAGGTGAATTAGAAGAGGTGAAAATAAAACTTACATTTTCACAAAGAGTTAAAGAATCTAAAGAGTATACTTGGGATATTTTTAAGAAGATTTATCTATATGTACTTATTGGGGTTGGAATTGGAGCTTTCATACATGGTTATATTCCAGCTGATTTTATAGCAACTTATGCAGGAGGGGATAATCCTTTTGCTGTTATTATTGCTGTTTTAATGGGAATACCAATGTATTCAAGTGCTGCTGGAGTAATGCCTTTAGTAGAAGTATTGACTAGTAAAGGTATGCTTCTTGGAACAGCTCTTAGTTTTATGATGGCTGTTACAGCTCTTAGTCTTCCTGAGGCGATGATACTCAAAAAGATTTTACATGTAAAGCTAATAGCTCTGTTTTTTGGTATAGTTGGAGCTGGGATTATAGGTGTAGGTTACTTATTTAATGCTATATTATAGGGAGAAAAAATGCAATTTTTAGCAAAAGGTATTTGTCCTATATGTAAACAAAAAGGCAATACAGTAGATAAAAATGTTTTGTTGCATCATATAAATGACATATCCAAAATAAAAAATGACGCCTACTTTACATGTAAGAGTTCAAAGTGTGAAATCATCTACTTTTCACTATCTCATAGCTTTACATGTAAAGAGCTAAATAAAGAAGTTGGTATCAAAAAATTTAGTTCACCAGAGGCTAATATGTGTTACTGTTTTAACATAAAGAAAAAAGACATAGATGAAAATAGTATTTCAAAGATAAAACAAAAGATGAAAGATATTACCTGCCAATGTGAGATAAGAAACCCTTTTGGATCTTGTTGTATGAGTGGAATCAAAATATACTTAAAGGAGAAGAGTTGAGAAAATTACTACTTTTACTGGTACTAGTAGTGTCAATAAACGCGCAGAGTTTTGAGAGTTATCTAAAAAGCTTTGATTATAAAGCAAGAACTGATATGAAGATAAAAACACCTGAAATGTTAGTTATGATAGAAGAAGGTGAAGCCGTTTTAATAGACATCAGGTTTCCTGATGAATATGAAGCTTGGAATATGGGGTTTTCTAAAAACATCCCGTTAAATGAATTGCCAAGCAGACTAGATGAACTACCTAAAGATAAACTTATCATTACAGCTTGCCCTCATAATGATAGAGCAAATATAGCTAGAATGTTTTTAACACTAAAGGGATATAACGCAAGATATCTAAATGATGGTTTGTTAAAAACTGCAGATTTCTTAAGAGGTGATAATGCAAAAGAGTTTATGGAAGAGTACAAAACAATGAAGGATAACAAATGAAAATAGAAGTACTAGGAACTGGTTGTGCAAAGTGTAAAGCACTAGAAGAAGTAACAAAACAAGCAGTTGCAAAAATAGGTGGTTTTCACAGTGTGGTAAAAGTTGAAGACATCATGGAAATCATGAACTATCAAGTAGTAAATACACCAGCATTAGTAGTCGATGGAGAAGTTAAAAGCACAGGAAAACTTTTAAGTGTCGAAGAAGTTATAGAGCTATTAAAGTAACTAAAAAGTTAAGTCCTAATATGGACTTAACTCATCATTATATCTTAACCATCCTTTTACTATACGGTAAATATTCCAAATTGCAGACCCTAATAGTATCAACCACCCAACGCCAATAAAAACAGTAAGAGTTCCTAAAATCCCTAAGACTAGCGTTATCCAAAAGGTATTTATTTGCCATCTAAAGTGATCTTTTATCCAAGAAGCATCGCAATCATCTTTTTTCACATAAGCAACAATCACACCAATCAGATATGTTATCCCAAAAAGATAAGATAATGCATACAATACATAAACTAAAAAAACAACTTTTTTTGTAGATTCTATCCGCTTATCATCAGTATATTGCAATTTGTTCCTTTTTTGGAACATTATATCAAAACTTTAATAATAATAAAAAAAGAAAGATATTTTAAATTTGCTTATTTTTTAATCCATATTATTATTAATTTGCCAATTTTATCCTATATTTTGAATTAAAATAAGAGTACAATACTCATCTACATGTAAAGGACTGCCATGATGCAAAACAAAAATATATTTTTTATCTTACTCATTATAGCGATGCTTGGCTGGGGTGCTTCTTGGGTTAATGTGAAAGTTTTAAGTCAATATGTTAACGAATACGAGATGATATTTTTACGATTTGGTATCACGGCTGCAAGCTTTATTCCTGTTTTGATTTTTTTAAAAAAATCATTCAAAATAGATAAAAAAACTGCTTTTTTAGCTCTTCTAGCAGCGATTAGCAATGTTGCTTATATGAAATACTTTTTTTTAGGAACTAAACTTGGAACAGCAGGACTTGGTGGAGCATTTGTAACTACACTTGTACCAATAAATACATTTATCCTAATGGCTCTATTTTTTGGTAAGAGAATAGGTACAAAAGATATACTAGCTTTATTTTTAGGGGCATTTGGAGTTATGATGATACTTGGTGTTTGGACATTAAATAGCTCACAAGTACTAACTCAGTACAACCTCTACTTTGTTCTAGCCTCTATTCTTTGGCCAATTTTAACTATCATAAGTTCACGTGCGGCTAACGTTTCACCTATTGTATTTATATTTTACATGTATAGTATTACAACTCTTTTAGTTGCTCTATTTTTTGTTGATTTTTCATTTGTAAAAACACTAAACTATGAACCAAAATTTTTATTTAATATTATATGCATTGCAATCATCGGAACTACATTTTCTACTACTGTATACTTTGTAGGTATAGAAAAACTTGGAACCAATGAGGTTAGCTCTTTTATCTTTTTAGTTCCTTTTTTTGCTATAGGATTAAGTGCTATCTTTCTAAATGAAAATATTGGATTACACGTAATAGTAGGTACCATTTTAACTATCATAGCTGTTTCAATGTTAAACAATATCAAATTTGATATAATAACCCTTATAAAAAATAGAGGTAAAAAATGAACCTAACACATTTAGATGAAAAAGACAGACCAAAAATGGTAGACGTATCTGATAAAGAAGATACAACAAGAGTCGCTGTTGCAAGTGGTATGATAACTATGAGTCAAGTTGCTTACGATATGATAGTGAGTGAAAAAGCGAAAAAAGGACCTGTTATCCAAACTGCTGTCATTGCAGCAATACTTGGAACTAAGAAAACAAGTGATTTAATCCCTATGTGTCATCCTTTAATGTTGACTGGTGTTAATTGTGATGTAGATGAACTACCTGAACTTCCAGGTTTTAAACTAAGCGTTACAGCAAAACTAAAAGGTCAAACAGGTGTTGAGATGGAAGCCCTTACAGGTGTAAGTATAGGACTTCTTACTATCTACGATATGGCTAAAGCGATTGACAAATCAATGGTAATCTCAGATATACAACTAGAATCAAAATGTGGTGGTAAAAGCGGTGAATTCAAAAGATCTTAAACTAAACTACCCATGTAGTTGGGAGTATAAAACTATATTAGAGTCTCACCATAACATTAAAGAAATTGTAAAAAGTGTACTTGATGAGAGAGAATATTCTATAAAAAAGTCACAAAACAGCAAAAAAGGTAAATACCAAAGCTATACCGTTAGCACACTAGTTCATAGTGATGATGATAGAAAAGTAGTATTTGAAGAATTAAAAAAACATGAATCTATAAAGTTCGTATTATAAAGGACACAAAATGCAATCACTGCAAAATATATTTAGCGCAACTCTAAAAGAGAGTAAAGAAAATCAAAACCTTCCTTCAATCATAAGTGAATTAACTTTTGAATTATCAAAGAAAAAAATTCAAAGACTTAAAGATGACACTCATATACAAGAGCGTTTGGGAGAACTTTTTGAACTATTTACAAGAACACTTCAAAGTGAAGAACTTAAGAGTTCTAAAAATATAGATGCTATTATATCAGGTCTTATTAAAGCTGCTAGTTATGATAAAGAAGAATTTTTATACAAAAGTCTTTATGAAAAAGAGCAATTAGAAAAGTCGATTTCTAAACAAAAAGAAAATATAAAAAGTACAATTATGGGAACTTTTGACATCCTTGAAGCTCATATAGAAAATATGGATGAATCAATAGCAAAAGAATCACTAAAGGCCTTACACGACACTAAATTAAGAGGTGTCGAAATGTTAGGAATTTTAAAAGAGACTACAAGTGAAGCACTTTTAACAACTCTTGAGTATGCAAAAGACGTTGAAGATACAGTTTTTGAGATTACTAAAAACATTACATATCAAACTATTAATGAAGGTGAGTTTTCAAAAAATAAATTTTTAGATATTATCAGTAGTATTCTTCATGTAGCTATTGAAATTGCTGATGAAGACCAAGGAAATGCAAAAAGTCTTTTAAGCGGGACTATACACGGGACTAAAGAAGGTATGGCAAAAGCTATAGACAAATTCAAAAATGATCTTAAGTTTGCTCCTGAAGAGATAGAAGATATGCTAGAAAAAGACCTCTCAACAATAAAAAAAGAGTTAATAAGCATAGAAGATGATTTTGTAGAAGTACTTAAAGAAGCAGAAAAATCAACAGATGGAATTTCTGCTCAGATTATAAATTTTATACTAGAATCAGAACTAAATAACTCTTTCGCAAAGATAAAAAGAGTAACACACGAAGCAAGAGAGATACTAGGTGAAAAAATAGAAGAGATAAAAAATAACAAATCTTACCTAGAAAATGATTTTGTAAGAAAAGCAGAGAAAAAGATAGAAGAACTTGAAAAAATTGCAAGTCAAAAAGTAGAAGACCTTAAGAATTTTGAATTTGAAAATGAAAAGGCAAAAAATGCGACAAAAGAAGCAAAAAGATTAGGAAATCATGCTTGGGAAGTTGCGAAAGGCGTTCTTGACGGGGCTATTAAAGGTGCCAAAGACGCAATGAAATAAACTCTAAAAAGTGTGCCAGCAGGCACACTTTTATTTTTAGTGGGATACTAACGCAGGAATCGTAGTATGCTCTAGTAAGTATCTTGAAGATCCTCCAAGCATTAATTCTTTTAATCCTTTTTTAGAATAAGCACCAGCCACAATCAGATCAAAACCACCATCTTTTGCAGTTTTTAACAATGCTTCACCTGGAACAAAAGTTGTTTTAATAAGCTCAAACGTTGTATCTATACCATGAATTGCCAAATAATTTCTTAAATCTTTAATACGAGAAAGATTTTCTGTTGTATATGCTTTTGTTGAAACTATATGAATCTCTTTGGCTTGTTTCATTAAAGGAATTGCCTCAGATACAGCACGAGAAACTTCAGGAGAATTATTCCAACCTATTATGATTTTATCTGTCTTAAACTCTTTCATTGCTCTAGGAATTACCATAACTGGTTTTCCACTCTCTAACACAGCTGCTTCAAAAGTTGCAGTTGCTACACCTTTTTGAGGTGCTGCTGCTATAACCATATCACAAAATTTTGTCTGTTGTGCAACCATAGTACTTCTAAGACCCACACCCATTGTAAGATGTGCTGTTGCTTGGTCATTTAATGGGTCTTCACTATCAACAATATCTAACTTTTTACAACAACTATCAAATATTTTTCTATGAGTTGACATAACCGTTTTTAGATTTTCTAGCTGTATATTCTCTAGCCTGTCTATTATCTCATTTGGTAAAACCATACCTTTTGGAACCCCAGTATGTACATTTGCTTCTGCAACTTGTACTTCTAAATGAGTGTTAAAATACTCTGAAACCAGTAATGCTCCATATATTCTTGCTTCTAACTCATCTCCTCCCCCAACAGGGAATAACATTTTCTTTGGTAACATCAAAACTCCTTAAAAAATTTATAAAACTCTATACTTATATCTCTGGCCATATCAAGATTTACAAGTTCAAATCTAATCTGTGAATCTTGTTTAGTTTGAGCTAACCTAAAACAATCTATCGGAATCACTGTCCCAATCTTAGGATAACCACCTATTGTTTGTCTCTCTTTTAAAAGCACAATTGGTTCCCCATGTGCTGGAATCTGAATTGAACCATAAGCGATAGGTTCAGATACTATACCCTTACATGTAGAGGCAATTTTCTCTCCACTTAAACGATATCCCATTCTATCGTTTTGTCCTGTAACCTTATAGGATGAATTGAAAAACTTTTCCCTTTGTTTTTCTTCAAACATATCCCATTGATATCCAGCTACTACTCTTAACGTTAAAATCTTATCATAATTAGGCTGATACTTGTTCGGTAGTTTTCTATTATCTGACAAAAACTTACTATCAAAATGTAAAAACTGTTTTACATGTAAAGGTTTTCCACCTAATTTTTCTTTTATACTAACAGAACAGCTACCATACTCTTGTTCAACTTTAAAACCACCAAGAACTGCAAGATAAACCCTAGTTCCACTAGAAGCAAATCCAAGATTTAAAATATCTCCATCACTTATCTTATAAGTTTTCCATATTTCTATTGGTCTGTTGTTTATAGTTGCATCTACTTTTGCACCAGTTAAAACAAAAGTTGTTGTTCCTTTTGCTTTTAACTTAACACCACCAAATACAATCTCAAGCATATTCGTTCCATACTCATTGCCTAAAAGTCTATTTGCTTGATGAAAAGCAAACTCATCTAAAGCTCCTGCACTACTTAGCCCAATCTGTGCTAAACCAATACGACCTAAATCTTGGATAGTGGCTTGAATACCAGCTGTAATTACTTCAAATCCACTACTCATATCTCACCTCCAAGCTCTAAAAACTTCTCTTTGTCTATCGACTCAAACTTTACTTTATCGCCAACCTTAAGATAAGAAAAACCTTCATAAGAAGTATCAAACATTTCTATTGGCGTACGACCAAGTATTTGCCATCCACCAGGACTGAGTTGCGGATATATTGCTGTTTGATTATCTGCAATTCCCACACTTCCTTTTGGTACTTTTGCTCTTGGATTTGCAAGTCGTGGGGTTGCAAGCTCATCATCTACTTCTCCCATATAAGGAAAACCTGGACTAAAGCCAATAGCATATACAAAGTATTCTTTGTTTAAATGTAAAGAAATAATTTGCTCAACAGTTTTGTTTTTCATCTTCGCTAACTCTTCTAAATCCAAACCAACTTCTGAGCCATAATAGACAGGTATGCTTACTAAACGAGTTGCTGCTTCACTGTAAAATTCATCTGCATCTTCTAAGACCTCATCTATCTCTTTGCATATCTCTTTATAACTTACCTGCAAGAAGTCATAACTTATCATAATAGAAGTATAAGATGGTACTATTTCAGTTATATGTTTTAGTTTTGCATTTTTTAGTGTATAAAAAGTCTGCCTTACCTCTTTTGCAACATCTTCTCCTATTTTTTGACCAAAATAAATGATTACCGAATCAACTGAAGCTACACTAAAACAACGCATTTATACCCCTTTTTATTAGCCTATATAATCTCTTAAAGCTTTGACTAAGTCAACTGCTTTTTGATTGTCTCCATGTACACACATACTGTCAGCTTGTAATTCTATTTTCTCTCCACATATTGTTTTGAGCTTTTTTTCACGTTGTAACATCTCTATACGTTCAAGGATCTCATCAGTTGACTCTATTACACTTCCACCTTCAATACGAGGGACAAGCAAGCCTTCTTTTGTATAAGCCCTATCAGCAAACACTTCATATATAAGCTCAATTTCGTAAGGTTTAGCTAACTCTTTGTAGTAAGAATTTCTGTTTGTTGATAGTATCATTAACTTCAGATCTTTTCTATACTTTGCCAGACCTTGAACAAGTGCCATAAAAACCGCATCATTTTTCATCATATCATTGTAAAGAGCACCATGAGGTTTTACATACTCTATTTTTGTTCCATGAGTTCTACACATAGCATCCAATGCTCCACACTGGTATATCAAAAATGCCTCTATCTCTTTTGGTGTACAAGCGATACTTCTTCTTCCAAATCCAACCAAATCAGGGTATCCTGGATGTGCTCCGATTGTAACATCATGCTTTAAAGCAAGCTCTACCGTATGTTGCATGATAACTGGATCTGACGCATGAAATCCACATGCTATATTTGCACTATCAATAAGAGGCATAATAGCCTCATCAATCCCCATCTTCCAAGGACCAAAACTCTCACCCAAATCACAGTTTAACTTCATAATACAGCCTTTTTCAAATCTTCAAGTATCTCTTCTTCTATAGCCCACTCTTTGCCATCTACTGTTTTTTCATTTATCTTACTAACACCATCTACACTTCCAAGATCTACTATAAAATCCAAATACTCATCAACTTCTTCAAAACTTGGTAATAAGTCATTATCTAAATAAGAGATAAACCCATAAGCTCCCCAGTTTGAAACAGTAGCTATGATAGGATAATCTGATTTTATGACACAAGGCGTAAGTGAAAGATATTTTGTTACTGACTCAGCAAAATTTCCCATACCAAGCTCGTTACCACCATCACCTATTGCAAAAGTAGGTTTAGTTTTAGCTCCAAGTACAAAAAGCTCATCTGCAGGAGCTGTAAACTGGGTTACACATACCCCTCTTAAATTTGCATAGAGTCCTTGAGTATTTTTTCCACATCTCTCTATACTAAAATGACAAACCGGATTATACTCTTCTAATATTGTCTTATAATAGCTCTTATCATATCCATCAAGTGGAATATAAAGAGTTTCAATCTCTTTAAAATAGTCTTTACAAAATTCATCCGTTATAATCACTGATTTATAACCCAAAGAATTCAAAGCACGTGCTAAAAAATAAGTTCCTATAGGTCCATCAGTCTCAGCAAACCCTCCTACATAAAAACCGGTATAAAGAAAAACCACACCTTTTTCTAGTTTTTTAAAAGCATCTACAGCCTCTTTACAATGCTCTTTTGGATGTTTTTCTTGTAGTATATCCATCCCTCTTGTAGAGTGTTGGAGTATAATTTTATCAATCGTTTTACGCATAATAAACTAAATTATAATTAATTTTAAAAAGCAATCTCATTTTTATAACACCTTAATTTATTTGAAATATTATACTACAATACATATAAAATACAAGTCCATTTTAACAATAAAAAGTGGGCAATAGGTGGGGAATAAACATACTTTATTGATTAGCATAAAATTACCCACTTAAAACACATTTTGTGATTATATAATCTATAAAACCAGGAGCAATTATGTTTAGTGAAAAAAATATTCCAAAACTTATAATTTTAACACCAATCTTTACTATTATAATTTTAGTAAGCCTTATTTTATACTCTTTTATCAAAACTCAACAAAATTATTTTTTACAAGAGAGTGCTCAACTAGAAAAAAATTATATAAAAAAACAAAAAGTAATCTTGCAAGAAGAGATTGGTAATGTCTTTAACTATATCGAATATCATAAAAACCTAATGATAAACAACACTAAAAAAAACATGCAAATACAGATGAAAACATTTGCCAAGCTGATTTATGAACAAGAGTTTTCTCCACAAAGATATAAAACGTATATAAAACAAAATGAAAATGAGAACAGTGATTTTATAATATATGACCAAACCACGTCTGATATTATAAAAAATAAAAATGTTTTTTTTCATTTAGATAAAATTTATGATTTTAAAAACAACAATAAACATTTTGTTCTTGAAGATGAGACAACTCTTTATCTGTTTGAAAAGATTCCTGATAAAAACATCATAATTGTTTTAAAAAAAGATATATTTTATAACTTAGACGACTTAAAATACTCTATTGCCAGATGGATTGAGCTTATCAGATTTGAAAACAATAACTACTTTTGGATTCATACTAACACCAATAAACTAGTAGCCCATCCTTATAGACAAGGCGAAATAGGAGAAGATGATACAAAAAAAATAGATGGAGAAAACACTTTTTTTGTTCAAAAATCTGTAAAACTAGCCATCAAAAACCCCAATGGAAGCTTTTTTGAGTTTTTTTACCCTAAACCAAATGAATATAAAAGTAGCAATAAACTAAGTTTTGTCAGACTTTATAAAGATTGGAATTGGATTATTGGATGTGGAATATATCTCGATGAAATTCAAAAAGAGATACTAAATAAAAAACAAGCTTTAGAAAAGAAGATAGACAGATATATACAAATAACAGTTGTAATTACATTCTTTTTGATATTAGCAATATCTTTTTTATCAATTCTGATTTCACAACAAATAAATAAAACTTTTAAAGAGTACCAAGATAAAGTAAAGAAAAATGAGGCTTCCTTAAAAGATTTAAATCAAAATCTACATAACAAAATTGAACTTGCAATAAAAGAAGCAAAACAAAAAGACAGAGCAATGCTACATCAATCAAGATTGGCAAGAATGGGAGAGATGCTAAGCATGATTTCACATCAATGGAGGCAGCCTCTAAGTCAACTAGCCGGTATCATGATGGAACTTGAAACCACCGTAGCTTTTAAACAGGCAAATGAAAAGTTTTTACTATCTTGTGCAAACGATGCGACAAAAATAATCCAATTTATGTCTTTAACAATAGAAGATTTTAAAAACTTCTTTAAACCAGAAAAAGACAAAGAAGATTTTTATATATAAAAAGCTTGTAATGATGCCGTTAGTTTAATAAAAGATGCCTTGATAAATCAAAACATAATATTAAACTTTGAAGTAAAAAATGATAAACAAATAAAAGCTTATAAAAGAGAATATTCTCAAGTAATTCTAAACCTTTTAGTAAATGCGAAAGATGCTTTACTTATAAACAATATAAAAAATGGCAAAATAACTGTTACAGTTAGCACAAAAGATAATTTATCTATAGTAGAAATACGAGATAATGCAGGCGGGATAAAAGAAGATTATTTAGACTTGGTGTTTGAGCCATATTTTTCTACAAAAAAATCACAAGGAACAGGTCTTGGTCTTTATATGTCAAAAATGATAATAGAAAAAAATATGCAAGGTAAAATTACGGTTGAAAATTCTGATGAAGGTGCCGTGTTTAAAATACTTTTATAGATAAAGGAGGTAGGTGTGAAAGAATTAGCAAATGTGTTAAAAGAGTTCACCGTACTAATATCTGAAGATGATGATGAAGTTCGAAAAAGACTAAAAAATACTTTAGGTTTTTATTTTAAAAACGTATATGAGGCACACAATGGAAACCTTGCATATGAGCTTTTTTTAAGCAAAAAACCTGACTTACTAATCTCAGATATAGAGATGTGTGATGGAGATGGTATAGAGTTAGTTAAAAAAATACGTAAAACAGACCTTCATACCCCTATAATAATACTTAGTGCCTACTCAAAAGAAGAGTATCTTCTAAAACTCATAAATTTAAAAATTGATCAATATATATTAAAGCCTACAACTAATAAAAATTTATTTGAAGCAATATCCATAGCTTTAAACACTCAAAACAGTACAATTTTACACTTAGGTTTACATGTAAATTTAAATACTAACAACAATACTCTTGTGTACAAAAATGAAAAAATTATTTTAAGAAAAAAAGAGAAAGATTTTCTAGAACTTCTATATCAAAACAGAAATAACATAACTAGATATGAACTCATTCAAGAATATATATGGGGAGATAAAGTTATGACACAAGATGCACTAAAAACCTTTATTAAAGAGTTAAGAAAAAAACTCCCTGTACAAATCATAAAAAATGTTATACAGGAAGGTTATACTCTAGATAAAGATTAAAACTTTTTAAACATAATACTCTGAATCTTTTTTATCACATACAAACATATGTCCCGGACTGTGAGTGATTGCAAAAGGAAGTTTAACTTCTTTTAAGACATTTTCAGGAGTTACTCCACAAGGCCAAAAAAGAGGTATTTCATCATCTCTTATTTCAACCGCATCACCATAATCTGGTTTTTGTAAATCATCTATGCCAATCATTTCAGGATAACCAACTTGGATAGGAGACCCATGTGTTGCTGGATAGTGACTTGTTACTACGCAGGCATCAGCTACTAACTCTTTTTTAACAGGTCTCATAGAGACTACCATTTTGCCCTTAAACATATCATATGGTTTTAACTCTATATTAGTACTGTACATAGATACATTGCACTTTTGTTCTACATGTCTAAGAGAAATCCCTGCATCAACCAAAGCTTTTTCAAAAGTAAAACTACATCCCACTAGAAAAAATACTAAATCAGAACTATAATACTCTTCTATATTTGTTACTGTTTTTACTACTTTACCATTTTCTATTATGTTATATGAAGGTAACTCATTTAATAGATTTGCACCATTTGCCAAAACTTTTGAGTAGTGAGAATCTCTTATAACTTCTAAAACAGGAATCGCTTTTGAATTTAATTTTGCAAACTCTTCAAATGAATCTGCATACTCTTTAGGAATAACCAACATATTTGTTTGCACATTCCCACTGCAATATCCTGCAGTGGGGCTAGTAAACTCATCTTTTGATATTTTTTCTCTTAATTCTTTTGATGTCATTTTAATCCTTTAAACATATTCTACTAAAAATAGACTAATTTGTGGAAAAATTACTAATAAAAATGCCATTAAGAGCATAATTATAACAAAAGGCATACTTCCTTTCATAACTTCTACTATGCTTCCTTTGTTCCTAATACCTTGAACAACGTATAAGTTAAGTCCTACAGGTGGAGTTATTAGAGCCATCTCTATCAATATAATCAAATATATCCCAAACCATACAGCATCAAATCCTAAAGTAATCATAACTGGTGCGATTATAGGAATCGTAATTACCATCAAAGACAAAGTTTCTATAAAAAGACCCAATACAATAAATAATAGCGTTACAATTGCCAACATTGTATATTTTGAAATTGCCAAGTTTTCGATAAAATCAGCTAAATCATCTGTTAAACCAATAGATACTAAAACAAAATTTAGAAAATTGGCAGCTATGATGATAAACATAATCATACCAGTAGTTCGCATCGTTCCTTTGATTGATTGTTTAATAACCTCAAAACTCAAAAGACCATTAAAATATGTGATTATTAATGAAGCTAAAACACCAAGAGCAGCGCTCTCTGTAGGTGTTGCAAAACCTGTATAGATTGAGCCCATTATTAAGATAAATAAAATAAGGATAGGTACTAAATCTTTAAGTGCAACAAATCTTTCTCTCCAACTGACTTTATCATCTTCTTCTAATTTTGCTTTTTTAAATATAGAATAAAGTAAAATAAAAAGCATAAATATACTTGCCATAAGAACACCAGGGACAAGTCCAGCTATAAAGAGCTTAGGGATTGAGGTATTGGTCAAAAAGCCATAAACAATGAGATTTATTGATGGTGGTATCAAAATTCCAAGTGTTCCACCAGCTGCAATAGTTCCAGCAAAAAGACCTGCTTTATATCCATGTTTTTCACATTGAGGCATCGCTACAGTTGTTATAGTAGCTGCCGTTGCTACTGATGAGCCTGAAATAGAAGAGAATATAGCAGATGATGCTATATTTGCATGAAGCAATCCTCCAGGTAACCATGATAACCACTTATGCAAAGCAAAATAGATATTTTTGGCTATTCCTGAGTGAAGAAGAATCTCTCCAAGTAAAACAAAAAAGGGAATAGACAAAAGTAAAAAATCTGTACTAACACTCCACGTTATCTCTCCAACAGACGAAAAAATCGGATAGTCTGAGAAAAAGTATCCTACAATAATCCCAACACCTGCTATTGTTGAAGCAACAGGAACAGAAAGAAAAAGTAATAAAAGTAAAATTGCAATACTAATCAATACTAATGTCATATTCTTCCTTTCCTATGTTTGTATATTTATCACTTTTATTAGAAACAAATGCTTTAATTGATTTAAAAAATAAAATTGCCACAACTATCAAGAAAAAAGCATATCCTGATACCCACAAGATTTGAGGAATCCATAAAGGTGTTCCAAGAGGAGTATTTGCAGTAGAGCCTTTTATAAGCGAAGTATAGAATACAGAAGATGAAAAATACACCAACAATCCAATAAAAAGCAATGTAAAAATCATAGAAATAACATCAAACAAATTTTGTAGTTTTTCGCCTACTTTGTTATAAATAATATCTATTCTTATATGCATTTTTTCAAAAAGAACATAAGCAATAGACCAAGATATACAAATACCCAAAGTATATCCCGATAGCTCATCTGTACCACCAAACGAAATTAAAAAGAATTTTCTTAAAATCACCTCTATGCTTATTAAAAACACAGAGGTTAAAAGTAAAATTCCACATATATAAATAAAATATTCAGAACTTTTCTTTAATTTTTCAATCATAAAAGCTCTTTTATTGAGCAGTTATATTTACTATTTTTCCTACAGAATCATTCCACTCTTGAACAATTTTAGGAGAAACTTTTTTTGCCCATTTTGGAATAACTTTAGTAACTAATATTTCTTTTGATAAAGTTTTATCTGCATCTTGTACTTTTACCAAAGTCATTTTATTAGCTTTTCCATATGAGCAATCTTGATTTGTTAAACACTTTTCTCCTTCACTTGTTTCATAGTCAGTTTTAACCCAAGCAGGAGTTGATATTTTGTTATCAACGGAGTTTAAAAGTTTATTTTGTTCTTCTTTTGTAAAACTATTCCACGTATCCAAATTCATAGCTGTTACAACATATGCCCAACCACCTATTGGTAATGGATATAAATAATCTGATACTTCTCCCCAACCAGATAAATAGCCTGATAATCCACCGGTAACCGCACAATCAATAACTCCTCTTTGTAAAGACTGAGGAACCTCACTATATGACATTGTGATACCTGTAGCTCCTATACCATCTAAAAACTCAGCTACTGTCCAACCTGAAGCTCTCACTTTTTTGCCTTTTAAATCTTGTAAAGATGTAACTTCATCTTTACAAAATAGAACTTGCGATGGATAAGGAACAACTGATATTAACTTTGCATTAAAATCTGTTTTCAAAGCATTATCTAAAGTGTTTTTATATGCTTCAACAACACTTTTCGCTGTTTTTAAATCATTTGCTATCGCAGGAAAATCTAGTCCGGCAATTGCTTGAGAGTCTGATACTACATAACCACCAACTGTTGAAACCACATCAAAAACACCTTTTGATAATTCTCTATAAACTGCCGCACCTTTTAACTTTACCTGACCTAAAGAGCTTAATCTTACTTTTGTGTTAGGAAACTCTTTAATAAACTCTTTTTTCCAATAAGGTTTTTCATACTCTTTATATAACGACAAACTACTCCAAGAACCAACAACTCTTAGCTTTTTTGGAGCTGCTAATAAACTTGAAGAAGCTACCAATAACCCTAAAATAACCATAAAACTCTTTTTCATTTTATCTCCTTTTTTTGTGTATAAAAAAATTGTAACTATAGGAAGTGTGATACAAGTGTGTTTCTTGAAAAATTCAAAAATTATTATAAAAGATAACAGAAAGTAACATATATCGCAAGATAATTTATATTATCTCGCAATATACTAAATGTTTTATCGACCCATCATCTTTTCAGGTAAGTAGGATACTATCTCAGGAAAGAATGTAACAAGAACAACAATTAAAATCATAATTATAAAAAATGGAAAAGTTGCTTTTAAAATATACCCTATATTTTCTCCACTGATACTTTGAATAACAAAGAGTGAAAAACCTACAGGTGGGGTTATTTGTGAAACTTCTACCATAAGAACAAGAAATATTCCAAACCATAGTGGATCAAATCCAGCCATCACAATAATAGGTAAAACTATAGGTAAAGTCATAACAACGATAGAGATTCCATCAAGAATCATACCAAGAATTATATACATTATTCCAATAACAAGTATAAGAACATATGGGGACAACCCAAGTCCTCCGATAAACTCACTAATTGCTCTTGCAATCCCTAAAAAACCAACCACTTGGGATAAAAAACCAGCACCTGCAATTATAAAACTAATCATAGCCGTAGTTTTTACTGCATTTATCAATGACTCTTTTAGTATCGCTAGATTAAAACTTTTAAAGAATGTTGCTAAAGCAATTGCTCCAATGACACCTAAAGCTGCTGCTTCAGTAGGAGTTGCAAAACCGCCATAAATACTTCCCATAACTAAAAGAATTAGTGAAAAAATAGGAGCTAAATCTTTTAATGAGTTTAGTCTGTCCATATTAGTAAATTTCTCTTCTTTAGCAGGAACAGTAGTTTTATCAAAATAAGATACAATAATAATATAAAGTGAATAAAAAGTTGCAAGCAAGAGTCCTGGTAAAATTCCAGCTATAAAAAGCTTACCTATTGAGACATCTGAGAGTACTCCATAAATAATCATAATCAAACTAGGAGGAATTAAAAATCCCAAAGTTCCACTTCCTGCTAGTGAACCTAATGCCAGTTTTTTACTATATCCACGTTGTTTAAGCTCACCTAAGGTAATCTTTCCAACTGTCACAGTAGTAGCTGCTGATGAGCCAGAAACTGCTGCAAAAAGAGAACAAGCTGCAACGTTTACATGTAAAAGGCGACCAGGAACTTTAGTTAACCATGGCATAAGTCCATTTAACAGCCTAGTAGATATTGAAGAGTGATAAAGAATCTCTCCCATCAAAATAAACATTGGAAGTGCTGCAAGTGACCAAGAGTTTAAAGAATCATAAAGACTTCCAGCCATTAAATCGCCAGTTTTTTGGAAAATACTTATTGCAGGAGGAAGGTTATGTTCAAACAAAAACATCCCAGCTATCCCTGTTAGCATAAGAGCTGAACCTATCCAAACTGAACTTAGTAAAAAGAAAAACATAATTGCAATAAGTATAATAGATAAAAATAGTGGATCAGCGATCATCAAAGATCCTTTTTAAAGTAAATACAACAAATGCAATAATAAAAAGCACTATAC
>CBDLTN010000006.1:0-45779 GCA_965306065.1 uncultured Sulfurospirillum sp. | reverse complement strand
ACCAGTACGCATCCTTAGCAGGGATGTGGTTTCAGCCAACTCACCCACCTGTCCAGTTACTCAAAAAGTAGACCGAAATTATAGCATTTAAAAATAATAATCTGCTTAAAATCCCTGTTTTAAGCAGATTATTTTTACACGTAACTTACATCAGGTCCTTTTGTAAGTTTTTTAAGAAGTTTTTTTAGCTTTTTTGCTTTATCTTTGCTAGAAGAGTCTACCTCTTCAATCTTATCTTTTAGCATAGCTATCATCTCTACCTTACACAAGATTCGCATATTTACTCCTTTAATTAAGTTAACCTAAAGAAGCAAAAAATATTCCTACGGATGCTTTACAACTCCTGTATAAAATGGCTTACAATTTTCATCACTTTTCTTTTCAACTTTTTTCTCTTTCTTTTTACCAAAAAATGATGAAACCATATTTACCACTTCTTGGACTTGTTCTACTGATACTTCATTTTTTGATGTCAGTGCTTTTCCTTGCGGATTAGAAAGTGAGCCTGATATACTCTGTGTATAACTTGCACAACCTTTTTTATCAAGTATTGCTACACTCACACCTTTTAAACTTTCATTAACTATATTGATGCCACCTTTAACAGCTATTCTATTATTTACAGTAGCCAAAGCTACATCACTTAGTGTTGCTACTTGTTTTGCTATATCTATCTTTACATGTAAACGCTCAACCGCAGTAGTTCCACCTTTTAGATCATCAAAGGCACCTTTACCTTTTGCTGCATTATCCATAGCAGAGCTTAAAAATGATGTTCCCGCTTTTTTTAAATCACCGCTTTTAAGTGCATTGTAACTCTTTACAATTTTATCTATATCATAACCCTTGATACCTGCTCCTTGACCATCAAGCAGTATATTTCCTTTTATGGTTTTTTTAACACTTAGTTCATCAGAACCTTCAAATGATATATTTGCCTTAGCATTTACAACACCTTTTAATAAATCTTTTTCAAGGATCTCTTTTGAAAAATTTTCTAATTTTAGATTAGGTATAAGTTCTTCTAGTGAAACTTTAGGTCTTTTACCACTCATATCAATTTTTGCTTTTGCAGTTGCAAGTGAGTCAAAGATAGTATACTTCATGCTATTTAAATTTGCTATTGCATCTTTGAGGTCAAAATCTAAGGTTGTATTATATATATTATATTTATTGTACGTAATTTTATCTATCTTTACATTTCCTCTTAATGCTATGCTTTTGAGTTTTTCTTTTGCAGAATCTAAACTAATATCTTTTATAGTGACATTTATATTTTCTACACTAGCTTTTGAGTTAGATATATTATCTATGTAAGATATATTGGCATTATCTAATCTTACTTCTGTCACATTTATCAACGGTAGTTTAACCGGTTTTTTTGTTTCGCCTTGTGCATTAGGATCTTGTTTTTTAGTCTGTTTTGGAGTTATGATATCTAGATTTGTTTTACCATTTTTCATTTTCTCAATAGTCAAATTAAGATTTGATAAAACTACATAATCAACCTTTACTTCCTGTCTTAAAAGAGGCATAATATCCAATGCCACATCAAAACTCTTAAATGAAGCAAAAGCTTTTTGATTTGGAGCAGATAAACTTACATCTGCTATTGTTATACCTACAGGAGAAAAAGAAGTAGAAATACCACCAGCTATTTTTAACTCGTATCCCAAGTTATCATATATGGCTTGTTCTATCTTTGGTTTATATGAATTCAAATCAAATGTTGCAATCACAGCAACCAAACCAACGATAATCAAACCAAAAAGTATAACCGTACCTATCATAAACTTTTTCATAGTCTTCTCCTAGATATTTTCTATTATTTTTTTTGTTACTCCAAGCGGATCATCTGAAAGGTATATTGGACGTCCAACTACTATAAAATCTGACATCTCTTCTTTTGCAGTAATTAGATTTGCTACCCTTTTTTGATCCCCAACATCCTCGCCAAATGGTCTAATTCCAGGTGTCAGAGCCAAAAAGTTTTGCGTTGTTCTATTTTTTATGAGTCTACTCTCATAAACTGAACATACAACACCATTGAGTCCACTCTCATAAGCATCATTTGCAAATTGTGATGCTTTTTTTTCAATACTCTCTCCATATACTTCATTAAATGAAGGCTCATCAAAACTTGTTAGTGCTGTTACAGCTAAAACTATAGGAGGATTTTGTATATTACTAAGTCTGTCCATTACCATAGTCATAGCTTGTTTTCCGCTTGAAGCATGTACATTAAACATATCAACGCCAAGCCCTGCCATAGATTCAGCAGCGTCAGCCATAGTATTTGGTATATCATAAACTTTCAGATCCAAAAAAAGCTTAAAATTAGGATTTATAGCTTTTAACTCTTCTAAAAGAGGCTGTCCGTCTCTAATATATGAGCGAAGACCAACTTTTAACCAAACATCTTCACTCCTTAATACTCTAGCTAAATCAAGATTTTTTTTAGCAGTTGGTAAATCTAAGGCAACACACAATTTCACAATTATTTTCCCTTATTTTTCATAATAGCATCTAAGACACCATTTATAAACTTTGGACTTGTATCACTACATAACTTTTTAGATAATTCTATTGCTTCATTAATAATAACAACATCATCAAGCTCACTATGAAGAATCTCATAAGTACCAAGTCTTAATATCGCTCTTTCTATATTTCCTATCTCATTTAAGTTCCACTCTTTTAAATAGCTATTGATTACTTCATCAACACTTGGAAGATTTATCTTAATACCACTATATAACTCTCTTGCAAATTCTAGTTGCTTATTTCTTATCTTCTTCTCTTCAAAAAGTTCATCTGTGAACTTATCAATTCCTTCGTTACCTATATCACTTGCGTAAAGAAGTCCAACGATAGTTTCTCTTACCTGATGTCTTGTTGCCATTATAGTCCCTTGTATAAACTTACCATCTCGATAAGTCCTGTCATAACTTCAAAACCTTTGTTTCCAGCTTTACTTCCTGCTCTTTCTATCGCTTGCTCTATTGTATCAGTTGTAAGAACACCAAACACAACTGGGGCTTGATATTTTAATGCACAAGCTGCAACACCCTTAGTAGCCTCAGCTGATACATAATCAAAGTGAGGAGTACTACCACGAATAACCGCACCAACACAACAAACTGCATCATACTTACCTGATGCAAGTACTTTATCAAGAGCCAAAGGTATTTCAAATGCACCTGGAACTAAAATCAAATCTAGATTTTTTTCATCTCCACCATGGCGTAAAAATGAGTCTTTTGCACCTTCTACTAGTCTATCTGTTATTATGTGATTGAATCTTGCATTTATTATCGCTATCTTTTCGCTTCCATCAAGTGAAAGTTTTCCTTCTATTACGTTCATTTTTTATCCTCTTATTTTTTATTTATTATACTATTTTTTTAAACTATTTTGTATAGCTTTAATCTCTTCGATTGTTTTATTAAGGTCTTGTGGATTTAACATATTTGGTCCGTCGCAAAGCGCTTCACAAGGGTTGTCATGCGTTTCAAAGAAAAACCCATCTACCCCAATAGCAGCAGCCCCACGTGCAAGTGGTCCAACAAACTCTCTTTTTCCTCCACTGCTTCCTCCTGCCATCCCTGGCATCTGAACAGAGTGTGTAGCATCAAAAACTACAGGTGCAAACTCACTCATAATCATAAAGCTTCTCATATCAACAACCAAATTACCATAGCCAAAAGTACTTCCTCTCTCAGTCAACCATACTTTGTTAGCACGTGCAATTTCTTTACCCTCTTCTTTGATACCTCTAGTCTCAAGAACTTTCTTAACTGAGTATCTCATGTCTGCTGGGTTTAAAAACTGACCTTTTTTAATGTTTACTACTGCATCTGTTTTAGCCGCTTCAACAAGTAAATCAGTCTGGCGACATAAAAAAGCAGGAATCTGTAAAACATCAACTACATCTGCAACTGGTTTAGCTTGATTTGGGACATGAATGTCTGTCAACAGTTGATATCCAAACTCGCTTCGTACCTCATCGAGAAGTTTCAATCCTTCATCTATGCCAGGTCCTCTAAAACTATCTATGCTCGTTCTATTAGCTTTATCGAAACTTGATTTAAAATAAAAATCTATATTTTTATCTTCATGGTATTTGACCATTTTTTCTGCCACGGAAAACAACTTGTCCCTACTTTCAATGACACAAGGTCCTGCTATTAAAATCATCGTTAATTCCTATTTCTTAATTACCGTGAGTATAGCAAATGTAGCCATAAAATATAGTAAAACCAAAATTTATAATTAGATATACTTAGAAAAGATATTTTAATACTATAAAAGGAAACAAGATGACAAATAACGAATACTGTATAGTTACAACAACATATGCAGATGATAAAATAGGCAAAAATATAATTGACTCTTTACTAAAAAAACATTTAGCAGCTTGTGTTCAAGTTCAAAATGTACAAAGTTATTATCATTGGAATAATAATATAAGTTGTGATAATGAAAAACTTCTATTTATAAAAACAAAAAAATCTCTATATAAAAAAGTTGAAGAAGACATCCTTTTCAATCATGACTATGAAACCCCAGAGATAGTAATGAGTTCAATTGAAACAGGTTTTAGTGCTTATCTTAATTGGATAGAGAAAGAATGCATCAACTAATTGTATATTAATCTTTCTGTTTAGCTACTAAGATACCACCAGCTACAACTAGTACTATACCAACTGCTCCCCAAAAATCTGGTAAGGCATCTCCAAGGATAACTCCAATTATAAGAGAAAAAAGTATATTTGAGTAACTTACTGCTCCAACTATACCTGCCTTAGTCATCCCATAAGCTTTTGTCATATATATTTGAGCTACTGTTGCACTTGCTCCCAAACCTATGATGTAAACCCACATTTTTAAATCCGGTACTACAAAAGTGGCTTTTAAAAACTCTACATGTATAAGGTCATTAAAGGCTATAAGTAACAGTGGACCTATAGTTCCTGTAAGCATAAAAGAGAGGACTATCACTCTTGTGTCATAATATTTTTTTAGCTCCTTCACACTTGTATATGCCAAAGCTGCTCCAATACCACTTAAAAGTCCCAATACATCAGTTAAATCAAGCTGCAGTCCATTTGGTTTCATGATAAATATTATCCCAATAAAACCAACTAAAAGAGCAATAATCTCTTTTACTCCTATCTTCTCCTTTAAAAACCAAAAAGCAAGAAGAGCTGTAAACATAGGAGATGTTCTAGAAAAAGTCATAGCATCTGCTAGTGAGATATGAGCTATATTGTAAAAAAAAGCAACTAAAGCCATAAAACCCATCAAACCACGAAAAAAGAGCAAAAATGGTTTCCCACCAACCTGCTTTACTGGCATCTTAAAAAAAGAGACAGATATAAGAGCTACACCAACTATATTTCTAAAAAAAACAACCTCTAAAGAATCCATATGAACACTAAGCTCTTTTGCAAATGCTCCCATAAACGCAAAACAAAAAGAGGCAAAAAGCATATACCATACACCTATATTAATACCCCTAATCAATCATCTCTCCTCTTATATCTCCAAAAAATAAAACATCTTTTAAGACTGCTTGCTTACATAATCCATCATCTCTAAGATTTATTAAAAGTTCACCCTTATCACTTGCAAATATATCATCATTTACAACAACCATCATAGTATGTCCATCTACCCAGTTAAACTCTTCTTTTATCTTTTCTAAGTCTTTTAAGGGTTTAACATCTATGCGTCCATCTGTTTTGTTTGCTCCTACTGCATAAAATTTTGATGGAGCTTTAATCTCTAAGCTAGGTAACATCTTCTTAAAGTTAAAAAACAAAGACAATAAGTCATTAGGAGCATAATAATCACCATCTTGTTTTTCACGACTTACACTCTCACCATTATATTTTGTTTTTTCTACATGTAACTCTTTTGTATCGTGTGAAAATATATATTTTCTTATATCTTTTTTTAAAACAGTTTCACCTTCAAATGAGCCATACCTATGAACTGTTTTTTGATAAAAATCAGGAATCAAAACTCCATTTTTATCAACTTTTCCTGCACTTATATACCACTCTTCTCTCTCTCCACTAAGAAAATTTGCCAAACCAGTTGTCTTTGCATGAATGGTTATCTTGTAGCTTTTTTCGTTTACATATAAACGTGTTTTTGCTATTCCAATCTCTCCAAGCACTCCAAAAGTCACCTTATACTTGGCACTTATGTCAGTAGCTGCTAATGACGAAACAAGAATAAAAATAAAAACTATATGACTCAAAGTCATTTCCTTATGTTAAATGTATACTATTATACAAAAAAATGTGTTAGAATTCGTTTATCTTTTAATAAGGAAAACTTAGTGGAAACCGTTTTATCATATACTATATTTGAAATCAGAGTTGTCGACATACTTATCTCAATAGGTATTTTTTTAATAGCCTATTTTGCAAAAGAATTTTTAACAAGAATTATATTAAAAAATCTAAGGATACTAACAAGCAAAACAAAAAATGAAACAGATGACAAGTTTATAGATATACTTGAACCTCCTATGAAATTCTCTATTCTTATTTTAGGATTTTTTCTAGCTGAAGAGTGGTTAGATTTGAAAAACTTTCAAACTATCGCGGCCAATATAGAAAAAACTTTGATCACATTTGTTCTTTTCTGGATTTTATACAGAGCAGTAAACGAATTTTCATACATATTTACAAGGTTCTCTTCAAAATTTGGAAAACAGCTTAGTAGTGATGTTGAAAACTTTGTAATGAAATTTCTAAAAGTCATTATTATAATCATTGCTTTGATGACTATACTTGAAGGTTGGGGCATAAATGTCAGTGCTTTTGTAGCCTCACTTGGTCTTATAGGTATGGCATTTGCCTTAGCTGCAAAAGATACAGCTGCAAACCTATTTGGCTCTTTAGTTATATTTACTGATAAACCTTTTAAAAAAGGAGATTGGATTTTAACTCCTGATGTAGAAGGAACTATAGAGAGCATAGGAATCCGCTCAACTAGAGTAAGAACTTTTGCTCAAGCATTAGTTAGTGTTCCAAATGCAGTTATTGCAAACTCTGCTATAACCAACTGGTCACAAATGGGAAAAAGAAGAATCAAAATGAGACTTGGACTTACTTACTCAACAAATACAAACCAGATGGAAAGTATTTTAAAAGATTTAAGAGAGATGCTAAAAAATCATCCTGATGTTCATCAAGATACTATTATGATCTATTTTGACGAGTTTCAAGATAGCTCACTTAGTCTATTTTGTTATTTTTTCACTACTACTACTGTTTGGTCAGAGTATTTAAGTGTAAAAGAAGATATAAATTTAAAAATGATGAAAATAGTAGAACAAAACGGAGCAGGATTTGCTTTCCCTAGTCAATCTCTATACGTAGAAAGTATGCCAAAAAATGAGATGATTTAATGAAAAAAGTTTTTCTTTTTTTCGTATTTATTTCGTTACTACATGCTGATATAAACATCAAAGATGCCTGGGAAAAAGTTTTACATGTAAACGAGGGATTAAAAGCTTCTTCGTCTGAAGTGGAACGCTCAAAGCTACTAAAAGAATCTGCAAAATCAATGTATCTTCCTGAGATTAGTCTAGACGGAACTTATACAAAACTTGATAAAGAGTTAAATATAGCAATTGATGTAGATTTAGGTTTTACAAGTTTGTCAGAATCAATTCTTTTATCAGACAGAGATGTTTTTACTTCAAAACTATCTCTTTTATGGCCTCTTTATACCGGTGGTAAGATAGATGCTACTCAAGATATTTACGCTCAATTAGAAATTGAAAATAAAGCTAAAATGAAACTAGAAAAAGACAAAGCATTTTTGAAACTTATTAGAGTTTATTATGGTGTTGTTATGAGTAAGGCACTCTTAAATACTAGAGAAGAGGCACAAAATGCTCTTCATATTCATTATAAAAATGCAAAATTTCTAAAAGAAAATGGACAAATTGCAACTATAGAGCTTTTAAATGCTCAAGTAAAATTAGACTCTGCAAAAATTGAGACTACAAAAGCTCTTCATACTCATGAAATATTAAAACTGGCTCTATTTGATATGTTAAATTCAAAAAATCTACCAAATTCAAATCTCTTTATTGATGGGAGTTTAAAACATCAAAGTTACTACAAAAACAACATGTTGAAAAATTATGCAGGTCTTGATATTATCAAATCAAAACAAAAACAA
Organism: uncultured Sulfurospirillum sp.; assembly: GCA_965306065.1. Taxonomy (GTDB): domain Bacteria; phylum Campylobacterota; class Campylobacteria; order Campylobacterales; family Sulfurospirillaceae; genus Sulfurospirillum_A. Next base: position 37,571 of record CBDLTN010000006.1, on the reverse strand, counting down.
ACAGACTCAATGATAACTATAGAAAAAGCTGCATACCATCCTACATTTTATGCTTTTGGAAGTTATGCTTTACACCAAGACGAATCAGCAAGTCTTGATGAAACATTAGATTGGGTAGCAGGAGTTGGAGTAAAATACAAATTTCTTTCACGCTCAGGAAGAAGTGAAAAAATTGCAGCAGCAAAAATGTTAAAAAATCGTCTTGCACATACTCTAAAACAATCTCAACAAGATTTAACTCTTTTAGTAGAAAAAACTTACAAAGAGATGATTCAATATAAAGATGAATATAAAGATTTAAGTTCATCTTTGAAAATGGCAGAAGAAAACTTGAGATTAAGAGAATTAGCTTTTAAAGAAGGATTATCAACTTCAGTTGAAGTAGTAGATGCTCAAATGTTTTTAACCGGCGCAAAAACAAATAGATTAAATGCAATATATAATTACGTTCAAAAGATTTCACAACTTGCAGTTTTAAGTGGTAATAGTGAACTGTTCTTTGAATTAGAACAAACTTCAATGGAGATAAAATGAATAAAATACTTATAGTTATTTCAGCCCTTATAGTAGGATTAATTCTTTGGGTAGGAACTACTTTTTATAAAGCATATCAACCAAAACCTTTGAGTTTGCAAGGTGAAATCGATGCACAAACCTACAATATATCTTCAAAAGTAGCAGGACGTATCAGCCAAGTAAAAGTTAAAAAAGGTGATCAAGTTAGAGTTGGTGATTTTATTTTTTCAATAAGCTCAGATGAAGTCAAGGCAAAATTAAAGCAGGCTCGTGCTTCAAAAGATGCCGCAGAAGCAGTAAAAGATAAAGCTGATAAAGGTGCAAGAGTCCAAGAGATAGAAGCTTCAAAAAGTCAATACCAAAAAGCTAAAGCCGCTCAAGAGTTAATGCAAACAACTTATGCACGTATAAAAAAACTATATGATGAGGGAGTATTATCTCAACAAAAACATGATGAAGCCTACACAAAACTACAAGCTTCTAAGTATACTTCAAACGCTGCAAAGCAGCTCTATATCATGGCAAAAGAGGGAGCAAGAAGCGAAGATAAAAAAGCAGCATTAGCCAAAGAAGAAGTATATGCAGGCAAAATTGATGAAGTAGAAGCTTATGTAAAAGAGCTAAATCTTTTTTCATTTCATAACGGAGAAGTTACTTCTGTTTTAATACATGAAGGAGAACTTGCTCCTACTGGTTTTCCTGTTGTCAGCTTAACAGATATGAGTGATTCATGGGCTAGGTTTACCGTACGTGAAGATTTACTACCTCAATTTAAAAAGGGAAGTAAATTCAATGTTAAGATACCTGGATTAGGAAAGAAAACTTATGAATTTGAAGTTACTTTTATCTCAGTTATGGGTAATTTTGCTACTTGGAAAGCACCACAAGCAGGAAAAGGTTTTGATATGAAAAGTTTTGAGATTCATATGCGTCCAACCAATCCAATAAAAGATTTAAGAGTTGGCATGAGTGTACTTTTAGAGTTATGATACATGCTTTTTACTTAGAATTAAAAGAGATTAAAAATTCTTTTTTCCTTTTTTCACTAATTACATGGATACCACTAGTAAGTTTTGTACTAATAATATCTATCTTTCACAAAGGAGTTGCAAGAGATCTTCCTATCATTGTGATAGACAATGACAAATCACAACTATCACGCCAAATAGTTACACAAATAAATGCAAATTCTCTTTTACATGTAAAGCAAAACTCCCAGAATCTAAAACAAGCTAGTAAACAAGTAAGTGCAGGAACAACATATGCAACTGTTGTTATTCCTGTCCATTTTGAAAAAGATGTTTTACAAAAAATACAACCGTCCATCACTGCATTTGTAAATACTCAGTATCTTTTAGTAGGTAAAATGATAACTTCTGCTTTAAACCAGACCCTCTCTCAAAGCTCTGCAAGAGTTGATTTTAGAACTAATCTAATAAATAATGGACAAAAAGAGACAGCTTTAAATGCAACAGCACCCATAAATACTCAACTAACTCCTTTTTTCAATACATATCAAAACTACTTTTTATTTTTAGTTTCAGCCATAATCCCAACTATATTGCAAATACTAGTCGTAATCTCTGTAATTCTGTCTTTTGGAAAGATGTTTAAAGACAATAAAGAGAAAGAATTTTTAAAATCAGGTAACATTTTCTTTTCAATGATAGGTAAAATACTTCCTTATACTTTTGTATATCTTCTATGGGGTATTTTATATCTTCTTTACATGTATGGTATAGAACCTTGGGAGTTTCAAGGCTCCTTTGCAATTGTTTTTTTAGCAATGTTACTTATGGTTTTGGCTTATCAAGGTGTTGCACTTAGCTTTTTTACACTGAACTTTCATACTACTAGAGCTTTGAGTCTAGGTGCTGTATATACTGCTCCTGCTTTTGCTTTTTTAGGTATAACTTTTCCTTCAAGCAGTATGCCTGAGTTTGCTTTTGTTTGGCACAATATTTTACCAATAAGCCATTATCTAAAACTTCAAATTTCACAAGCAAGTTATGGCTCATCTATTATAGAAGTTTTACCACTTTTGGTTAATTTGCTCTACTTCCTTCCTCTTTGGATATTTGTATATTTTAAACTTAGGAGAGTTGTATGAGTTTTTTTGAGGTTCTAAAGTTTGAATTTAAAAATATCTTTACAAATATACCTATAGTTCTTACTATCATAGGTGGTGTACTTTTCTACTCATTTTTTTATCCCCAACCCTACTCAAATGAAATTGTAAAAACATTAAAAATAAGCGTTGTTGATTTAGATAAAAGCGAACTTTCAAGAAAATTGATTTTCTCTTTAAACGCTACTCCTCAACTAAATATAGTTAGACAAGATGTAAGCTCAAACGATGCTAAAAAAGCTCTTTTGGAGGGAAAAGTAAGAGGCATAGTTATAATTCCTGCTCATTTTAAAAGAGATTTGGCTTTACATGTAAGCCCAACTATTGCCATAGGTGCTGATGCAAACTACTTTTTGATTTATGGAAGTGTTGTTGAAGGAGCTATAAAAAGTATATTAACTCAATCAGCAAATATCAAAGTAGCAAACTTACTTGTAAAAAACACTCCACTAAGTGCTGCAAAAAAATCTTATACTCCATATTCTCTTAATGTAATTAGTCTGTTTAATCCTGATATGAGTTACACTCACTATGTAATCCCAGCAGTTTTTATTCTGATTCTTCAACAAACAATGCTTATAGGTTTAGGAATTCTAGGTGGCTTTTATAATGAACGAAAGCAAATATACAATGCTCCAATTTGGATGAAGTTAAGTTCTCGTGTTTTTATCTTTGGAACACTATTTTTTACACATATGCTTTTTTATCTTGGTTTTGTTTTTGAGTTTTTTACTTTACCTCATCTAGCTCGTGCATATGATATTATAAAATTTGGTATTCCTTTTTTACTCTCTACCATATTTTTAGGAACTTTTTTTGGAGGACTGCTTAAAAACCAAGAGAGTGCAACGCCTATAGTCTTGCTTACTTCACTTCCGCTTGTTTTTAGTGCCGGATTTGTTTGGCCAAAAGAGGCAATACCTGAGTTTATAACCTACTTTTCGCTATTTTTTCCAAGTACTCCTGCTATGCAAGGGTTTTTAAAACTAAATCAAATGGGCGCAGAATTTAATGGTGTTTTGGTACAATACGGTCTTCTTTGGTTACAAGCTGTTTTATACTTAACCTTATCTATTTATGTTTTGAGACGCAACGAATATAAGCATTCACCTCATCAGTAAAATCAATAAGCCTATAGTTTATAGTACTTCTTTCTACTCTGGCTGAATCACCTTTTACTCCCCAAAAAATAACTTTTAGTGAAAGATATTTATCTTTATACTTGATTCTAGTAAATTCAGGAACCATGTAATGCTCATAAGCATCACCATCCCAATTTATCCAAGGCCCTTCAAAATCGCTTGTAATCATATCTGCAAGAACCAATGCATCTTCTTTGGTTGATTCTATTTGAGCTATATTAACCTCTTCTACCTTATCTTTAGAGTTAATTTTATAACTCCAAAACCCCATCTCTTTTGGATAAATATAGGCTCTATATGTAATATAGCTTTTAGGTTTGTAAAAATGTCCTTTTTTTTCTTCAAAGTTTAGTTTTTCATACTCTTTTTTGCTTCCAAACAACTGCACTTCATTGAAGTTTGTCTCTATTATATCTTCTAGAAAATATGATGAATTCACAAACTTATCTGGGCTAAACTCATCAGCACAATCACCGGCAAATAAAAAGCTACATAAAAGAGTTATTATCAATATATTTTTTTTCATGCGGTAATTATACATAAACTTGACTTACACGCAAACATATGATAAAATTTTCATATGATAAAAAATACATATAAGGATTAAAAATGAAAAAAACGTTTAAAGCACAAAATATCAACTGCCAAAACTGTGCAAATATGATAAAAGGCTCACTTGAAGATGATTTTGGTCTTATCGAGGTAAACTTGGAAACGACTCCTAAAGAGGTTACAGTAGAGATAAGTGATGAAGCAAATGAGGCAAAGTTTAAAGAAGAGATGAGTGATATAGGCTTTGATGTTATAGATGAGTAACGAACTTATACGCTCTTGCTGTGAAGATGTAAGTTTTATATCAGATATACAAAAAACTCTTCCTAACAAAGAAGAACTAGTTGATATAACTTGCATCTACAAAGCTCTTAGTGACCCCATTAGAGTAAAGATACTATTTGCTTTAATAAAGTATGAGATATGTGTCGGAGAGATGGTCAACTTATTAAATCTACCACAATCTCATGTTTCACATCAGCTAAGAGTTCTGAAAAAATACAATATAGTAACTTTTACAAAAGATAAAAAAATGTCCTTTTACAGAATTAAAAACTCCCATGTAAAAGACTTATTAAAAATAGCACTGGAAAACGTACAATGTCAAAAGAAAAAATAAATCTAAACATCTCAGGTATGACCTGTGTAAACTGTTCAAACGGCATAGAAAGAGTTGTAAACAAACTAGAAGGATTAGAGGCTTCAAAAGTAAACTTCACTTCCAATAGTGGAGAGTTTACCATCGATAGTGAAAAACTTGACAAAACTAAACTAATTGCTAAGATAAAAAAGTTGGGCTATGGGGTAGAAGAAGATATCCAAGCACTTGAAAAGGCTAAAAAAGAGAGTTACAAAAAGCTAAAAGGACTCTTTTTTGTTGCTGCTTCCTTTAGCGTTTATATCTTTATATTTATGTTTTTTCCACTTACTATGGTTGATAATAACTACATTATATTTGCTTTGGCTTCTGTTGTTCAGTTCTATCCAGGATTACGTTTTTACTCTCTTGCTTATAAGGCACTGAGTAACAAAAACTATGATATGAATGTACTTGTTGCACTTGGTACTAGTGCTGCTTACTTCTACTCTGCTTTTGTGGTTCTTTTTCCAGATATGTTTCCTGAGCATCTAAGGTTTATGTACTTTGATGGAGCTGCTGTAATCATTACGTTTATACTTCTTGGACGTTTATTAGAAGAGAGAAGTAAAGCAAAAGCTACTGATTTTTTAAAATCACTTATGAATTTAGCTCCTCAAAATGCAAATTTGATAAGAAAAAATGGCGAGATAAAAACAATCCTTGCAAAAGATTTACAAGTAGGTGACATGGTTCTTATAAAACAAGGCGAAAAAGTCTCTACTGATGCTTTAATTGTTAAAGGAGAAGCCGAGATTGATACGTCTATGATAACGGGTGAGCCAATGCCAGTTTTCAAAACTGTTGGAGATGAAGTCATTGCAGGAACCATCAATAAAACTGGAACTTTACATGTAAAGGTTCAAAAGCTCACTAGCGATACAACACTATCTAAAATCATAGCTCTATTAAACGAAGCAGGAAGCAAAAAACTACCTATTGCCAGATTTGCAGATAAGGTAGCAAATATCTTTGTTCCAACTGTTATAGCTATCTCTATAATCACATTTTTAGTTTGGTATTTTATAGTAGGAGATAGTCTTGGAGCTATATTGGCTTCCATCTCTGTACTTATCATATCTTGTCCTTGTGCACTTGGACTTGCTACTCCAATTGCAATAGTAAGTTCTGTTGGTAAAGGTGCTCATGAAGGAATCCTAATCAAAAATCCTGAAATTCTTGAAATCATAAAAGATATAAAATATGCAGTTTTTGATAAAACAGGAACTCTAACAAAAGGTGAAATCTCTGTAAAAGATATGTTTATAGATGAAAAATATCTAAGCCTAATAGCTTCATGCGAGCTTCAAAGTGAACATCCAATAAGTCAAGCAATAGTAAAATATGCTCATGATAAAAACATACAACTTGATTCAAAAATTGAAGATTTTAAAATCCAAGCAGGTCTTGGTATAAGTGCTACATGTAAAGCTCAAAAAATCTTAGTTGGTAACTTAACTTTGTTGGAAAAAAACCAAGTCAATATTGACCAAAAGATACTCGAAAACTTTGAAAAAATCCTAAGTGAAGGAAATGGGGCAGTATTGGTTAGCATAGATGATGAGTGTATAGGAGTTATTTCTCTTGAAGATAGCCTAAAAGAAGGAGCAAGTGAGCTTATAGCGGGTCTAAAAAAGAAAAATATTGTCTCTATTTTATTAACTGGTGATAATGAAACAACAGCTAAAAAAATAGCTTCAAAAGTAGGAATTGATTTGGTACACGCTGGTGTTATGCCAGATGAGAAATACAAAGTCATAAAAGAACTTCAAGAAAAATCAAAAGTTATGTTTGTTGGTGATGGCATTAATGATAGTGTTTCTATTAAACAAGCAGACATTGGAATTGCGCTTAACAGCGGTTCTGATATAACTAAAGATGCAGGAGATATAATACTCATAAATAACTCACTTGATTCAGTTTTAAAAAGTATAAATCTTTCAGATAAGACGATGACTACAATCAAACAAAATCTATTCTGGGCATTTTTCTACAATACTCTTGGAATTCCACTTGCTGCTGGAGTTTTATACCCTATTATAGGAGTTATGTTGAGTCCAATGTATGCTGGAATTGCTATGAGTTTTAGTTCCGTTACAGTTGTTTTAAACTCACTTAGATTAAAATTTGCAAAGCTCTAAAATCAAGCTTTACATGTAAAGAGAAATCTCTACATGTAAAGCGATCCTAAGTAACTTCTTTTTCAAGTAAAATTTGCTAATATAAATACTTAAAGAGGTTTTTTGTAAGGCAAGAAAATATGAAAATTTTACTATTAGAAGATGACGATTATTACAGTAGTAGTATGAAGGATTTTTTAGAGTCTATGGATTTTGAAGTTGATGATTTTGACAATGGGCAAGATGCTTTGGATGCTATATTTCAAAATGATTATGATCTTTTACTTTTAGATATTATGGTTCCTAAAGTCTCCGGTCATGAAGTTGTTAAAAGTGTGAGAGAAAATGATATGAGTGTTCCTATTATCCTTGTTACCTCATCTACTGATATAGATGATTTAAGTACTGGTTATGAGACTGGTTGTAACGACTACATAAGAAAACCATTTGCTCTTAAAGAACTAAAGTGCAGGATAAATCAAACAATCAACAGTTTTTACTTTAAAACTACAAAAAGCACTATAAAACTAAACAATGACTTTATCTTTGATTTGGAAGAGCATAAGCTAATAAAAGATGAACAACCTATCAAACTTACTACATTTGAGCAAAAAATAGTTCTTTTTCTTATAAAAAAACAAGGCTCATTTGCTTCAACAAATGAGATAATAAGTAATGTATGGGAAAATGACTTTATAGAAGAGACTGATTTAAGAATGCATATAAAAAGAATTCGAGCTAAAACTCAAAAAGAATTTATAATAAACTCTCGTGGACTTGGATATAAAATTGAAAAAGCTTAGTTTATCTATTGGAATGTTTTCATTTTTATTTTCGTTGACTATGATAGGTCTTTTTTCTATTATGTTTTATTTTTATATCAAAGAGTCTATCTCAACAATAAAAGCACAAGAAGAACATTTACTCTCATGTTATGCAAATCGTATAACAAATGATGAACATAGTATTGATGAGTTTAAAGAGTTAACTTTTGGAACACTTGAATCGTTTACAACTCAAGTTGCAATTTTTGACATGAACAACAAACTACTCTATTCGACTTTTAAAAATACACCAGTTTATAATTTAGATAAAAAAACCTACTTTAAAGACAAAATGGTCTTCTACAATAGTACAAAATACTTTAGTGGTGTAGGTACGGCTAAGGTTATATTCAAAAAAAATCTTGATTTTAGTAGTGTAAAAGAAAAAGTCATTATTGTTATATTTGCTTGTCTACTGTTTTTGGTTATGTGTTCTTTCTTTTTATATTTTCATATAAAGGGTATTTATTCAAACATAACAAAAAAACTTGATATTTTTTTCAAAGACGCAGTTCACGAAATAAGAACACCTCTTGGAGTACTTCAGATAAATCTTGATTTTTTAGACAATACTATGGATGAATCAAAACCTTTAAAAAGAGCTCAAGCTGGGCTTAGAAACCTGACTTCAGTTTATGAAAGTCTTGAGTTTTGTATTAAAGATAAAAAAGTAAATTATAAAAAAGAGACTATTGAAATGTCTAAATTTTTAGAAAAAAGAGTTGATTTTTTTAGAGTACTGGCAGAAATAAAAAACATAGAGATACTTAATGAGATTGAAAAAGACATATACATAGATATAAGTAGAACTGAACTTCAAAGACTTATTGATAATAACATATCAAATGCCATTAAATACTCAAAAAAACATACCAAAATAGAGATAAAACTATATGTAAAAGACCAATCTATAATTTTACTTTTTTCAAACTATGGAGAACATATAAAAGATACAAATGAAATATTTAAAAGATACTACAGAGGTGATGATATAAGAGGTGGATTTGGACTAGGACTTAGTATTGTCAATTATATATGTGACGTATATAAAATTGACATCAAAGTCGATTCAAAAGAAAATGGACACTCTATATTTATGTATAAAATACCGCAGAAAATTGCAAGAAAGGACGAAAAGTGAAAAAAATAACTTTTCTATTTATTTATCTATTTTTACAAATTAATTTAATAGCAAATAACAATATACACTTTACAAAAGAAGAAAAACAATGGCTAAATGAACACTCCTCAATCACTATTGGAATTGACACTAACTTTGCACCATTTGAGTTTATTGATGAAAACGATGAATTTAAAGGAATAACTGCTGATTATCTACATGAGATGGAAAAAATTCTTGACATAAAATTCAACATAATAAAAACAAAAAAATGGAATGAAATCATAGATATGGCAAAAAACAAATCTATTGATGTTCTTTCTTGTATTGTTAAAACTGAACAAAGAGAAAAATATCTCAATTTCACAAGTACATACTTATCTTTTCCCATGGTAATAGTAACAAATAAAACAGTTGGTTTTATAAATGGAATAAAAAATCTAGAGGGCAAAACAGTAGCAGTTATAGATGGGTACACTCCTCATCAACTACTAGAAAAAAACTATAAAGATATTCATCTTGTAAAAACAAAAGATTTAACGCAGTCACTTAAACTAGTAGCTTCAGGGAAAACTTTTGCTCATGTTGGTAACTTATCAAGAGTTACTTACCTTTTGAAAGAAAAAGGTTTTCAAAACCTGTCTATCTCAGGAATCGCTAAGTATAGATACAATTTTTCCATGGGAATAAGAAAAGATGATCCTGTTCTTAAAAATATTATACAAAAAAGTTTTGATGCAATTCCCAAAAAAACCAAAGATGAAATATATTATAAATGGTTTCCTTCACAATACAATCAAGCAATAGACTATACTTTAGTCTGGACTATTTTAACTTTCTCTGTTTTAATAATAGCATTTTTTATTTTTCTGATGTACAAAATGAAAAAAGAGATAAAAAGAGGGACACTTATAGAAAAACAGTTAAAGAAAAATGCAAAATGGCTAAATAGAAGCTTAAAAAAAGCAGATATAGGTGCTTGGAGTTGGGATTTAAGAACAAATATAATTACAGGTAATTCAGTATATGCAAAAATTCTAGGTTTAAAAGATGAAGAGATAAAAATCGTTGCAAAAGATTTACAAAAAGATTTTATTCACGAAGAAGACCTGCCATATGTATTAAAAGAACTAGAAGATTATTTTAACAATGTAGTAAAAACTTGTTCTGCTGAATTTAGGATTCATTCTAAAGATGGAAAAATAAAAACTATAGAGTCTAATGGCGAAATATTTCAATACGATACCTATAACAACCCAGCAGTCATGATAGGTTTTATAAAGGAGATAAAAGATTAAAAAAGCATATCAGCCCTAATCTTTTTATATTTTTTTGACTGTAGCTTTTTTAACTGTTCAGTAGATAAAGCTGAGCCATTTTTGACTTTACCACTAAGAAGGTCTAGCACTGTTCCTGTACTTTCATATGGTTTTAAAAGTAGAGAATTTTCATGACAACTCTCACAAGACTTTGCTTTTTGGGTTATAGTATGAGGAGTATATGGAACAAATGCTTCTATCTTTTTTCCATCTATCTCTTTAACATCATTTAGTATCATTGTTCTGTTCTCATCCCTGTAAGAGATTCTATACTGAAACATAGGACGTAAGATTTTTACTTCTCCATCTTCATCATTGCCAAGTAAGAGATGCTCCCATCTCTTAAAGCGCCAACCACTATACCAAACACCTTTTTTCATTTTACCTTCTACCCAATCAGGCATATAAGGTTTTATCTCTTTTTTTGTTTTTATTGCTTTTTTTAAAAATTTTTCTAAAAATGCATCCTCTTGTGAAGTTAAATTTTTCCACTTATCATAATCAACTATATCGTCTCTAAAAACAGAAAGTTCATAGTTACTCATCTGCCAAGAAGCATGACAAGCTGAACAAGATACATTAGTGTGATAATCTTCATGAGCTTCATTTTTGCTTATGTCTTTATGACAATCTTTACATGTAGCCCTTTTAACATCTGTATCGTTTCCATGAATTCCCATCACCTCATCTTTTTTATGACAATCTATACACGTAAGACCTTTTTCATAGTGAATATCTTGGTTTAAATGATGGTAAGAGTTACCATAAATCTTTTTTGGATATTTTCCCTCTTTTGTTATAGGAGCACGATAGCTTTTTTCATAATCTTTTGGGAAAAGTCCAAGATAGTCTGTACCGACATAGTTTTTGTTATGACAACTTAAACATGCACTCATAGGTGGTTTTTTACTTAGTGTATGAGTTTTAGCAAATGGGCGTTTTTCTTTTATAGTTAAATCACTCCCTTTATACTTACCATCCTCACTATACTCCATATGACAACTCATACAACCTTTTCCTCGATACATTCCCTTCTCACCACTACCTTGATTTCCTATATGGCATTTAAGGCATTTTCTTCTTAAAAAATCATCAACTAAATCTTTTGGCTCTTTTATATGGCTTGAAGGTAATGGCAAAGATTGTAAATCAACATCACTATTTTTAACTCCCCACAAGTTTCTTGTTAAATTTATCTCGTTTTTCATCTTTACATGTAAAGAGTTTTTTACACTGCTTATATCTTTTTCATGGCATTTTGCACAAAATATATCTACATTTTCTAAACTATCAGGGTTTAGAACTATATCAGTATCATGGTTATACGATGCTCTATTTTGTGGTTTTACATGACACTCTAAACATGAAAAGTCATGGTTTACCTCATCAAATTTTTCTATGTTGTGACACGTTACACAATCATTTGCAAAAGCTACATGTAAACATAAAAAAACAAAAACATAAACTACTTTGAACATTGTGTTTTTCCCTCACTAAATAGACCTTTTGATTTGTTAAAATCAACATATATCTTGTCTTCATAACTTCTATGACAAAGTATGCATTTATAGGCATTTACTATTTTGTTTAACTCTTTTTTATTAAAACTTCTAGCATTTTCTCTTGAAGTTGTTTGGAACTGTTTTCCTTCTACTGAAACAAAAGAATCTATTGGATAATCTATATCTAAACCACTCTTTTTTGAATCATAAATAGGGTTAAAAGTAATCTTATCTTTTTTTATGTCCAATGTTCCCCGACCTAAACCCAAAGAGGCCGGATCTATATGACAATCTACACAAGTTCTTGATTTTCCTGTAGTATGAGGCTCCCAACCAGCCATGGCCATAGCATGAAATTGTTCTACTTTTTCATCTTTAAAAACTGTTCCTATAACTTGACAACCAGGGGCAAAAGGCATAATCTTTTTGTTATATCCTATACCTAAAGAAGGTGATTCAAAGCGTAAAAAACTTCTAAGTTCTATCCACTTGCCATCTGTTATTTTTTGTTTCTCCCAATCATACTGTTTGCCTTTGTCAAAATAAACTTCATGACAACCATAACAACTAGCAATCCACTGCGTATGACAAGATGAACAATCTAGTCTTTTATGAATATCAAGATTGTGATAAGGTTTATCACTCATTTTAGTCATATCAAAACTTTTTCCATCTCTTTTTCTATAAAAAGTTACATTGTTATCATTTTTTTGTAAGTTATATATAGGGGCATTTTTTTTACCACTATAAGCTATCTCTTTTGGTGTTGGTATGTTTTTATTCAAATCTATTAAAGTCTCAGCCAATGTATCTGGTAAAAACTCTTTAAAAGTTGGACTATGACAATCTTTACACTTGATATCAACCGCATCTTCCATATGCTTATGTTCTTTGCCATCTCCCATTACGCCAACTTCTGTATGACAATCAATACAATCAAGTCCAACTTTTTCATGATGAACATCAGCAGGTAATTCATAATAAAATCTTGAGCTATCCAATTTATTGCTAAATTCTCCATCTTTATATGGTGTGCCATACCCTTCACTCTCGAACTTTCCAAAATAAGAAGGTCCTATTCTATTGGAACGATTGTGACACTTTACACAGTTTTTAGATGGTATTTTTGTTGAAAATTTTCTATGTTTTCCTTTTATCTTTTCTCCCACCCTATGACAATCTGCACATCCACCACCTTTTGCCAAACTCTTATCATGGAAAATATCTTCATCCTGATTTATATGACAACTTGCACAGGCTTTTGAAAAATGACTGTCTACTAACTCTTGAGCAAATACTTTATCATCGAGTCCAGTAGATTTTTCAACCCACTGTTCACTTAAAACATCTTTTATACCTCTTTGAGTCTCCATTATGCTTAGTTTTACTCTTGAGATTACTTTACTATGACATTCGCCACAAAACTTATCTGCATGTTCTAAACGAGAAGGATTCTTTACAATGTTAAGATGTGCATCTTCTTTTATGGTTGCAAACTTATTTCCACCATGACAAGAAGCACAACCAAAAACTTCTATAGGATGTGATTCATCTAAGCTCTCATAATCGCTATGACAACTCATACATTGATCAGGTGAACTAAGTTTGATAGATGGTTTTTGAATACTAGAATATAAATATCCTAAAGTAAGAATAGTAGAAAGAACAACTAAAATTTTAAATAAAAGAGAAATACGCATAAAATCCTAACCAAATCAACAAAAGATAATTTAAAATCACTCTATAATTTTGAAAATAAAAATAGAGTGTTAAAAGTAAAAAAGGAACCGCTATAACAGTGTTTACAACAATAGGACTTATTCCCAACATCAATAAATTTTCTGCCCCTAAGAAGAACCAAGGACCTGTCACATGAGTTAAAACTGTGTCTAAAGGTATGTCTTTAGGCATTGTAAAAACAACCATACATAAAATAGTAACTCCAATACCTATAATAAAGTACTTTGTCTTTAACGTCTTTACATGTACATAAATAGCATATGTTAAAAGTATAGGTAAAAACAAAATATGCCAAAGATAAAACTTCCAAATAAACATTGAATTATCTTCAAACAAAGGTAAAAACATATCTAACAATGGAGTTTGTTTTAAAAGTGACAAAGAAACTTCTGCTGCTGATATACCACTTAGGTCTGCTTTTAAAACATATCCTGTAAACATTAAGAAAAAAAGTATCAATAAACTTAAAACTGAATAATTCCAAGATTTTTCATCTATTTTAATTTTTATTTTAATGATTTCTAGGATTACATGTAAAAGAACTACAACTAAAAATGCTTCTGAGCTAAAATAATGAAGTTGCCTAAAAACATCTCCATAAGGAACAAGATAAGTAAGTGTTTGAACACTTTGATATGCAATATGTGGTTTATATACAAAAGCTACAATAAGACCACTTAACATACTAACATTAAAAAGAGCTACACTTAACCAAGAAATTACAAAAGACAATACAACTATCCTATAAACAACATTTTATTCTCTATTCTAGCTTCTATTATATCTAAATCCCTTTTAGCAGGGCCTTTGAGTCTAACACCAGATATACTAAACTCACTACTATGGCACGGACAAACAAATTTTTCTTTTTTTTCATCAAAGTTTAAAATACAACCCATATGAGTACAATGCGCATCATATACTTTTATGCCTTCTTTTCCCTTGTGTATCAAAACAGTGTTTTTTTTTGTGATTTTATTTTTTATTTCATCCATAGGTATAACCATGGAAACTTTACTAATTTCTTGAAAATTAGCATATTTTAAAAGTGGGTAGGTAAAAGCCCCTACCCCAATTATGGGGAGGAACTTTATACCTTTTTTTATGAGTTTTCTACGTCTAAGGTTAACAACCTTCAAGTTGTACTGGTCCTTCATCTGAACTTGGTCCTTGGTCTGCTTGGGATTCTTCAAGTACTGTACCAAAATCTGGTATTTCTCCATTATCTGCCAGTCTTTGAATTATATCATTATAATTTGCCCATGCAAGCATTTCCCAAGTATTTGCTTGAATTGCTTTTTTTGCATATGCTTGTGCCATAGGCAAGTTATCTTCTTCAACTGCTACTCTTGAAAGCTTTATATACTTTTCACATAAAGCTTTATTCATACTATACTCTTGCCCATTTGCAGCACTTAGATTTACATATCCTAATGAAAGCGTTAAAATAAGAGCTAAAATAAATAGTCCACTTTTTTTCATTTCTATCTCTCCTTAATATTTAATTGTAATGTAATATACATTTGGTTTAGCACCATCAGATTCTTTTAATCTTTTAATAGATGTTGCATCTTTTAAAAGTTTTGAAACCTTACTTTGGGGATCGTTTAAATCACCAAACACTCTTGATTCACCAACACAGGTTGTAACACAAGCAGGATCTAGCCCTGTTGTAATTCTAGGGAAACAAAAAGTACACTTATCTACACTTTGAGCTTCTTCATCATAATAACGTGCATTATATGGACATGCTACCATACAAGCTTTACAACCTATACACATATCAGGATCAACTAATACAATACCGTCTTCTTCTCTTTTAAAACTAGAACCAGTTGGACAAACATCAACACAAGGTGCATTATCACAGTGGTTACATAACACTGGCAAAAAGTCAATAGTAGGTTTACCAAATCTATCAGTATCTTCTATCTCAAACACTCTTGTTCTATAAGACTCTTTTAGAGGTACAAGATCCCATTCTGTCTTACATGCAACATAACATGCATCACATCCAATACATCTATCACCAACTATAACCATTGCTAAGTTTTTATCTTTTTTTAATTTGTTAATAACACTCATAGCAATACCCCCTTAAGCTTTTTTAATGGTTACAAAACCATTATTAAATCCAACAGCTCCACTTATTGGGTCAATATCATGGCTACAAAAGTCTGTATCACTTATACCTACGTTATAACCTTTTGACCATGCAGTTGTAATATGTCCAAATCCATGGTGAATAAAAACAGAATTTTCTTTAATTCTATTAGTAACTTTTATAGCTTGAGCTTTTGATTCAAACTTTGTTTTAACATTTGTTACTTTTACTTTATCACCATCCCTTAAGCCTAATTTGTTTGCATCTTTTGGATTAATCCATATAGGATTATTACCATGAACTTCCATTAAAATCCAATTGTTTTGAGTTCTTGCATGTGCATGATTTGGTGCTCTTCCCATAAGAAGTCTAAGTTCTCCCTCAGATGGAACTTTAGGGTCTTTATATGTAGGCATTGGAGCATAATCATCTCCACGTTCATTAAATAACTCTTCAAACTCAGGAACATAAAGTTGAACTTTTTTAGTCGTAGTAGAAAATCTCAACCTCTCACCAGCTGCATGAGGATAAGGTTCTACATTTTCAAAAACCAAAGTACCGTCTTTTTCTAAAGTAGCAGCTTGTTCTTCATCCAAACTAGCTACAATTTCTTCCATATACTGCGTTGGAGATTTTTCAAAATACTTATCAACTCCAAATTTTTCAGCAATCCCTTTACATATGTCATATGCATGTAAAGTGTCATAAATAGGTTTTATAGCAGCTTTTCTAAGAGCTATAAAAGGGTATGGATCTCTTTGCATTAAAGGTACATCGTCACGCTCAAGATATGTTGATTCTGGTAAAACGATATCAGCATAAAATGCACTATCACTAAGCTGAGTATCAATCGCAATTATAAAATCAACATTACCAATAGCTTTAAATAAGTCACCATTTTGAGTTGAACCGTGACTTAAAGGATTAGTAGCATAAAGAAGCCAAGCTTTAATAGGATAAGGCTCTTGCTTTAATGTCGCAGTATAAAGTGCATCAGCAATACCAAGATTTAAAGGAGCAAAAGGAAACTTAGTTCCTGCACCATCAGCTCTTTCACTATGAGGATGAGGAGGATGAGTCTCGTGTGGTTTTTCTACAGGAACTTTACTTCTTATAAATTGTCCTCCAGGAACTCCCACATTACCCATAAGTGCATTTAGTATAGCTATTGATCTTACAGTTTGAACATCATTTCCATATCTTGAAACTCTTCTTGGTGGAATTGCTATAACATTTGGAGCATCTTTAGCAAATTCCCAAGTAATCTCTTCAATCTCTTTTGCACTAATTCCAGTTTTTTCTTCAGCCCAAGCAGGAGTATACTGTTTTACATGTTCTCTTAGTTCATTATAACCATAACAATACTTTCTTACAAAATCTAAATCTGCTAAGTTGTCTCTCATGATTACATGAATCATTGCCAGAGCTAAAGCCATATCAGTTCCAGGTTTAATCTGTAACCATCTATTTGCTCTTACTGCACTCTCACTTAGTCTTGGGTCTATATAAGTTAGTTTTGCTCCACGAGCAAGTCCCTCTACAAATCTCTCTGCTTCACCAACGTGAACGGCACCTGCTAGGTTTCTACCAAACACTAACATGTGCTTTGTATTTTTTAAATCATATATCTCATGTCCGCTTACTCCATAACCAAAAGTTTTTGACCAAGCAATTTCACGAGAACCTACACATTGTGAATATGATGGAACAACAACATTAGGAGTTCCAAGTGCTGATGTTAATGTATGAACATATTTTTCACCTGTTCCGTGCATAAAAGTTGCTAAAGTTTTCTCACCATACTTTTCAAATAGTGGTGTTAGCTTTTCATGGATATGAGAAAATGCCTCATCCCAGCTAATCTTTTTCCACTTTCCTTCACCTCTTTTTCCAACTCTAAGAAGTGGATATTGTACTCTATCAGTATCATAAGTAGAGTGTATACCAGCATTTCCTTTTGCACAAAGATGTCCTAGGTTATTTGGATTTGCTTTGTTACCTTCTAATTTTCTTACTTTTCCATCTAGTGTATAAGCATCTACTCCACACTTCCAAAAACACATTTCACAGTAACTTGGTGAGTATTCACCCCTATTGTAATTTAAAAACTTTTTACTATGATTATTCTGTGGTTTTTTTGAAGCTTTTAGCACAGAAGGCATACCTAAAAGACCTGTACTGCTTGCAACACTAGTTGCTCCAGCTATTTTTAAAAAACCTCTTCTTGATATTTGTATATCTCTCATACTATCTTCCCTCACTAATTGGCAGGTACTTATGACCAAGTTCATAAATAATCATTGCAAGTCCTGCACCACTTATCAATATTGAAATCTCTGCAAATGTAGGTGCATATGTACTCAGTTCAAGTTGAGGTAAAAATGTTGATTCAACTTTTACAAGTTGACCACCTATAATGCTATCATACCTGTTAAAAAACACTCCAATTATTGCAAATAAAGAAGCTAATGCTGATAAAGGTAAAGATTTAAATTTTCCAATCAACAAAAGGATAAATGGAATAAAAATACCTAAAAACAATTCAAAAAAGTAGTGGTTAAACGATAAGGAACCACCTTTAATAGCTACCAAACTCTCTGCTAATAATCCATCTCCATAAGATGAGATAATTTCTGTCCATGCATGTATAAATGTACTAATTATCAATAAGAAGAAAATCATTTTACTGATTGCATTGATACTCTCTTCTCTATTTGTCTCTTTATCTTTTCTTAAAAACATTAACAAAATTGCAACTCCACCACCACAGATGAGTGCACCTAATAAAAATGAAATCGTAAATTGAGATGTGTGCCAAATTGGTTTTGCAGCATTTACAGCAAAAACCATAGAGAGAGTACTATAAGCTATGATACCTAGTACAAACCCAACTATACCTGCATAAAAAGTTGATTTTTTATCCCCTTTTATCAATAGATAAAGTTCTAATGCTAAAAGCGGAGTTTCTAATACATAAAAAGTTGACATCCACCAGATAGGTGATGTTAGTTCAAAATTGAAATAAAATTTTATAAATCTTAAAATTTGTAACTCAAAAGGACCTCCAAGTTCCCAAAAAATCAGGAAAAAAGCTCCAATTAATGAAGCAAATGACAATAAAGCAATATGTCTGCTTCTTATATGATATGCTTCAAATTTAAATACATGAGAAAGAGTTGCAACTACAGAAAGTCCAACACTAACACCTACAAAAAATGCGTATCCTACCAATAATAATCCAAAAGGTACTTCACGAGACACTCCATAACTATGTTCTTGCCCATGCAAAAACACTTGTGCTATCCCATACAAACCAATTGCAAAAATAATAAATGATATTACAATATAGTTATTATTTTTAACTTTTGACGCAATTGTGCAACTTTGCATTCTATTACACTCCTATAAATTTTTAACCAAGATTTTAAAAGTACTAATTAAATCTCTTGATATACTTACTGTTTCGTAAAACAGTTCCGTTTGTGACGATTTTTTCAATGAATCTTCAAACTCTTTTAACCACATTAAATAGTTATCCATAAATTTTTCAGCTTCAAAAAATCTATCATCTTCTAACATTATTGATACAAATGAAAACATAAGACTTATATGGTCATGAGGTACTTTGATATTTATTGTATCAATTTCAAAACCACACTCTTTGTAAAAACTACCAATTCTTATAAAACTTTTACCCATCATTTTTCCATCAATCCACCACGAAGCGAAAGGAACAGTTTTATAAGATGAGGCATTTAAAGAAAAGTATTTTATGTATCTACTTTGTATTTCATCTGATGAGAATGAAAAGTCTCTTAACTTTTCATTCCCCAATAAGTAACCTAAGTATCTAACCTTTTTACTGTAATCATCACTTGGATGAGCAAAAATATCAGCACATAGTCCAAATGCTGATATAAGTTCTTTGATACTTAATTCTCTCATAAATTAGATATTGCCCTTAACAAATTTTCTTTTTGGCGATCTTGAATAATCAACCATAGAACCATCATAAACTTTAGCACCTTTTAATCCACCAAGATATTTACCTGCAAACCATGCTCCAGAAGCATACCATGATGTGTTACAATACCAAATAACAGGCTTATTCATATCAACATTTGCTTTTGCAAATTGTGCTTTTGCATTTGCTGCATCAAGATAAACAACTTTTCCATCTGCTTTTGTAAAGTTACCAACAAAGATATAATTAGCACCAGGTACATGACCAGCTTTTTTTACTTTTGGATGTTTTTTCGTTCCATTTACTTGAAAATCAGGACGAGTATCTACTATTTGAGCTGTTTTTAACTCTACTGCTGAATCAACATCATAGATTGAAGCAATGTTTTGAGTATTCATCTCAGTTATTTTCCAAGCACTTTTTTTAGTTTTTACTGTTTTATTATCTACTGCAAAACCTGCTGCTTTCCAACCTGCAAGACCACCATTTAGTACAGCAGTATTTTTAAAACCATAATATTCAGTAATATAAACAGCAAGACCAGCTATAGTATAACTACCAGCTCCTGTTCCATCTGAATAAAATACTATGTTACTATCTTTAGTAATACCACTTTTTTGCATTAATCTAGTTATTTGTAAAGGAGAACCAATGTAACCTGGAACTTCTTTATATCTTACTTCTCTTATATCACTCTCTTTCCAACGTATAGCTCCAGGAATGTGTTCTTTTTTATATATACCTTTTTTCCCATCTCTGATATCTACTATCACTAAACTTTTATCGCCCATATTAGCCTTAAGCCATTTAGCATCTACTAGCTTGTTAGCTGGCAAATCCAGTGCAAAAGAAGCTACTGCTAAAATACTTGTGGCAACAATTGTACCAATCACTTTACGTCCGATCATGTTAAATCCTTTTAAACTTTAAATTTTTTCGACAATGAAAGCTTAACAATTGTATGTAACTATAAAGTAACAAGAAGTAAAAAATAGGTAAGTTATTTTTTACTTTTAAAGAAAAATAGACGTTTAAAATCTGTTTTACTCCAAATAATAATATTTGTTTTACTTATTAAAGTAAAATGAAAGTCATTATTTTAATTAATATTATTATATTTTCTAAAAAAGAAATGATTAATTTTCATCCTATTGTTTTTCTGTAAAAAATTTAGACTCATTAAAGTTACAGCAAATTAATGATATAATAAGAAAAACAATATTTACTTCAACTACATGTAAAGAAATTAAAAGGCAATTATGAAAACCATAGCAATTATAGGCTTACCAAATGTTGGTAAAAGCTCACTTTTTAACCGTATAGCAAAAAAACGTATAGCAATTACTTCTGATTTTAGTGGTACAACTCGTGATATACGTGATCATGAAGTGCTAATAACTGATAAACCTTGTATCCTACTAGATACTGGTGGACTTGATAACTCAAGTGAACTCTTTGAAAATGTTCGTGTAAAATCTATGAGTGCTGCTGATCGTGCTGATATTATCATTATGATGGTAGATGGAAAAATGCTACCAAGCGTTGAAGAAAAAAAGATATTTTATTCACTACAAAAACATAAAAAACCAATAGCACTTGTTATTAATAAAATAGACAATGATAAGGAAATGGAAAAGGCATGGGAATTTGATGAATTTGGGGCCGAAAAAGTATTTCCTATCTCAGTTTCTCATAACCGTGGCGTTACTGCACTTCTTGACTGGATAGGAGGATTTCTTCCAGAACTAGAAACCCCTGAAGAGCTTGAAGTAGAAGAGGATAACGAAGATATTGATTTAGAGTCTCTTTTAGCTCAGGGTGATGAAGAGCAAGAAGAACAAGAAGAATCAAATCAAATCAACATCGGTATAGTTGGTCGTGTAAATGTTGGTAAAAGTTCACTTTTAAATGCACTTGTAGGAGAAGAACGAGCCGTAGTAAGTTCAATCGCAGGAACTACAATCGACCCTGTTGATGAATACATAGACTATGAAGGTAAAAGACTTAATTTTGTTGACACTGCCGGTCTGAGACGTCGTGGAAAGATTGAAGGTATAGAAAAATTTGCTCTTATGAGAACTAACGATATGTTGGAAAATGCAGACATAGCTCTACTTGTTCTTGATGGAAGTGAACCATTTCGTGAGCTTGATGAGCGTATAGCGAACCTCGCAGATAAGAACAATCTTGCTACTATAATTGTTTTAAACAAATGGGACAACAAATGTGAAAGTTACGAAAAAACATTAGAAGAGCTTAGATATAGATTTAAGTTTTTAGCTTATGCTCCTGTTATCACAGTTTCAGCTCTAAACAAAAAAAGAGTTTATAAAATAAAAGATATGATTTTAGATGTATATAAGAACTACTCACAAAGAATACCTACTTCACAGCTAAATGCTCTGTTTAAAGAAGCAACTATAAGACATCATATCCCAGGTGATAAAACAAAAGAGGTAAAAATCTACTTTGCAACACAGTACGATGTAAAACCACCTAGAATTGTTCTTGTTATGAATAGACCCAAAGCACTTCATTTTAGTTATAAGAGATACTTGATGAATAAACTAAGAGAGAGATTTGAGCTAGAAGGAAGTCCTATACTTCTTTATGCTAGAAAAAAAGGTGAAAGAGATGAGAGTCTAGACATATGAGCCAAAACTTAGTTCTGATAGGTTTTATGGGTGTAGGCAAAGGAACGGTAGCTCGTGCTCTTGTAAGAAAGAGCGGTATGTTTGGACTAGATAGTGATGACCTTATAGAATCTATAGAAAATAGAAAAGTAAAAACTATCTTTGAAGAAGATGGTGAAGAGTACTTTAGAGCTATGGAGAAAAAAACCGCTAAATGGTTAAGCACAAGTGTTACAAACACCATCATATCAACAGGTGGTGGTTTTTTTAAAGTAGACAAGCTAAACAGTATAGGCAAAGTTATCTATCTCAAATCAAGTTTTGATGGCATCATAGATAGACTAAAAGCCGAGCCAAATGCCGAACAAAAATTCAACAAACGCCCCCTTCTTAAAAATATGGAAAAAGCAAAAGCACTTTTTGATGAAAGAGCCCCTTTATACGAAGCAAAAGCAGACATCATCATAAACGTAGAACAACAAAATCTAAATACAATAATTGATAATATATTAGAGGAAATTAAATAATGAAAAGAGTTTTAACAGGGATTCAACCTTCAGGTGCCTTGCATTTAGGCAATTATTTTGGTGCTATTAAACAGATGAAAGACCTACAAGATATTAGTGATCTTTTTATATTCATACCTAATTATCATGCTCTGACATCTTTAAAGGATGGTAAAGCATTAAAAGATAATACACTTGATGCAGCAATAAACTTTTTATCTTTAGGAATTGACCCAAATAAAGCAACAGTTTACGCACAATCGGATGTAAAAGAAGTATTAGAACTTTATTGGATACTTTCAGGATATACTCCTATGGGACTACTTGAACGAGCTCATGGATTTAAAGATAAAGTAGCTAAAGGAATTGCAGCTAATCATGCTCTTTTTTCTTATCCTGTTCTTATGGCAGCTGACATACTTCTTTATGATGCCCAGATCATTCCTGTTGGAAAAGACCAAATACAGCACGTTGAGATAACTCGTGATATTGCTATAAAATTCAACAATGAACATGGAGATATATTTACTCTTCCTGAATCTAAAGTTGCCCAAGACCTTCAAACTATCCCTGGGCTTGATGGCTCTAAGATGAGTAAAAGTTATGGGAATACTATCGATATATTTCAAACAGAAAAACAACTTAAAAAAACCGTTGGCAAAATCGTAACTGATTCAACAGCATTAGAAGATCCAAAAGATTGGTCTACATGTAACGTTTACGCTTTAGCAAAACTATTTTTAGACAAAGATGGGTTGTTAGAATTACAACAAAGATATGAAAAAGGTGGCGAAGGATATGGTCACTTTAAAATGTACCTTAAAGAGTTAATTTGGGACTATTTTAAAGAAGCTAGAGAAAAGCGTGAACACTACCTAAACAATACGCAAGAAGTGTACGATATACTAGATGCAGGTGCTGCAAAAGCAAGCACTATAGCAAAAAAGAAAATGCAAATTATTAGAGATGCCGTTGGCATTTATCGTTAAGGACAAAAATAGATGTTAGATATAAAACTTTTACAAAATGATTTTGAAACAATTTGTGAAAAACTAAGAAAGAAAAAAGTAAAAGAAGATGTTCTAAATAAACTAAGAACTATCTCTGTTGAATTAAAAAAAGAAAAAAAAGTTTTAGAAGAACTGCAAGCTGAACAAAATGCAAAAAGCAAACTTTTTGGTGTTTATGCAAAAGAAGGTAAAGATATAAATGCTCTTAAAGCTGAACTATCAGCAAATAAAACAAAAGTATCAGAACTAAACGCTATTGTTAAAAATTTAGAAGATAAATTGAGTACAATAGCAAACGAGATACCAAATATCCCTGATGAGAGTGTTCCTGAAGGTGAAGACGAAAATGAAAATGTAGAATTAGATTTAATTCTTGCGCCTCCTTCGTTTGATTTTACACCAAAAGAACATTGGGATTTAGATAATGGTTGGTTAGATTTTGAGCGTGGTGTAAAAATAGCAAAAAGTAGATTTACAGCTCTTAGAGGAGATGGAGCCAAATTATCTCGTGCACTTATGAATTATATGTTAGACTTCAATGCAAAACGCGGATTTAATGAAGTTGGTGTACCATTTATAGCAAATCGTGAAACACTAACAGGAACTGGTCAACTTCCTAAGTTTGAGGATGACTTATTTAAAATAGATGGTGAAGAGCTATTTCTAATCCCTACTGCTGAAGTTCCTGTAACAAATCTTTTTAGAGATGAAATTATTGCTGAGAATGAACTCCCTATCAAAATGACTTGTTATACTGAGTGCTTTAGAAAAGAAGCTGGAAGTGCCGGACGTGATACAAGAGGAATGATAAGACAACATCAATTTTCAAAAGTAGAACTAGTCTCTATTACAAAACCTGAACAGAGTGAAGATGTTTTCAATGAAATGGTAGAGTGTGCAAGTGACCTACTTACTTCTTTAGGTCTAGCTCATAGAAAAGTTATGCTTTGTGGTGGTGACTTAGGATTTAGTGCTGCAAAAACAATAGACCTTGAAGTCTGGTTCCCTGGACAAAATAGATACAGAGAGATAAGCTCAATATCAAACACTATGGACTTTCAAGCAAGACGTGCAAAAATCAGATATAAAGATGGAAAGAAAAACAGACTAACCCATACACTAAATGGTTCATCACTAGCTATTGGTAGAACTCTTATAGCTATCATGGAAAACTATCAGAATGAAGATGGAACAATAGATATACCAGAAGTATTAAAGAGTTACATGTAATGGCTGAAGAAGAGATAATAATCCTCGAAACAGGTGATGATGAAGAGTCAATACCTAAAAAAGAGGAGAAAAAAGAGGAGAAAAAAACCCTTGATAAGAAAAAACAGCTTATCATTATAGGTAGTTCTATTTTTGCTTTTTTACTGATTATAATTTTAATCATTATTATCTCTATAAGCGGTTCAAAAGAACCGATAGTATCAGACGTTAATACAAGTTCAATTGCAAGTAAGCTAAACAAAAAAAATGATTTTGGACAATTTTCCCCATCTCATTTAGAAAATATGATTAAAAAAGCAAATGTTCTATATGAGGGCGGCAACAAAGAAGAAGCACTAAAAGTTTACAAACGTATATCTACATTTAATGAAGCCATATCTCATTATAATATTGGTGTTGCGAAGATTAAAGAAAACAATTATAAAGAGGCTTTAGAGTCTTTCAAAAAAGCTATAGATAACGAAGAACAAAGATGTGTTAGTGCTATAAATGCAGCCGTTTGTGCACTAGAACTTGGCGAAAGTGATCTTTTTAAATACTATATTGATTTAGCTTTTACTTATCTTCCTATGGAAAGTAATGCTCCACTTTATTCATACTACGTTGGTTTAATTAATTACTATAAAAATTACTACTACGAATCACTTGCTGCACTTACTAATAGTAGTTCCGAGTATTACAAATATGAACAAAACTATGTAGCATCTAAAATACTTTCATCAATAAATCTAGACAATAAAGCGATAAATATTCTGGAAAAAAAATCAAAAATTGATGATTCTCTTACTCTAGGACTATTATATGCTAGATTAGGTGAATTTAAAGTTGCTAAAAACTATCTTATAAAAGCAAATGGAAATACAGAAAAGCCTCTGCATTTAAGAGCTGCTCTTGCTCTTGTACACAATAAACTAGGTGAACTAGAAAGTAGTGCTGGTATCATGAATCAGTTATATCTTGAACAAGACGAGAATGCTACAAAACTCTATCCTATAAAAACAACTCTTAAGGAGTCTTTGTTTAACGTCAATGTAGCACAAACAGAATTTGATAAAACTCTGTTTTTTGATGATCAAAGAACATATAGTCTACTTTTCTACTTTGCTCCATTTAAGGTTTTCAACGCAAAACAAACGATAGATTATATAAGAAAAGGTAGTATGAATGTTTTCATTGATGAAATTGGACCAGCCTTATCATATCTAAAAAGAAGTTCAACTATATCAAAAGTAAATATTTCAATAAGTAGCGGAATAAAAAAAGCACTTAACCATCATACTGAACAAGCAAACCAAATATTTTTACAAATGATAGATACCTATCCAAAACACTCAATACTACACTATAACCTAGCATTAACATATGCACAGATGGCTGATTTTACAAAAGCGTATAAACACTTTGCAAAAAGTTATCATCTAAACAATAATAACTATCTAGCTGGCGCATTTGCAATAATGACTGGAGAATTAATAAAGAAAGATATAACAAAATTAAAAGAAGATGTAAAACAAAGCATGACAAATGATCAAAGCTTAGAAGAATCTAATCTTTTTATGTCATTGGTACATCTTACTGAAAACAATCAACTCTCTCTTACAAGATGGCTAGAGTCTGATAAAAAGAAAACCCCATTAAATTTAATATTTGATACTATTATTGCACAAAAAACTTTTAATGAAAAAGCATATAGACAAAAAGCGACTATACTTAAATCAATACTGCCAAAAGATATTATGGCAAATATAATAAACTTCAATGTCAAACACAAAAAAAACGATATAAAAAAGTATGCTAAAGCGATTCAAATAGATTTTAGAAAATTAGATTTAGACCACAATGCCTTTTATTATGGTCCTAGAATTGTTCAAGAATCATATATAAAACTTCTTCAAATAGGAGGATTGCTATATCATGAAAGAAATGAATTGATAAAAAAAATGCAACTAGAAAAAAATGATGTTGCAGCTATTATGCAAACTTTAGCTTACATAAGCATATACACACACAATTTTGAAGAAGCCTATATACTTTATAACAAACTTATAGATGATTTAAAAAAGAGAGATAGTGCAACTATATTTTTTGCAGCAGTTGCAAGTATAGGGGCTAATCATAGTGAAAATGCAGTAGCCCTTTTAGAGCTAGCTAAACTTACAGACCCTAAAAACTATGAGTCAAGATATGCACTTGGACTTCTTTATCAAGAGATAGGAAATTGGGAAGGTGCTACTATACAATATAACAGGATAGGGAATAGTGACTTTAAATCTAAATACTTTAGTTTCAAAGTCACCAGATAGTTTTATATAAAAAAGTTAGTTATTAAAACCATCTTTCATTGATATATAACTATTTAATGCTCCTATATATGCATTTGCCGTTGCAAGCATTGTATCAACACTCAGACCATGTCCCATAATAGCAGGTTTTCCCTCTTCAAATGCAACTTTAACTACAACACGAGCTAAGGCATCTTTTCCTTCAGTTACCGCATCAACTTTATAGTCTCTAAGTTCACCCTTAACATTACATACTCTATCAATTACCTTAAATACTGCATCCATAGTTCCATTTCCAATTGCAGCATCAGTAACTTCTTTACCATCGTGTGAAATAGTAATTGCAGCATTTGCAACGCCACCTGGATTACAATCACTTAGTTGAAGAGTAACGAGTTTAAATACTTCCTCTACTTTTGCAATTTCTGCTGAAACCAGTGCTCTTATATCATCATCAAAAATCTCTTTTTTTGCATCTGCAAGAATTTTGAATCTACCAAATGCTTCATCAATCTCATCATTTTTAAGATTAAATCCCAGTTTTATTAGTTTGTCTTTAAATGCATGTCTACCAGAGTGTTTTCCAAGAACTATAGAATTTTTATCAAGCCCTATATCCGTTGCTTTCATAATCTCATATGTTTCCATATGCTTTAAAACTCCATCTTGATGAATGCCACTTTCATGAGCAAATGCATTTTTACCTACTATTGCTTTGTTTGGTTGAGGCTCAATTCCAGTAATAGTAGAAACCAGTCTGCTAGTAGGATAAATCTCTTTTATATTGATATTTGTGTCATATCCACCAAAGATATCATGACGAGTACGAAGTGCCATTACAACCTCTTCAAGTGCTGCATTTCCTGCTCTCTCTCCAAGTCCGTTTATCGTACACTCTACTTGTCTAGCTCCATTTAAAATACACTCAATAGAACTAGCAACCGCAACACCTAAATCGTTGTGATTATGCACTGAAAGTATAGCTCTGTCACCAACACTCTCATGAAGTGCTTTAATGATAGCTCCCATCTCACTTGGCATCCTATAACCAACAGTGTCAGGTATGTTTAATGTTGTTGCTCCCGCTTCTATTACAGCATCAAGTATCTCTTTCATAAAACCAACATCACTTCTTCCTGCATCTTCACAACTAAACTCAATATCATTACAAAAAGTTTTTGCATATGTTACAGCATCAACAGCTTTTTTTATAACTTGGTCTGGAGTCATCTTTAACTTATATTCCATATGAATTGGACTTGTAGCAATAAAAGTGTGAATTCTTTTAAGATTTGCGTTTGCTATAGCTTCACCAGCAGCTTTTATATCACGATCTAATGCGCGTGCTAGAGAACATACTGTTGAAGTCTTAACTTGTTCACTAATCCTTCTAATGGCATCAAAATCTCCTGGACTAGCAGCTGCAAATCCAGCTTCAATAATATCAACTCCAAGTTTTTCTAACTGAAGAGCTAATTGTATTTTTTCTTCCGTGTTCATCGAAGCACCAGGACTTTGCTCACCATCTCTTAATGTTGTATCAAATATTATTATATTTTCTGTTTTCATAAGATTATCCTTATTTTATATTGTATTTTATTGGTTTAAATGTATCTGTTTGTTAAGTTTTAGAGGCTGAGAAGAAAGAGGAGAAGGAGATTATTATTTCTCTTTTGTGTTGAAATATGCTTTACATGTAAAGTTGTCATGTTAATCTCCTTATTGATTTTTTTGTATTATACTAGTTTTTCTTTTTTTTTGCAATTGTATAGACTCCTCTAAAAAGTCCATATAGTAAATATCCTGTTATAAGAAATGTTGTACTCTCAATTGGATATAGATAAAGAAGTGAGAAAACAACTATTAACATTACTAATACTTTCATAATATTTGCTTTTTTCATATCTATCTTTTTAAAACTTGGGTACCTTATATTACTTACCATAAGAAAAGAAAGAAGACCTAATGAAAGTAACATAGCAACTTCCAAACCATGCATAAATGGGTATTTTAAATAAGTAAGTACCCACATAGTAAGAACAACTGCTGCACCAGGAATAGGAATACCTATAAATACAGAAGGTTCACTCACTCCACTCATTACATTAAATCTAGCAAGCCTTATAGCTCCAAATACAACATACAAAGCACTAAAAAGTGCCCCTAGTTTTCCAAATTGATATCCAACACTAAAATAAAAAAGCATCGCAGGAGCTGCTCCAAATGCGACAACATCTGCAAGTGAATCAAACTCTGCACCAAATTTACTTGTTGTATTAGTCAATCTTGCTACTCTACCATCAAGTCCATCCAAAACAAGTGATAGTAAAATATATATTGCTGCTTTTTCAAATTGACCATTTGAAGATGCAATAATGCCTATAACACCAAGAAAAGCACTTGCTGCTGTAAAAAGATTTGGGAATATATACATTAATTGTAATTTTTCACCATTACTATTTATCATCTAAATTTCCTTTATGTGCAAAATAACCTAATACACTCTCACCTGATTTAACTTCATCACCAACTGCAACTTTTACCCTAGAATCTAATGGTAAATATAATTCAACATCCCCTTCAACCAATAATCCAAATCTCTGAGCTGATTTTAAAGGTCCTATAGTTTTAAAAAGTTCTATTTTTCTTGCAAAAGCTCCGGCATTAACACTTAATAAAATTTCACTATATTTGCTTTTACATGTAAGAGAAACTTTTTCTCCAAGTTTTTTATTTAACATTGTATTAATTGGTAAAAATAGTCCATGTCTTCTTAATGTAGATTTTATACTCATCTTAGTTGGTGCTCTTAGGATACTAGCTTCTAATAAAGATTTTTGAATTTGTACTTTTATGTACTCTTTATCATCGATATACTTTATTTTTGATATTGTAGATATACTTCCATCACAAGGCGATAAAATTGCCATATCATCATCTTCAGCTGGAAGTCTTTCAGGATTTCTAAATAGATATGCAGTAAATATAAATATTACAAAAAATACCCATGGAAACATATCAAAACATAATGATAATACAAACAAAACTGCAGTAAAAAAGAGGTATCTCCACCCCTCTTTTGCTATCAGTTGTGTAGTTGTATTATTTTTCATCACTACTATCTTCTGTCTTTGTATCTGTCTTTGTATTTTTTAATGATTTTATACCTTTTTCTTCTTCATAAGCATGTATTATTTCTCTTAACTGATCACCATCTATAGTCTCATGCTTATTTAAAGATACTACTATATTTTCTATACACTCTTTATATTCTTCAAGTTTTTTTACTACTTCTTTATATCTTTCATCAAGAATATTTTTAATATAAGTATCAAGATCTTCTGCCATTTTATCACTACAGTCACTAGAAGAACTTCCTCCTAAGAATGAGTTGTTTTGACGTGAAATAACCATTAATCCAGCAACATCACTCATACCGTAAATACTAGCCATTGATTTTATTATATCAGTTGCACGCTCTAAATCATTGCCTGCTCCTGTACTTATCTCACCAATAAATACTTCTTCTGCAGCACGTCCACCTAAAAGCACATCAACTTCAGCAACTAATTCATGACGTTGTGCTAAAAATTTATTCTCTTCTGGAGTATTTAGTGTATACCCAAGTGCTGCAAGTCCACGAGGGATGATAGATACTTTTGATACACTTTTTGCACCTTTTGTAGTTTCAGCAATAAGCGCATGTCCACTCTCGTGGTAAGCTACTATTCTCTTCTCTTCAGGATTTATACGACGGCTCTTTTTCTCTAGTCCAGCAATAGAACGCTCTACAGCTTCAACCATATCTTTATGGTGTACATGAGATTTATTACTACGTCCTGCTAAAAGTGCAGCTTCGTTGATTATATTTGCTAAATCAGCACCTGCAAGTCCTGCAGTCAAACGTCCTATTTCTTCTAACTCTACATCTTTTGCAAGTTTTATACCTTCTACATGAACTTTTAAAATGTCAACTCTACCTTTAAAATCTGGCTTGTCAACCAAAACTTGTCTATCAAAACGTCCTGGTCTTAAAAGTGCAGCATCTAATACTTCTGGTCTATTAGTAGCTGCAAGAACAATAACAGGTGACTTATCTGAATTAAATCCATCCATCTCTGCAAGAAGTTGATTTAGAGTTTGTTCTCTTTCATCGTTTCCACCCATTTGACCATTTGCTGCACGACTTTTTCCTATTGCGTCAATTTCATCTATAAAAACAATTGCTGGTGCTTCTTTTTTTGCATTTTCAAATAAATCTCTTACACGACTTGCTCCAACACCTACAAACATTTCTATAAAACTTGAACCTGAAACTGAATAAAAAGGAACGTCTGCTTCACCTGCAACTGCTTTAGCTAATAATGTTTTACCAGTCCCTGGAGGGCCTACTAAAAGAACACCTTTTGGAATTTTGGCACCAAGATTTAAATAACGATCAGGATGCTTTAAAAAATCAACAATCTCTTTTACCTCTTCTTTAGACTCTTCGACTCCCGCTACATCATCAAACTTCACATTTGGTTTTTCAGAATTAACTAGTTTTTTACTACTACCCATTCCTAGTATTCCACCACCCATATTTTTCTGCATACGACTAGCAAGAAGCATCCAAATTCCAAAAAATATGAAGATTGGGATTACCCAGGAAAAAAGAATCTCTGTAAATACATTTGTTTCATTATATCCACCATAAGGAATTTTCTTTTCATCTAGAAGAGGTATCAAAGTTGAATCTTCGCCCACTTTTTTTACTATATAAACTGTTTTTGAAACACCATTTTCATTTACAGCTCTTAGAGTAGTCTGACCCATAGCAACATAAGTTACTTGATTTTTCTTAACTAGCTCTTTAAACTCATAATAGTTTATATTCTTAGTAACTGCTTTTCCACCAGCAACTCCATTAACACCACCCATACCATCATCTGGTGCTAAAAAGTTTTTAAACACCATAATAATTACGATTGAAAAAATCGCAAATACTAAAAGTGGGTTTTGGTTAAAAAAGTTATTGTTTTTATTATCTTTATTATCGTTGTTTTGGTTCAAATTTTTACCTTTTTAATACGAGTGTATACCACTCATCTTTTCTATATTTTTCTAAAACCTTCATTGAATTAAATCTTTTTTCAACTCTTGTCACATACTTATCTAATATTCCTGATAGTATCAATATACCATCTTTCTTTGTAGCACTAATTAAATCTTGTGCAAGCATAATAAGAACATCTGCAATAATATTTGCCATAACTACATCATATTCTCCATCTCTTTTTTGGACTGATCCTGCCCAAGAATTATTATAGTTTTCGTTGTTTAATTTAAAATTATCACTAGCATTGCAAACTGCAAGCTTATCTGTATCACAAAAATCTACATATGCACCTAATTTTGCACTAGCAATTGAAAGTATTCCACTCCCACAACCAACGTCAAGGATTTTATCAGATTTTTGTAAATATTTTTGTAACATCAATAAACATCCATATGTTGTTTCATGATGACCAGAGCCAAATGCAAGGGCTGGGTCAATAAGTATATTTAACTTATCTTCTTTTTTTTCTATCCAACTTGGATGTATATAAAACTCACCTATTTCTATAGGTTGAACTGATTTTTGATAACTGCTTATCCAGTCTATATTTTCTTTAATTTCAAGCTTTGTTTCTACACTCACTTCTTTATTAAGAGTAACTGCAAGACTTTGCGCAAATACTTTTACACCAAATTCTATAGCATCAAGTTCTTCTTCACTACGGACGATAATGACACCATCACACTCTTCTATAGCTTCGTTTGTAAGGGTTAGGATAAAGTCGGCGAAGCGTTCATATTCGCCGAATGGGGTGATTTGTAGTTCGTTGTAGGTTTCTTTCACGACTAGCCTAAAACGTCCTCTAATTTTTCTTTTAATACAGCAGGTGTAAAAGGTTTAACTATATAGTTGTTAACTCCAGCTTTTAAAGCTACAATTACCTCAGCTTTTCCACCTTCAGTTGTAACCATGATTATTGGCATATCTTCGTATTTAGCTTCAGCTCTAACTTTTTTAACAAGCTCTAATCCATTCATCTCAGGCATGTTCCAATCAGTGATAAGTACATCAATATCATCATTCTCACTCATTACCTTCCAAGCAACTGCACCATCTTCTGCTTCTAACACATCTTTATAGTCCAACCTTGCTAATGTATTTTTTATAATACGGCGCATTGTCGAGCTGTCATCCACTACTAGCAATCTCAATGTCACTCCTTTTCTTATTAACAGGTTATTTTATACAATTTTATCAAAAATTACTTTGAAGTTACTTTAACCCACTTGTTAAATTAAAAGCCTCTTCCAAATCAAGACTTCCTTCGTAGAATGCTTTTCCTACAATAACACCAGATATTTTACTACTATCATTACAGTTTTTTATATCTTCTATGTCTTTCACTCCACCGCTGGCAATGGTATCAACTCCACTTGCATTTGATATTTCTTCAGTAAATTCTACATTTACTCCACAAAGCATACCATCCTTACTTATATCAGTACATATAATAGCTTCTACTCCTGCATTTGCAAACTCTTTTGCCAGATGAGTTGCTTTCATTGAACTAACTTCTGCCCAACCTTCAACTGCCACCATTCCATTCATAGCATCTATACCTACTGCGATTGGATATTTTGAGGCCATATCTTTAACGAACTGAGGATCTTTAACTGCAATACTTCCAAGTATTAGTCTATCAACTCCAAGTTCTAAATACATCTTAATAGTCTCTTCATCTCTAATACCACCACCAAGTTCTATTTTTAAGTTACAGTTTTTTCTTATCTTTTTAATTTGTTCTAAATTCGCAGGCTCGCCTGCAAATGCACCATTAAGGTCAACTATATGAAGCCATTTAGAACCTAATTCTTCAAATCTCTTAGCAACCCTCCAAGGTTCATCACTATATATTTTAGCACTCTCCATAAGCCCTTTACTTAGTCTTACTGCTTTTCCGTCTTTTAAATCTATCGCTGGTAAAATATCCATCTACATCTCCACAAAATTTTTAAGAATTTTAAGTCCATTTTCATGTGACTTTTCTGGGTGAGGCTGAAATCCATAAATATTGTCTTTTTCAATTGCACTCACAAAATCATACCCATAAAAGGTCTTTCCTATAGCAAACTCATCTTTACATGTAGCATGAAAACTATGTACAAAATAGAGATAAATTTCTCTGTCCATCCCTGCAAAAAGTCTTGAGTCATTTTGAACATAAAGCTCATTCCATCCCATATGTGGTACTTTTAGTCTGTCTTTAAACTTTGTTTTGTCAAACTCTTTTACTTTTCCTTCAATCAAGCCAAGACCTTTTGTAAATCCAAACTCTTCACTACTATCTAATAATAACTGCATTCCCAGACAAATACCCAACAGTGGTTTACCACTTTTAGAAAACTCTTGTATAGATTCTTGCATACCATTACTTTTTAGATGCTCCATTGCATCTTTAAAAGCTCCAACTCCTGGTAAAATCACCTTATCAAAATCTTTTAATCTATCAGGATCACTTACAACTTCTACTGATGAGCCTATCTTATCAAAAGCGTTCGAAACACTTCTTAAGTTACCCATATTATAATCAATTAACGCTATCATTTTCTCTCTTTACTGAAACGGATTTAACATAAAATGCAAGTGATACTAAAAGTACTGCAACGCCACCTATAAGGTATACTGAATAAAGTATATGCGTTGGGTCTGTAATTGCAAACTTAAATACTAACATCAAAGCTTCTATTGCCAAAGCAATGACAATGGATCCCAAGAATCTAACCATTGTTTTATGTATACCACCTGAATCATCTTTGCTATGCCTTCCAAGTACTTCTTCTTCAAATATAGTTTTTACTAAATCAAATATTGCTAAAGATAGAGTTAAGAGAATCGTTGCTCTAAACATTGTCTCTATATCTTCTGTAGCACTCATAAAACCATGACTTATAAGACTGGACATTCCGTTGTAAAAAAGTAAAAATGCAACCATCAAAAGTGCCAATGAAAATATACTATAAGAAAATTTTACAAAATCACCAAACATAGATTGCAAAGAACTTGGATGAGCAATTTTAAGAACATCTTTTAAAGATATATCCATACAAGCTACATACTTCAATTCAGTCTTATCATCATATATAGGATAAGCTGCTGTTACAGTCAAGGAATTTGTTAAAGTCGATGGATATGGGTCAGTTAAAACACATCTTTTTTGTCGAACTGAGCGATAGAAATATGATTTATTGCTTCTATTTTTTCCAATTCCACCTTTATACTCTTGTTTATTGGTCAAGTTATCAGTTACTTGTCTTCCACTAGCGTCAAGAACATAAAGTGCTTCAAAATTATCTATTTCATTTACTATTTTATCAAGTGAATTTTCTATCTCTGATAAGTCTGGATCAGGAAGACGACTTGGCATATTACGGTTAAAAAGATAACAAAAATACGCTCTAGCTCTTGGTCTAACTTCACTGAACTGCTGTATTTCACGAACAACCATTAGAACACCCCCCTTTTAAATTAAGTCTATTTTATCTAAAAAAGATTAATTTTAGTGTATATTTTTTGCTCATCCTCCATTATGTTTGAACTCTGGCACTATTTTTTTGAGTTGTACTAATTTTTCTTTACATGTCAGAAGCTTTTTTATATCATTTTCTAATTTATCTATGGCATATGAAGTGTTTGATGCTACTGTTATAGACTCGTATTGGGTTTTTTGATCACTATCATTTATAAGAAGTTCTTCATATAGCTTCTCTCCTGGGCGAAGTCCTGTAAATTCAACTTTAATGTCTTTTTTTCCAGAAAGCTCTATCATCTTATTGGCCAAATCAACTATACGAATAGGTTCTCCCATATCAAGTATAAATATCTCTCCTCCTTTTGCAATTGCTCCTGTTTGAAGTACCAATTCACAAGCTTCAGGTATAAGCATAAAATAACGAGTTATATCAGGATGGGTTACCGTAATAGGACCTCCTGCTTCTATTTGAGCTTTAAACTTGGGTATGACTGAACCAGATGAACCTAAAACATTACCAAATCTAACAGCTGCTATTTCTGTGTTTTTACTTTGTACATTGCCTGCATAAAGCTCACAAATACGTTTTGTAGTTCCCATTACATTTGTAGGACGAACAGCTTTATCAGTAGAGATCAATATAAACTTTTTTACATCATATTTTATAGCTAGATCAATACAGTTTTTTGTACCAATTATATTGTTTTGTATACCCTCTTGTATATTTGCTTCAACTAAAGGGACATGCTTATAAGCTGCTGCATGAAGAATTATATCTGGTTTACATGTAGAGATGGTGCGTTCAAGTGCTTTAAGATTTAAAACACTCTGCATTACAGGGTTTACTTTAGTTGAATTTAGCTCTTCACAAATCGAGTAAAGATTAAATTCGCTATGGTCTAAAAGAGTTAATTCTTTTACTCCATATTTCAAACACTGGCGGCTTATCTCACTTCCAATACTACCTCCAGCTCCTGTTATAAGTACTTTTTTATCTTTCAAAAACTTAGATATTACTTGTTTATCCAAATCTTGAGGATGACGTGCAAGAAGATCTTCTACACTTATGTTTTTGAGCTCCTTAGATAAAGAATCTCTATTAAAAATTTTATCTAATGAAGGTAAGACTTTAATCTCTTTAAAATAACTATTTAATCTCTCGTATATTTCACCTACTCGTTCAGAATTTGCAGAAGGCATTGCTACTATAAGCAGCTCAAACCTCTCTTCTTCTCCAATCTTTTCCATAAGCTCTTTTTTTGAAACGATTCTAATGCCATCTATACTTCTTTTTTGTAAAGCTACATCATCATCAACAAAATACTTTATTTTATATTCAGAATTTCTATACTCTTCTTCTAGTTTCAACCCTGCTCGACCTGCTCCAAATATAACTAAACTTTTAGATTTTTTAACTCTACTTCTATTAATCACAATACTATATGAATACATAATAAAATTAATTGCAAAAAGATAAAAAGCCAACTCTGATAGTAACCCTGCGATTCGGACTTGCCCATAAAGAAATGGCATATACACACAAAAAGCTACGATATAAACAAAGCTCTTAAGTATAAAGGTCTTTTGAGTAGCCTTACTCCAGGATAAAGAGTAATCTTTAAAAATCAAAATCGAAGCTAAAATACGAATCAATATGACCCATAAAACAACACTT